>CAZHMZ010000040.1:8226-25111 GCA_964532655.1 uncultured Anaerolineaceae bacterium
AGATAGCCATATAACGGCCCCAGCAGTATCCGCTGCCGATCTGACCGCCGAAGGTATAACCCTGTCGAGTCATTTCATCATCGTACAACTGGATGAAGCGTTTGTTTTCGGCGGATAGATAATCGAAACGCGGCTCTTGAAGGATGGTCTGCATATCGGTTGGATTGGGTTGATCTGTCATCTCTCTCACCTGGTTGCTGGATCGTTTTGTCGTGTTGGGATCGGTTATGTTTGAACGTCTATTAAAAATGAACCGGTATCAGACCGTACGCTGGAACGCCGGATCGCACACCTGACGGATCACCTCACCGGCATGCCGGAGAGGGAAAGCCCCGGGCCGTGGATAACGCCCGCCGCTGAATGAGACCAGTGATGTGATCTCACGGTGGAAGTTATCCACCAGGATCAACTGGCCCGTCTCACCTCCGTACCAGGGGTTGAAGTCAAGATATTGCGCAAAATGCACGGCGTCGTCCGGGAACGCATCTTCCCGCACGGCCACCAGCGCCAGGCTGGGGATTTTCATCCGCAGGGCATGCGGGGTCTTAATTCCTTTGTTCACATATGCGCTGAACTGCCGGTAAACCTCTTTGGCTTTGTCCAACCGGCCAAAGGCAGTGTGATCCCAATCGATAAAGAGGAAATGCTCCTCCACTTTGGCTGCTCCCATGCGGCTCACACCTGTTGAGCGGGCGTACAGCAACGTCTGCAATCCGCCCAGCGGTGAGTTGGGGTCAATGATATACCCGGCTTGCTGAAGCTCTCTGGATGCCGTTGAAATGAATGCGTCCAACAGTCCCTCTCCTTTGAAGGTTGATCCGGTTGCAGATAACACTCGTGAATGATGCAGTTCAATTGTAGACCAAAACATGCAGAATCAATCAGTCGGCTGCCTGAGTTATCCCGCAAGATCCACCGGTTGATCCTCTCCGTTCCAGTCACTTTTGCGGTACGACACTTCCACATTCATGCTGGCCGGAGCCAGCGCGCGCAGGCTGGCCGCGCCCAGCACCTGCCAGGCCCCCTCGCTTACCGGATCCTGCAAACGAATTTGCACGACAGAATCCGGGTCCAGGGCAGCCAGGCTGGCCTGTAGCCTGCTGCGTAACACGTCAGGGGGAACACCGTCGGTTTCAACGTTGAGGGCGGTCATGGGGCGGGCCGGCAGGGGGATAAAACGCGTCTTCACCAATTTACCGCCGTTTTCGGTGGGCGAAAAATCAAGCAGGAGATAGCCCTTCCGTTCGTGCTGCTCGGCGAAAGCCGTTCGCTCCACCGAACCGGCGTACACCACTGGAGATGCCAGCGGACGGGAGCTCAGATCCGTTTTGAGCACCTGGCAGCGGTGGATATGCCAGCTCAGAAAGGCAGCAACCCCTCGCGGCAAATCGACTCCGCGAATGATATCCGGCCCGTACCGGAAGGTGAAATTCACCGGCCCCACCTGCGCGCCCTCCACAGACTGGTGCATGCACAGCACCCGGATATCGGCTGGGGGTTCCATCAGACCGGTGCGCTGAACCTGAGCAGAGAACTCCCCCTGAATTTTTCGCGTGTACGGGAATCCGCCGATGCACACCCGCAGGCCGTTTTTTTGCAGCGTGACGCAGCCGGGCTGGTCAAACACGTGCAGGTTAGCGTGGCTGCGCCATACCTGCATCGGAATTTTCCCGCGCTCGTGATTGCCCGGTACCAGAAAAACCGGCACACCGGCCTGGGCGGCTTCAGCCAGCGGGGCAAAGGCAATCTCCACCAACGCGTCCGGGATACGGCTGCGGTCAAACAGATCGCCGCCGTGGATGACGGCATTCACTTGCCCTTCCAGCGCTGGCTGCAGTGCGAGACGGAAATTCCGCAGAAAGTCATCCCCCCGGCGGCGGCGTTCAATGCGCGGGTTCAGCGGGAAATCCAACCCGATGTGTGTATCTCCAAACAACAGGATGCGGAAGGGTTTGGTTGAGGTATCCATGAGTGCTTTCGGGGGATCTTATGATTGACAGGTTTATTATATCAGAATATTTGTTCTATTTCCATTCTGGAATGATTCATGTAACATTTTCATTCCTGATGCCATTCCGGGCTCTCCTGGACATGCCGGCATGGCAGTGATGGGATCTGCACACCACCCCTTTGTTTGAGGAGTTGTTATGAAAAGAACCGGTTTACTGGTATTCACAATTCTCGCCCTTATGATCATGCTGACAGGCTGTGTGATGCCGTTCCGGGTGGCGACCTCCGCCCCGGTTGTCACGCTGCCACCCGCAGAAACGTCTGCTGCTGAAACCCAGGCCCCGCAGGCCCCGGAGGCCCATGATCCGGAACCAACCGCTGAGACAGAACCGTCGGCGACCGTCTCGGCCGCAGCCGCAGCCGAAGCCGAAGCAACGGTTGATCCGGCCGTTGTTTGCCCGGCCGTCGTGGAAGGCGCCAGCCTGTATGTGGATGAAGGCAACGGATTTTGTCTGCTGATCCCGGATGATTTCACGCAGAAGACGTTTCAGGAATACCGGTATGATCGGGTCGAATTTTCCAAACCGGGCGTTGATGTCAACTCCCCGGACCGGTTGACCCCGGCCCTGGTGGTGGAGATCAACGGAAATTCCGGCGAGCAGAACAGCCTGCAGTACGCCAGACGCTGGAAAGAAAATTTTGCCGCCGGGCAGAAAGCCGAACCGGAAGAGATGGAGATCAACGGCCAACAGGGCGCTGCTCTGGTATATGAAACCGAGTTCGGCCCCATGTCGCAATCCGCTTTCGTCACCGCCAATGATGTAAAATACCGTCTGGTGCTGTCACCTGCCCTGGGCACTGCACCGGATATCGAAACCGATCTGCAAAGGGTGTGGACGCTGGCCGTCAGCAGCCTCACATTCTTCCCGCCCCGGCAGCAGCCCGATCGCACCACCCCGGATGAGGCTTGCCCGCAGGCGGTGAGCGGCTTCAAACAGTACATCAACTTTGCCGATGGCTACTGTTTGCTCTACCCCACCGATTTTGAACCCACCGAAACTTTCCCCGGTGATTTTACGGGCGGCCCGGTGCTGGGTGAAGCGGAGGGCGTGGGCGAGATTAAACCCGGCCTCACGGTGGGAGCCATGGGGTTCTACGGTGAGGTGAAGATTATGGATCTGCTGGCCGACCGCATGGATTTGATCGACTCAGCCAGCGTGGAAGAAACCACCCTCTCCGGATTCCCGGCCGTCACATTTCTGGATCCGCGCGGACCGTGGGCATCACGGCAGGCCATGATTCTGGCTGACGGGTTTGTGTTTACGCTGGTTAACCAGCCCTACGAGCCTGACCGTTACCCTGAAGGCATGCCGTATGTGGATGCCATCTGGGAATCCGTGACCGGCAGTCTGGCCTTCTTCGACCCCTGGCGGTAATTATCGAAATTTATAACAAAAAATGCACCTGATCCAAACGAGAACAAGGAGAACATTAATGAATGTACCGTCCAATCAGGAAATGATCGATCTGGCCGCCCGGGTGTGGGGGGAACGCGAGTTGGGACGCGGAAATTCGGCCGGCAGCGTGGCCTGCGCCCTGCTGAGTGAGTCGGGCAAGCTGTATTATGGCGTGTGCATCGACATCAGCAGCGGGATTGGTTTTTGCGCCGAGCACAGCGCCATCGCCGCCATGATCACCGCCGGTGAGACGCACATCCTCAAGGTGGTGGCAATAGCCAGTGAAAAAACGGTGCTGCCGCCATGCGGGCGCTGCCGCGAGTTCATGTATCAGATTGATGAAAAGAACCTGGAGACAACCGAGGTAGTGCTGGGCGCGGATCGTTCGGTGCTGCTGCGCGAGTTGCTGCCGCGCCCTTACTGCGAAGTGTGGGAACCGCAAATCCCGTAAACCAGTATGCCCCTGCTATGGCTGTCATCCGCTTTTCTGGCCGGGTTATGCCTGGCTGACCTGCTGACCCTTCCGTGGCCGGTATGGGCGGGGTTGAGTGGTGTATGCCTGGCAGGTTCTTTTTTAGAAAAACGCCTTACACCGCCTGATTGGCTTTCAGCCTTCAGGCGGTTTTCACATCTGACGGTATCTCTTATCCTGGCAGCCCTGCTGATCGGCGCGGCCTGGTACCAGTTGCGCCAACCGATCTTTGAACCGGGGGATCTGGCGTATTACAACGGCTCACAGGCTCGCCTGACCGGCATGATCGTTGACTACCCGGATGTGCGCGACAACGCCGTGCAGATCACCGTACAGGCCGGTGAAATGGAGATCGATGGGCAGAACCTGCCCGTAAAAGGCAAGGTGCTGGTTCGTCTGCCGGCTGGCAGCGAGTGGCAGTATGGTGATGTGCTTTATCTCAACGGGAAGCTCAATGTTCCGGCCGAAAATGAGGAATTTTCCTATCGTGATTATTTGGCCGTGCGCCGCATCTACACCACGCTGTACTTTCCCTATGCAGAATTTCTGGAACACCGCAGTGGTAGCCCGTTGAAGGCTGGCATTTTCCGCTTACGCTCGGCAGCCAACCGCACCCTGCAAAACATTTTCCCTCAACCGGAGGCCGCGCTCATGTCGGGCATTCTGTTGGGTCTGGAGCACGACATCCCGGCTGATCTGGAAGAAGCGTTCCAGACCACCGGCACCTCGCACATCATCGCCATCTCGGGCTTCAACATCGCTATTTTGGCCGGGTTGTTTTTCAAAGCCAGTTCCCGCCTGCTGCCGCGCCTGTGGGCACCGCTGGGGGCCATCCTGGCTATCATCCTCTACACGGTGCTGGTGGGGGGACAGGCTTCGGTGGTGCGGGCGGCGGTGATGGGTTCCATGGCGCTGATCGGGCGGCAGATCGGGCGTGAGAACACCGGTATCAACAGCCTGGCGTTCACCGGGGCGGTCATGTGTTTCTTCAACCCGCTGCTCATCCACGATGCGGGTTTTCAGCTTTCCTTCGCGGCCACGTTGGGACTGGTGCTGTATGCTGAGCGCTGGCAGGCTGCCCTGCTGACCCGGCTGGAGCAGCATTTTTCGCCGGCAACGGCCCGGCGTTGGAGCGGCTGGCTGAGCGATTATTTGCTCTTTACGCTGGCTGCGCAGCTCACCACCCTGCCACTGATCCTGTATCACTTTGGGAGACTGTCGTTCTCCTCGCTGCTGGCCAATGTATTGATCCTGCCGGTCCAGCCGCTGGTGATGATCCTGGGCGGGGTCGCCCTGCTGGGCGGGTTGGCATGGCTGCCGCTGGGCAAATTACTGGGTTACGTCGCCTGGGCGCTTCCGGCGTATACCAACCGCATGGTGCAACTCCTGGCTGGCATTTCGGGCGGATCGCTGCAGAGTGGGGCCATTCCTCTATGGCTGCCGGTGGTTTTTTACATGATCCTGGCGGCATTCTCACTGGAAGCCGCGTTGGCGAAGTACCTCCCGCGGGTGTCTGACCTGTCCAAACAGGTGCGCCCGATGGCCGTGCTGACGGGTCTGACGCTGGTGTGTGTTGCCTTGTGGAACAGCGCGGGGCTGCTGCCGGATAAACGGCTGCATGTGGATGTGATCAACGTACCCGACGGCTCGGCCGTGTGGGTGCAGATGCCCGCCGGCGAAACCCTGTTGATCAACGGCGGTTCCAGCCCCAGCCGCCTGAACAGCGAACTGGGACAGCGCATGCCGTGGTCCCGCCGCCGTCTGGACGCTGTGCTGGTTACACAGGTGAAATCCAAACCACTGGCTGGTTTACCGGCCGTGCTGGAACAGTTCCCTGCCGAAATATTGTTGTGGAATGAGCAGGCTGCCGGGCTGCGCAATGGCGAACTGATTGCTGCCTCGCTGCGGGATACGGGTGTGGAACCGGTGTATTTTCAAACCGGTCAGACTGTGAGCGTGGATCAGGGGCCGGTTGTGCGCGTTTTGCAGCACAGTTCATCCGGCACAGCCCTGCTGATTGCCTGGCAGAACTTCAGCCTGCTCATCCCGGGCGGCGTACCGCTGGATACGCTCGACCGCCAGGATCTGGCCGGACTGGATGCCCTGCTGCTGGGCGAGGCGGATTTGATCTCCACCGCGCCGGCGGATTGGGATGGCCTGGCTCCGGTGCTGGTGATCTGGCAGGGGCCTGGAAGCGCGGACACCCCGACCGATGACCCGCGCTGGGTGCATCTGGATGACTTCACGCATATTGAGGTGATCACAGACGGTTTATCGATGCAGGCCCAGGTGGGAAAATAAACCAGTTCTCACCTTTTTGGTCTGAATAGTAGAGAAAACGTATCAAATCGTTTACAATCTACTCTCTCCCAACTGTGAAAGCCGGCGGAGTTTGGCACGGTGCGGGCCCGCAAAACTTTGCCCAAAAAGCGAATACGTAATGTCGTGAAAAGGATGAACACTTGATCAGCATAAACCAGCTTCGTGAGTATCCCCTTTTTGCCAACCTGAGTGAGACCGAGCTGTCCAATCTGGCACCCTGTCTTTCGAAACGTACATTTGCCAAAGGCGCTTATCTGTATTACCCGGGCAGCCCAAGCCTCAATATTTATCTGGTAGAGACCGGATAAAATCGATTGTTTTTCTCCAGTTCCGTCTGCACTCGGCAGCCAACCGCACCCTGCAAAGCATTTTCCCGCAGCTGGAAACCGCTCTCATGTCTGGTATCCTGCTGGGACTGGAACACGACATCCCGGCGGATCTGGAAGAGGCCTTTCAGGTTACCGACACGTCCCACATTATTGCCATTTCCGGTTTCAACATCGCCATTCTGGCCGGCCTGTTCTTCCAGGCCAGTTCGCGGCTGTTTCCGCGTCTGTGGGCGCCGCTGGGGGTCATCCTGGCTATCATTCCCTACACAGTGCTGGTGGGAGGGCAGGCTGCACAACGATTGGTGGAATAACCGGCAATTGCAGGGTATCGATATTCAACTGCCGCAACTGCGCTTCCAGATCCGTTCGTAAAAAGGAATTGCTGCGAGTTTTGATCACCTCGAAATCGATCGCATAGCGGTGGATTCTGGCAACTCTTCCACAGCTTGCGAGTTTTCCATCAGCACCCAACTGTCGTTAGTCTTCGACCATGCATATCGAGTGCTTCATCTTTCTGGTGAATAGTCAAAACATGAATTACGGGAAGGATCTTACGGTGGAAAATATCGATCAGCTCATTGGTCTTGAGGAGAAGGAGTCGTAAGTCTCCCTGCCATGCCGGTGAGGAATGGACGAATAATCGGAAAAACCATTGTTGTAGATCAATCACGATCAAAGCAGGTTTCATATATCGACCTCAAGAATCAATAACCATCGAAGCTAGACCAAGAGAGAGGTACCAAACCTTCATGAGCCAAAAGGGAATTCGAGTAATAAATAGTGCCATAAAGCGATACACAAATCAGGAAGATTATCTGGAATTTTGCCATCATGGGCAATCAACTGATCTCTTTGAGTTTCGTTTATAGCATAACCATGTCTTGAATTTCTGTAAGCTCGTAATAAATCTTGTCCGGAAATCGTTATTTCTTCCCCGGTTGTCTTGACGGTTGATTTCATCCTATCTATTGATTCATAAATATTTTGAGCATTGTTAATCAACTCATGGCGAATTATGGGTATAGGAATTTTTTCTAGTGAAGGTCGAAGCTTGTCGTAGAAAAAAGGTAAAGATAAGAGTACGCCAAATACTTTGCCATCTTCTTTGGTTGTTGTTTTGCCTTTTGAGATATGATTCATAAGATTTCCTAAGGCATCAACGAAACCAAAGAATTGCCATTTGCGGACATAGGGGGCATCAGTTGAGGCAATTGCATATGTGTCAATCGCCAACCGATTTATTGTCCATCCAGCAGTAGCGAAATTCGTTCTACTATCGTTTTCCTGACTCTTCCCATATTCGAGAAGGTTGTCAAAGAAGATATTGAATATTGTAATGTACCATGTGAGGTACTCTTTCGTGTTTACAGATGTTGCAATATTTTCATCAAAAGAGTGGCGCGAGGGTTTGCTACTTTTGCGATTATCACGTACACTCTTTTTTTCATCATAAACGTAACGAATTTCATCTAGAAAATAGGATTGAGCTGCGAATGCAAGATTTGATACTTCTGAATGGCTATAGATATTTTCAGGATTTACACTACCATCCGGTTCAATCCAAGCCAGGCGGTAACCTGATTCTGGGTACCGAAGGCTTGCTAAACCTGGGGGCGAAAATGCCATGTTATATAACCAATATTTGCCATGCAGACGATTTAAAGGTTGATATGGAATGATGAATTCTGTGCCCGACGAAAACCAAGAACCACAAAAATATGTAATAAATGGAAAGAACATAATCGAAGGAACCTTGCAAGCATAAATAGGTAATGTATACAAATCCAAATCACTCTCCTGTTGGAAGCCTTTCCTCCTGAAGGTCCCTTCTCCTTGATAAAGTTGGGCAAGTTTCATGAAAGTCTCTTGATCATGCCCCCCAAGCCATATTTCACATCGTGGGTAGATTTTTTTCGATTTAATATTAATGATCATGTTCTATTTATCATGTGATTTACTGGAATTATGTGAAAACGACCCATTAGAAAATATCTTCAATGAATCCAAGGTGATTATTTAGAAATCATCCTCGGCACTATCTTGTTTCAAGGATCACACAAAAAGTACTGGTTACTATTTGCTTGCAAGCTCAATAGATAGAATATTTTCACGATTGAGCGTAATAGTTTGGTTTTTGCCTGAATTCTTATCCAAACAGTAGATGAGTAGGAATTTTTGAAAAGTCGCGATTAAATAGAAATTTCTCTCTGGTGATGGTGGCCATTCGTAGATTTCGGGTTCGGCACTCACTGCTAGCTTCTTTTGGAAAAACCAGTGTTTTTGTGAGGCAGGATGGCTTGGTGAGAGATCGATGAAATGCTCATTTCGTATACAATCCTTTGAGACTGGTCGATTAAAAACGATTCTTTCAATGTGAGTCATCCAATTTTTTCGGATTGCATTCTTTGCGATTGTGTTACCCAATATATAAGTCAGGATAATAATTTCAAGGATGATAAATAGAGTTAATATATCAATCGTGGTTTGACGGATTTGGGCAAATGGCTCAATGAAATTTGGAAATTCCTTACCCGGGATTGGAATTGAACAAAACACCAGTATCGATCCAACCAACTCGAAAACAATAGATAATAAACTGTGGACGAATTTGGATTTCCAGAAGAACAGGATTGAACCAAAAAGCCAAAGAACAAAACCTAAGGGTGACACGATGGTCAGGCTTGGATTTTTCAAAAGGAGTAAGTTTATGGGATCATTAAAAGCAAATCTGATGATGAATCCCACCATGGATGGAAGGAGTAGGTGAATTGAAAGTGCTTTTAATGTGGAAGTGATTATTTTCGGTAATAACGAAATAATCGTAATGATTGTGATGGGGAGAATGGATATCAAGTCCGCAATTGAAAAATCGACGAATCCAAATGGAACACTTCCTCTTTGATTGAAAAAGGCAGAAATATACCCGCCATAGGCCATATATCCAAATAGGTAAGAAAAAAACGTAATTAGAAAAACCTTACCGGCTGTGTCCGACCAAATATCACGTAATATATCCATGAAGGAACTCTCTTTGTTTTTTGGCAATCGGAAATTCTTACAGATAATTCTACAGGAAATTATATATTCGATTATCTTAAAATAGATCAAATGAAATCAGATAAAAATGTACAGTAAATTCAAACAAATCTTTCTGAAGAAGCGAACTACTGGCTCATTTCCCATATAAGAAAACTCCAGGAGAAATTGTTATCGACTGGGGTTCGAGAGACTCTTCACTTGGCGCGAGCTCGCCTGCAACACCTCTTGTTTCAAAATGCAATATGACCAATTGCCAACGATGACCATCAGGATATTCAAGCAAAAGGTGTGGTTTTGTATATATGCAAATCAGTCGTTTGACTTCAACTCGTAACCCAGTTTCTTCATACACTTCACGAGTGCAAGCTTCTACAAAATCTTCGCCAGCGTCCATATAACCGCTTGGAACTGCCTTGGCAAGTCATTCAGTGGTTCCCGCCGTCTCTGCCGATTTGAGCGTGACCCTCACCGGCAGCAATGACCCGGTCAAACCAAAAGCCAGCCTGGTGTACACACTGACCGTGAAAAATCTCGGGCTGGATACCGCTCAGAACCTGACGATGACCGATAAACTGGATACTAAAACCATCTTTGGTTCCATCACGGCTCCCCGTGGATGGACGTGCAAATACAGCGCGCAATCATCCACGGTCACCTGTACCGCTCCCAGCCTGACCAGCGGAAGCTCAGCGGTTGTCAAGATCACCGTCACGGTGAGCAAGACCGCCAGAGTTGGCAAGCGACTGGTCAATACCGGGCTGGTATCCAGCCAAACATATGACTCGCAGCCGACGAACAATACCGCCACACTGCAGACAATGGTAACAAAATAATCCTGCTCGTTTCATCAGACCCGAGCGAGACGCTTGACTGAGTAAACAAAAACGGAGACGCTCAACCCGTCTCCGTTTCTGTTTACTACCATTTATACCTTCAACCCACAAAGCAGCGCCGGCTCTCTTTACGGTCATTCTGGTGGAGCACGAAAAGCACTTTTTATCCCTTTCTGAAGCGGGGTGTCTGTTGGGTGCGCCGAATAGATACCAGCCCCAGATTGAGCCCCATAATTTTGTTCAGGATTCCAAACAAAGCGGCCTGATCACCGATCATCCCCGACAAAATCGTGTCACCATTGGGCGCATTACGGATGCTCAGCCCGTCAAACCACTCAGACCAGCTTTCCGTAATTTGCCCTTCCACACGAATCTCATAGAAATGCGGCTTATCCACGGTATGCCTGCCGGCACAGCAGTGGGTGGATCTGTTCCGCCCAGGCGCAGATCGAGCTCCAATCGCGATAATCACCGGCTTTGAGTTTGATGGCGGCTAAAAAGATGCGCAGCCCGAGCTTATCGGAGATCTTTGAATAATGATCAGGCGACAGCGCCCCGGCAAAACTGGCCTCAGCCACCGGCGGGATCTGTACTCGCAATGGGGTAAACCAATCCGGCACCATCTTTTTGTATTGTTCGTTGGCAGCAGCCAGCATCATACACACCTGAAAAACCGCGGTCGGGATTTGCCGGAGGGTACTTCGATGATCCTCGATGAATGCCATTGCCTCGGGCATCCACTTGCCGCTGTGAACTGCACTGCCGATCACCACCCCTTGATATGCGCGCAGATCGGTAACCTGCTGTACGGGCAGCACACTGACCACAGCGCCCTTTGAAGCCAAAGTCTGACCAATTTCCTCGGCAATCTGGGCGGTGGAACCGCCCTGGCTGGCATACGTCAACAAAATTTTATCATTCATGGTTTTCACTTTCCTTTATCGTCCCAGTTGGAAAAATTTGCGAGCGAGCAAGATTTGATAGGCTATCATGGTCAATGCGCCGGGTGCGGCAACCATCATAGCCGCGTCATAATGCGCGGGGAAAAAAGCCGTGAGGATAAAAAACACCACCATCAGGCCAAAACCCAACACACCAAACCAACCGGTCCATTTACCGAACAGGCTCCCTTGCAGCATGGTTCCGGTCATCAGAAGACCGGCTATCTGGGTGAGGAACAGCCCCACAAACGTGCCGGGGGTAAGATCGGCGCCCTGGGCAAGAAGCGCCTGTCCGGCTGCCTCTAATAACGGCTTTTGCATGGTGGATGCAGTGGCATACTGCCGGCTGACTGCGAACAGAACAAAAACCGTGTTGCTCGACAGATACACTGCCGTTCCGATGAAAAAGACGATAGGCGCCAGCGCGGCCAGCACTGCATGTTCCCTGCGGAAATGCTGCATAAAAGCCAGGTAAATGGGGATGCTTAAGGATAGCGTGATCATATTGATCACCCCCAGTCTGCTGAAAGCCTCAAACCCGCCGGTTTGAAAGACACTGAACCACTCGACAATGGGGATGATCCGGTTGTCCTGTGCCGCAATCCCCATCGAAGTGACGGCGTCGGTTAACCCGGCCGCGACGATCAGGATTGCCATCACGGCGGCGACTTTGTAGAGCGATTTTGAAGGGATGCTTGAAACAAGGTTTGTGTTTTCCATGATCGATACGCCTTATTGCTTTTCCGCAACTGCATTTACGTTGGCAAGCCGAAAGAACCGCACGGCTACCAGGATATACCAGAGGATATTGGAGAGCCCGCCCGCCATCGCCAAAATCAGGATGAAATTTTGGGAGGAGGGCACGAATGAAGAGAGCACCTCAAATATCAACAGGCAGCTGTATCCGAACAACCCTGCCCAAACCGGTGCTTTGCCAAACAGCTTCCCGCGCAGCAGGACCACCGCCATGAGGATGCCGGAGACTTCCGAGAAAAAGAAGGCCGGAAAAGTTCCCGGTGTGTGGCTCTGACCAACCGCCAGCATGGCCTGCCCTGCGGCTTCCAGCATGTTCCTTACGGCTGCGGAGGTGGCGGCTGCATATTGAGTGCTCAGATCGAGCATGCTGAAGGCTCGATTGGTCGCATAAAAGACGGCTGTTCCGATCAGCGAAAGGATGAGCGCCAGGGCGGCAAGCGAGGGATTCGTTTTACGATTCGTCCAGTACAGCGCGAATACCAACGGTATTTCCAGCGCGACCATCACAATATTCAGCAGCCCCAGGTTTCGCAGACCCAGAAAAGGATGATCCTGCAGCAGCGCGAACCATTCGGTTACCGTTTCTGCGGTGGTATAGCCCCCCGGGAAGAAGGTAATCACAATTTCAGCCAGCGCGGTCAGCACGATCATCAGTGCGGAAACACCGCCAAGGAAACAGATCGAGTACCAGAGTGAGGCGCCTGCTGTGCTCCTGATGGTACTCTGTTGGGTGGTAAAGACTTTTATGGTCATTTCGTTCTCCTGTATCAGATTTGTTCTGTATCGACTATATGCCGCACAGGTAACGAAGTCACTGTCCGAAAGGGGTGTCTTTACCGGCAGATGTAAAAAAACAGGTGTACTTTCGTATACCTGTTTTGGGAAGCCCTTATTTGAGAATGGTAAAATCAGGCGTCAGGCGCGAGTAATCCCAACTGTCGTGCGCGAGAGACGGCCTGCGTGCGGCTGTTAACAGACAGTTTGCCGTAAATATTGCCGGTATGCTTTTTGACCGCGCTGACGGTGATGAACAATTTTTCAGCGATGGCCTGGTTGGAGTCACCCTCCGCGATCAACGCGAGCACCTCGAGTTCCCGCGCCGATAACGGCTCGACCGGTGCATCCGGCATCCGCATTTTGGCTGCCGCAGGCCGGATTGTCTCCTGGGTCGGGTCCGGTAGTTGGGGAAAAGCCGTGAGAATTTGCCGGAGATAAACAGATTGAGCCATTCCCGGCCGGTCGCTTTTCGATATTTCCAGCAATATTTCCTTTATGGGCTGCCCTTCCTCCACAAACGGGCTGATAAAACCTTCCGGCTCGCCCAATTCGAGTGCCCTGGCGGCCGCTTCGATGCTTTTTTGTGATTCCCCGCAAACCGCATACATCTGGCTGAGCAGTAAAAGCGTTTCCAAAGCAACGAGAAGATGCTGGCAAACCATTTCGCCTTTGAAAACCCGCTCCCCCAGATCGATCACCTCAGCAGGGATCGAGGCATCCAACCCCTTTTTTACCTTATACAACAGGATACGAAAAGCGCTGTTGTAGCACAAACCCGACTCCATCGTTACGGGCGTACCCGAAGCGAGTTCAGGATATCCAAAATTTTCACCAAAGCTGAAGCCTTGTGCAACAAGTCGCTGCTCGGCTGCCGCGAGTTTATCGGCGGCAAGATCCACCCAAATTTGTTGTGCAGTCACATTTGCCTGGATCATGACCGGTCGAATGACCCCGGCCAGACGGCTGGCCTGCTCCATTTCCCGGATAGAACCATCGAGATCGCCTTCCATCCGGCAGATTTTGGATTTCATCAGGTGGTAATAGATTTCCGGGTCGCTGTATCCGTTTTTTCCGCTGATCTCTGAGGAACGGCGCAGATATTCACGGGCCTGATCGAGTTGGTGCCAGAAATAATAAACTTCTCCCAACTCTCCATACAGGGTCGCGCTAAATGGAACATGTTTTCCTGTCGTTTCCAGGCGCCGGATCCCTTCTTCGGCGATTTCATAAGTCCTGTGGAGCCGACCCTGCTTCAGAACCATCTGCGCCTCGCCGGAGATCCCCAGAATCTCAAAAGTCACATCGCCGATCAACCTGGCATCCTGGACGATCATCTGAAAAACCGCTGCCGCGCGGTCATAATCAAACGTTTGTTGATAGGCTTTTGCCAGTGTGACATAGACCATGCTGCGGATGCTGGGGTCCGTATCCGGAAGCATTTTCTGTGCTTGAACAGCCAGGTCGCGGCTCTCTTCCGGCCGCCCCTGAGCAATCAGATACTCGGCTTGAATGGCCAGCCACTCCACCTGAAGCGAAGCATCGATGGTCTGCATCTGTGGGGCGGCAAATAACTGCCGCAGCCGGTCGATAAACGGTTCAGCCTTTTGCGGCATAGTGCGCAGTAAATTCAACCAGGCAAAGGCCATGTTCAGCTTAAGACTTTTTTCAAGGAACTCGGCCGGGATCACCTGCAGCCATCCCTCGATGGTTCGCACCTGAGCCTGAATAATCATCGGCAGGGCAGCCGTTTCCGCAATTCGTACAACATTTGCAAAATCCGCGGCAGCAATCCCGTGATCTACTGCCTCGGCAGGCATTCCGTTTTGTTCATACCAACTGGCTGCTCTTTGATGTAGTCCGTTGATGTCTACCTTTGAAAGATGGTTATGCAGCCGGGCTTTGAGCAGATCGGCAAATAAATGATGATATCGGAACCAGCGGCCTTCATCATCCAAAGGACTGATAAAGATATTTGAGCGCTGCAGGGCTTCCAGCCTGCCCTGTCCATCCGAATATCCGGTGACTGCTTCGCATAAAGTACCGTTCAACCTGTCCAGAAGAGAGGTCTGCAGTAAGAAAGCCTGCATTTCCCCGGTCTGCTGCTTCAGGACTTCGTCCATCAGATATTCGGCAATGTAGACGTGGCTGCCGGTAAACCCCTGGATGAAGGCGCTCACGTCGCTGCGGTCCTGCATTGATAAAGCCGCCAGTTGCAGACCGGCGATCCAGCCCTCGGTACGCTCTTCCAGGGCAGTCAGCGCATCTGGCGATAAGGACAGTCCCATGGTGCGGTTGAGGAATTGTGCGGCTTCGTCCATGCGGAACCGTAAATCCTGAGCGCGGATTTCAACCAGCCGGTTACGCGCCCGATAACGCGCCAGTGGCAGGGGTGGATCGATGCGGGTAGAAAGGATCAGATGCAAATTGGGGGGAAGGTGGTCGACGAGAAAGAGCAAGCCGGCATGGAGGGCGGGATTCTGAATAGTATGGAAATCATCCAAAACCAGAACCAGTGAGAGATCCCGGCCGGCAAGATCGTTGATCAACAGGGTTGGAATCGTTTCGGCAGGCAGCGGCTGCGGGGTGCGCAAAATCGTCAGCGCGGATTCACCAACATCGCCCAGGACAGATTGACAGGCGTGGATCAGGCAGGCCCAGAACCGGTTTAGGTCGTTGTCACCCTCGTCCAGCGAAAGCCAGGCAACGGAAATCTGCGGCTCACACATTTGCTGAACCTGAGCGGCGAACTCACTGAGGAGCGTTGTCTTGCCAAACCCCGCGGGACCGGAAAGGATGATAAAACTTCCCGACGAAGTGATCCCTGACAGCAGTTTTTCTGTCAGGCGCAGGCGGACAATTGCTCCCGGGCGAACCGGCGGTATGTAGAATTTGGTCGAAAGGAGAGATACAGCCATCCTGAAACGGATTATACAACGTATCACGTTCACTGCGATGGCTGCGGCCGCTGTTGAAGACCTCTCAGAGGCATATTTGCATTGCCAAGGGGTGTAGCTACGGGAGCGCAGATGGCCCGATAGAATGACAACCTCTCCTTCCACAGGGTACAATAGCATTAACATGATTTTTCGCGCCTGCCCATGCCGGGGGACTTCGGTGAGCAGGCTGTTCACCTGACAAGGAGATACCTATGGAAACTCGACCCTTTGGCAAAACCGGCCAATCTTTTCCCATCCTCAGCTTTGGCGGTCAACGTATTGTGGATGCGCATGGCTGCACCCAGGACGAGGCGGTGGCCATTGTCAACACCGCCATCGATCGCGGTATCCGTTATTTCGACACCGCCTGGGCTTACTCGGACGGGCAGGCCGAAGAACGGCTGGGTCTGGTGGCGGCGCGCCGCCGCTCAGAGATGTGGATTGCCACCAAAACCACCGATCCCACCCGTGACGGCGCGCTACGTCAGCTTGAGCAGAGCCTGAAACGTCTGCAAACCGATCATGTGGATGAATGGCGTATGCATAACATGTACAGCTTTGAACGCCTGGATGCCTTCACCGGCAAGGGCGGGGCCGTTGAGGCAGCCGTGCAGGCCCGCGATCAGGGCATGATAAGCCACATCAGCATCAGCGGGCACACCGATCCGCAGATCCTGGTGGAGGGTATCAAACGTTTTCCGTTTGAGAGCGCACTGGTGGCCGTATCGGGGCTGGATCACTTCATCAAAAGCTTTGCCGAAGAGTTCCTGCCGTTTGCCCAGTTTACCGGCATCGCCACCATCGGCATGAAGGTGATGGGGCTGGGTTCGCTGAAGCATGAATCCAAACGCTCGCTGCGGTATGCCCTGGGTTTGCCCATCAGCACGATCATTGTGGGCATGGAGACCATGGCGCAGTTGGAAGAGAACCTGGAAGTGGCGGAAAACTTTGTGCCCATGAGTGACGAGGAACGGCTGCAGTATTTTAAAGACGTCATTCACCTGGTGAAACCAGAGAATATGCCCTGGAAGGCAAACGAGTGGGATCATCCCACCGGTTGGAAGGATCGTTAT
>CAZHMZ010000041.1:0-24847 GCA_964532655.1 uncultured Anaerolineaceae bacterium
TCAACAGCCCTTCGGTGGTGTTCAACGGCTATTTAAACGCCGGCAGCCTGTTTGACCCGGATGATCGCCTGGGACTGGCGCTTTTTACCGCCCAGGCCTTGATGCGCGGCACTGCTCAACACACCCAGCAGCAGATCTATGAAAAGCTGGAGAGCATGGGTGCCAGCGTGGGTTTTGGCGCCGGCACGCATACCATCACTTTTGGCGGGCGTGCGCTGGCAGAAGATTTTCCGGCCATTCTGGATACACTTGCCGAGGTGCTGCAATCGCCGCTGTTTCCGGTGCAGGAAGTGGAGCGATTACGGGCACAGATGCTTACCTCACTGGCGCTGCGCGAACAGGATACCGAGCAGCGCGCCGGCATGGCCTTTGAAGAAATTGTCTACACCGGGCACCCATATGCCCGCCCGGAAGACGGCCGCACGGAGACTGTTCAGGCCATCCAGCCGGCTGACCTGGCCGAGTTTCACCGCCGGTATTATGGCCCGCAAGGGATGGTGATTGCGGTGGTGGGCGCGCTTGATCGGCGGAGCGTGGCCGATATGGTGGAGGAACGCTTTGGCTCCTGGCGGAATGCCCCGGAGGCGAAGCAGCCGACACTCCCGGATCCCACCCCGTTGACTGCGGAGGTACGCAAGCACATCCCCCTCAAAGAGAAATTTCAGACCGACGTATTGATGGGCACGCTGGGTCCCACCCGCACTTCGCCGGATTATCTGCCGGCGCACCTGGGAAACCATATTCTGGGTCAGTTTGGGATGATGGGGCGTATTGGCGAAAGCGTGCGTGAGAAAGCCGGGCTGGCGTATAACGCTTCATCCGGTCTGAATTCAGGTCTGTTTAGCGGAACCTGGGAAATTTCAGCAGGGGTCGCCCCGGGGAATGTGGATCAGGCCGTGGAGTTGATCAAACAGGAGATTGCCCGTTTTACTGCTGAACCGGTAACGCCGGACGAAATGGATGACAGTAAATCCAATTTGATCGGGCAGGTACCTCTGTGGCTGGAATCCAATAACGGTGTGGCAAGCGCCCTGGTTCGCCTGGAACGCTTTAGGTTGGGTTTTGATTATTATCACCGGTTTCCTGACCGGTTGAGGGCGGTTACGATCGAAGAGGTTCTGGATACTGCCCGGCGTTATCTGCATGCCGAAAGGTTGGCAGTGGTCAGCTCAGGCCAGTAATCATAATGGATAAATGAGGCCGGCAGATCTACTTTAGCGGGTGTTCTGCCGGCCTTTTCTGTTAATAATGGTCACACGACTGCCGGTTTGTGGGTGTTGATACCCAGCCAGAGGTGGTTGGGAAGAATTTTATTCGATGAGCGGATTTCAAACCCGGCTGGTGACTGGTTTTTCTGATCCAGCATACTCGGGTGGACAAAGCACAGGTTGGGATGCTGTCCGTATTTGTTCTGATAATATCGGGCTGCTTTGACAATTTTCGCCACGAGATCGGTTTTTGGATCGTTATCAAACCACAACATTCCGGTATTCATAATCACCTCCATCCATAAATAGAATGAATTTTCTATTTATGTGATTATTGTACAAATGTTCTAAATAAATGTCAAGGGTGATTCAGGAAAAGCGGCAAGGTGCAAAAACCCGGTAATTGGGGTAAAATTAAAGGGTAAGAATAGTCATATTTATCCAGACAACGATCAGAGCAGAACTGAATTCCTGACAGCTCATTACGGGTTGGTTTGTTGTAACAGGCAGGAGAAGCATTGCAGCTTGATGAAAACCTTCTTACAGTTATGCGATTGAAGATTTTTCCTGAGAGGACAATATGCAGTCGATACCTGGTGAATTTTTAGAGATTGATCGAAAGAGAAGGGTTTACCTGCCGTTTGCGGGTCTGAGCTATCGCTCACCCACCGAACGTGTGTGTGATTTCAGCGAAGTGGTGCTGCCTTTCGATGAAGAACGAGCCCGCTTTGAGGCTTCAAGGTGCATTCACTGCCCGGACCCGGCCCCGTGTGTGCTGGCCTGCCCGGTGCATAATGACATCCCATCTGCCATGTGGTTGATCGAACACGGCGAATTTGAAGAGGCGCTGGGCCTGTATCTGCGTACCAGCTCGTTCCCGTGCTTTTGTGGGCGTGTCTGCCCGCACGAAACCCTGTGCCAGGGTTCATGTGTATTAAGCAAAGACGGTGCCCCGGTGCTTACAGGTCATCTGGAGGCATTTGTTGCCGATTACGCGTTGTGCCGCTGGTTATCAGAAGGCGCAGTGGTGGATACCACCGTTCAGCATGATCAAAAAGTAGCGGTGGTGGGAGCCGGCCCCGCCGGGTTAAGCTGCGCCAACGATCTGGCGAAAAAAGGCTATTCCGTCACGGTGTTTGATGCCATGCCGCATCCCGGCGGTCTGTTAATGTATGGTATTCCCAATTTCAAACTGCCGCGGAATGTGGTCTATCCGCAAATTGACCGCCTGAAAATGATGGGAGTAGAGTTTGTTAATAACACCCGCATCGGCGAACAAAAGACCGTGGACGATCTTTTTACCGATGGATACAAGGCTGTTTTCATCGGTATCGGCACCTGGGTGGATAGCCTGATGCAGATCCCGGGCGAAGACCTGCCGGGCGTCTATCGCGGCTCGCACTTCCTGATTTTAGCCAACTCTGATCCAGAGCATGTGCCGGATAGCATGGAAAAGGATTTCAGGATCGGTAAAAATGTGGTGGTGGTTGGCGGCGGTGATACCGCCTCAGATTGTTTGCGCACTGCCGTACGTCTGGATACCGAAAAGGTAACCTGTATCTACCGGCGTACCGAAGCAGAGATGCCGGGCAGCAAGAAGGACCGTCAGCTTGCCCGCGAAGAAGGCGCGGAATATCAATTCCTTACCCAGCCCATCCGCTTTATCGCCGGGGAAGATGGAAAACTGGCAGCCATTGAATGCGTCAAGAACGGATTGGGCGACCCGGATGAAAAGGGACGCCGCCGGCCGGTGCCTATCGAAGGATCCAACTTCATCATGGAAGCCGATATGGCGGTACTGGCAATCGGATATGGCGCCGATACCCGCCTGGCAAAAACAACCTCAGGCCTCGAAACAAAGAAGTGGGGCGAAATCATCGCCGATCCGCTTACCGGAACCACCTCGCGGCCGGGCGTTTTCGCGGGTGGTGATGCCGTGACCGGGCCTGACCTGGTCGTTACCGCCATGGCTGCCGGGAAACGTGCGGCAGTGGCAATTGACGAATATTTACAGGATAAATAGCGTACCAAAAATCATGGATTATGAGGTATGCTTAAAGCCGCAGCCCATATCATGCGTTGTGTTCAATTGACGCGATGAGATAACCAGACCATTGTTCATGGTAAGAATACTTTGAAGGAGGATGGTGTGATTAAAGAAACTCTCAAAGAAGCTGAAGTCCGGATGAAAGGGGCGGTGGAGTCTCTGGAAGTGGACTTGTCAGGTATTCGAACCGGACGCGCTGCACCGGCTCTGGTTGAACGTCTGCATATCGATTACTACGGCGCACCCACACCGCTTATCCAGTTGGCCACCATCAGCGTTCCGGAAGCCCGTTCTTTATTGATCCGTCCCTTTGACGGTAGCACGCTCAAAGCGATTGAACGCGCCATCCTGGCATCGGATCTGGGCCTGACCCCCATGAACGACGGGAAAGCCATCCGCCTGAACCTGCCCCCATTAACCGAAGAACGCCGTCGCGATCTGGTGAAGATGGTGCACAACCGCCTTGAAGAGGCGCGTGTAGCTGTGCGGAATGTCCGCCGTGATTTGATCCGTGATTTGCGCGAATTTGAAGGCGAAAAGATGATCACCGAGGATGACCGCAAGAAGGGTGAGGAAGAGCTGCAAAAACTGACCGAAAAGATGACGGATCTGGTGGATGAAGTAGGTGAAAGAAAAGAAAAAGAAATCATGGAAGTGTAGCCAGACGCTCCCATGAACTCGATCAACCGTCAACAGAAACGCATCCCCAAACACCTTGCGATTTTCTCATGAATGCAGAAACCAACCAGCAGAACCGCATACCCAGGCACATTGCGATCATCATGGATGGCAATGGACGTTGGGCCGCAAAACGTGGTCAACCCCGGTTGGCGGGCCATCGCGCCGGAACGGAAAATATCCGCCGGATTATTCGCGGAGCCGTTGAACAGGGTATCGAATATCTGACCCTGTACGCCTTTTCCACCGAGAACTGGTCTCGACCCAAAGATGAGGTGGAAGGGTTGATGAATATCATCGGCGATGTGATTGAACGCGAGCTGGATGAACTGCATGCTGAAGGTGTTCAGCTTCGGCATATCGGCCATCTGGAGGGATTGCACCCCGAGTTACGCCAAAAAGTAGAACACGCTATCGAGATCACCCGGAACAATGACCGGCTGATCCTCACACTGGCTTTCAATTACGGTGGGCGCGATGAGTTGATCTGCGCCGTCAAACGAATGATTCAGGATCAGGTAAAACCTGAAGATGTGAACGAGGAACTGATCGGATCTTATCTCTTTACTGCCTCCATCCCCGATCCCGATCTGGTCATCCGGACCTCCGGAGAAATGCGAACGAGTAATTTTCTGATCTGGCAGGCCACCTATGCGGAGTGGTATTTCACTCCCACCCTGTGGCCTGATTTTGACCAGAAGGAGCTGATCGAGGCCATACAGGCCTACAGTCACCGCGAAAGACGTTTCGGTCGGGTAAGCCCTGCAGTTTGATCTGACCATTATGCTGAAAACAAGGCTCATCGTCATCATCATCATGATCCCAGCCCTGATTTGGATAGCGGCGTTGGGCGGTTTGCCGTACGGTGTGTTCATCACCCTTGTGTGCGGGCTGGCAGCCTGGGAATTCTGGCGGATGTTTTTTCGGGGCGGATACGCTCCCTCAGCAGTCCTGACCATCGGCGGGGCTGTTGTTTTTTGTCTTAATGCATACTTCCAATGGAATGCTTTACAGGAAATACTGACCGTATTGATGATGCTGGCTGCCCTGCTGCAATTGATCAAATACGAAGGTGATGGCAAGACCGGCACATCCAACGCGGTGGTGGGGTTCTGTGTCACGCTGGCGGGCAGTTTGTACTGGGGTATACTGGGATCATACCTGATTCATTTGCGTAACCTACCGGATGGATTATGGTGGGTGCTGTTGGCTTTACCGGCGGTATGGGCATCCGATGCGGGGGGATATCTGATTGGTTCGAGATTTGGTAAGCACCACATGAATGCCCGGATCAGCCCCAAAAAAACCTGGGAAGGATATTTTGGAGGACTGCTGTTTTCTTTACTGGTGACGGCCCTTTTAGGCGCTCTGTGGCATTTACGCGTGGAGACCGTCACCTGGCAGGACGGTTTGTTTATGGGCGCGCTGATCGCAGTCATCGCTCCCGTGGGTGATTTAACCGCCAGCATGTTCAAACGCTATTTCTCACTCAAAGATTCAAGCCATCTCATACCGGGTCACGGGGGGGTAATCGACCGGATTGACACATGGATTTGGGCTGCTGCCATTGGATACTACTTCGTCGTTTTTATACGTTGAAAACAATCAAACGTTCTTTACTACCAGTAAATAAGGAGACATCAAATGGATAAGAGCGTACCGACCCGAAACCTGGCACTAGAATTGGTCAGAGTAACGGAGGCCGCTGCATTGGCAGCTGGGCGCTATGTTGGTTTGGGAGACAAGAAGCTGGCCGACAAAGCAGCCGTCGATGCCATGCGGCTGGTCCTGAACAGCATTGAAATGGATGGAGTCATTGTTATTGGTGAAGGCGAGAAAGATGAAGCGCCGATGCTGTACAACGGAGAACGAATCGGGTCCGGAGAACCGCCCCTGGTGGATATCGCTGTCGATCCAATCGACGGTACCCGCCCGGCTGCGTTCGGTTTGCCCAATTCGA
The DNA here is from genome assembly GCA_964532655.1 of uncultured Anaerolineaceae bacterium. Lineage (GTDB taxonomy): Bacteria > Chloroflexota > Anaerolineae > Anaerolineales > Anaerolineaceae > JAJFTV01. The sequence continues at coordinate 5,894 of CAZHMZ010000041.1, forward strand.
TCACCACGGTAGCCCTGGCACCGCGCGGAACCATGTTTGATCCCGGACCGTTCTTCTACATGGAAAAAATCGCCGTTGGACCGCAGGCGCGTGATGTGATTGACATCACCGCACCTGTAGAAGAAAACCTGCGAAGAATTGCGAAAGCAAAAAGTGAAAATGTAAATGACCTGACCGCGGTTATATTAGACCGCCCGCGCCACGCGGAGTTGATCAGCCGGGTACGCCGGATGGGTGTACGGATTCGTATGATCCCCGATGGGGATGTATCCGGCGCCATCATGACCTGCTGGCCAAGAACAGGCGTTGATGTACTGCTTGGAGTTGGCGGCACGCCCGAGGGTGTGCTGGCAGCCTGCGCTTTGCAGTGCCTGGGCGGCTGCATCATGGGAAAGATGTATCCGCGCGATGAGAACGATCTGAAAAAAGCAGCCGAATATGGCTACGATTACAACAGGGTTTACACCCAGGATGATTTGATCCACTCGGATGATACGTTCTTTGCGGCCACCGGTTTGACAAATGGTGATTTGCTGGAAGGGCTTGACTATTCTTCAGACGGCGCTCAAACACACAGCCTGGTCATGCGTGGATTGACCGGCACTGTCCGTGAGATCACTGCCTATCACCGAATCAGCAAACTTGAACGGATCAGCGCCATTTCTTACTCTGGCGGTGAAGCGCTTTCAGAAGCGGATATTCATAAAATTGATTGATTTGCGCAATTCATATTGAGTTGATCGGAAATAAAAAAACCGGAGCGGATTTCTGCTCCGGTTTTGCTTGCTTGAAAATTAGTCGATCGAGTAGATCAGGGAGACGTCCACGCTGATCACGATCTGTCCGGCAGCGACCGGTACGCTCTCGGCTCCGCCGACACCCGAGTATGATTTCATATCATAGTAGGGCTGAGGGCTGCTGTTGTAGGTGCTGATGTTCATCAGCTTGCCAAGGGTGACACCTGAGGCTTCGGCCAGTTCAGTAGCCAGGGCTTTGGCATTATCGACGGCGATCTTGCGGGCTTCCGTGTAGGCAGCGGCTTTGTCGCTGGCGTCAAAGGTGATCGAGTTGATCGTGTTGGCGCCTGACTGCACAGCGCTGTCGAGTAAACCGCCCAGGTTGGAGAGATCGCGCACGGTGACCATGACGGTGTTCTCAACCACATACTTCAAACCAAGCGGCTGTCCCATGGGGTCATATTCCTGGGTGGGGTACACATTGAACGCGGTGGTCTGAATATCTTCTTCTGCCACACCCATGCCGGTCAGGGTCTCACGAATGGCCTGGGCCTGGTTGTTGTTGTCGTTGAGGGCGGTCTGCACATCTTCGGCTTCACTGTGTACACCAATATTGATGTAGGCCAGGTCAGGCACGATATAGACCTGTCCGTTCCCGTTGACACTCAACTGGGGATAAGGGTTGTAGGGGTTAACCCCGGCTGCAGGTGTGCCGCAGGCAGATAAAACGGCTGCCAGTACGAGCCCGATAAAAACAAACATAGCCTTACTTTTCATTTGGTTCCTCCGATTTTTGATTAATCATTTTTCGATTATGGGTGTAAGACGAAAGACCCGGAAAAAAAGTTCCTGATCTGTACGGGCTGTTTGGATTTTCTTTTCTGGCAGGCGATCCGGAGAAAAAAGAGCGCTCCATCCTGCTGGGAGCGCTCCAATTGAGAAAGCTATACGGCCAATAACTCGGCTTTTTCAGACGGTTCAAGCGCCATGCGGGCCTGTTCGCGCACCTTGTCCATCCTGGAGAAAAACTCGCGCATCATCACCACCAGCAGATAGCGACCTTTCGGCGTCAATGTCAGCCGGGCGGCGTTGTCATCGGCGAACGCGCCGGACAACCGCATAAACGACATCTCCACCGGCAAACCGGCGTCGATGGAAAGCCCAAAACTCTGCCGGAACTGCTGCTTATCCAGCTCACCGCCAAACAGATCCATCAGGAAGCGATAACGCATCCGTTCATGTTTGCTGAAGCGGCGGAATTTGATGACCGAGAATTGATCCTCTTCGATTCGGCGGGCGTATTCCTTGAGCGAAAACGTATTCACATACAGGCTTCCATCGATATAGCTGAAGGAGCCTGAACCGAGGCCGATATACTCTTCGTGGTCGACGATATATTCATCGATCATCCCGGTTCCGCCGCGCGAATAACACCAGGCCGAAACCGGTTGAAAAGCCGGGCGTAGTTTTTCATCGATCAGGCGGTAGAACGGGTACTCGTTGTTGTGGGTGACCGAACCAAAGTTGAGCGAAAGCGAACGTGATACGCTGGGAGCGGTCATCAACGGGTAAAAGGTGACCTGATTCACCCCGCTTTCCAGCAAGGTTTCGACGTCTTTGTTAACCATCGCCTCGGTCTGGCTGGGGAAATTGAAGATCATATCCACGTTCAGGGTGGGGAACATGGCATGCACTTCTTTCAATCGCTGCAGGTTTTCCTCGCCGGTGCCGTACTTCTCCAGGCGGTTCATTTGCGCCAGCAGTTGATTATCAAAGCTTTGCATACCCACCGAAAGCCGCTGTACGCGGCCCTGCAATTTCTGCAGCATTTCGGGTTGAAGATGATCCGGGTTGGTCTCGCAGGATACGTCTTCGATACTGAAAAGCCGGCGGGCCAGATCGATGGTTTCCACCACCTCGTCGATCATCACGGTGGGGGTGCCGCCGCCCAGATACAGCGACGAGAAGTTGTAGCCCAGATCCGCAATCATCTGCATTTCTTTGCGAAGCTGGTGGTAGTAAGCCGCGGTGCGTTTTTTCTGAAACACAAAGCGGTTGAATGAACAGTAGGGGCATAAACGCTCGCAGAACGGAACGTGCAGATACAGCATGTAGCGCTGATCCCGTTTTGGCGCGGGGAATTGCAGTTGATCCACCTGCCGGAGGTTCAAAGACCGGCCGATGGCAACCGGCAGAACGGCAGAAAGCAATTTCTCAGATAAGAGTGGGTTTGGTTGAGTACTCATAACGCAGAAATTATAGCGTAAAATCGGGCAAAAATGATCCGAATTTATTGATCCGTAGGACTGCCGGCTTACCCGCCGCGCAGATGATCGATGAGGTTCACCGCCAGCCTTATGATGAGATCGGCCCGGTGCGGAAAGGCGGCCAACCCGGCTTCCGGTTTGGGATCCACATGCGCCCCGCCGTCCTGGTCGCATACCCGACGGATGAACAGACGTACACTCAATATCTCGCCGTTCTGTCCGTGCAGGGGCTGCTCCAACCAGGCATCCAGTGTGAGTGGCGCGCCAGTTTTTATATGGCCTTCCCCATCGATAGGGGGTAAAACATACCCCGGATGAACCCGGCGCAGCAGTGAAATATCCTCACTGTGATCATGCCTGCGCACGCTATCACACAACAGCAGGCGCAATTGCAGGGCAGCCACCCGATAAAAAGCAACTTCTCCGGCGTGGTAAGAAACAACAGCCTGCCGGAGAAGTCGGATTGAATCTCGTAAATAGTCCTGAAGAAATGCCGGCGTGGACCGCTCATCTATTAGGGGCATAATCGCTCACAGAACGGAACGTGCAGATAGAGCAGGTAGCGCTGATCCCGTTTTGGCGCGGGGAATTGTTGTTGATCCACCTGCCGGAGGTTCAAAGACCAGCCGATGGCATAGGGTAAAACAGCGGACAACAATTGCTCGGAAAACAGGGAGGTATTGCCTTGTTTCATGGTCGGAAAATTATTGCCGATATTGAAAATCCTGGTCTCGTAACAACAAACAAATCCAGGTGATTTCAGACACTCAACTTGGGTAAATTTGTTGTCGGTACTTATCTATAAGCATCGAAAAATTCGAGTAAATGGTAAACAATATATGAGATTATTCTTCATAACGTATTGGTTGCAAGTCAATGATAACTGATTCTTTCGTCATGTCAGCGATTTGCATTAAATGACGAATTTTAGTCATAAATGTAACCGCAGATAAATTTATGAAAATATAAGGTTGTTCATCATCGTGAGCCGGGTTAATTTTTGAGAAGGATAATCCATCGGAAAGCCGTTTATATTTTTTGAACACATCAGGCTCATTCTTATACGCAATCCCGATTTCTTTACTTGTTGCAGGTACATAGTATTTTCCAGATAAATCATCTCCTCTAGTATTAAGTACCTTCTCGAAAACCATTTGTTTGTTACTTTTTAACCAACGGCAGAAAGCCATAAAAAGGGTTTGCCAATTTGTTACTGTAAAAAATTCACCCTCAATAAGAATTGATTTGGGTTTTTTCTCCATTATGATCGAGCTGTAATCCTCCGAAAGAGGTGACACCGTTGCTTGGTTTGTTTCAGCGTTATTCACCTTCCAATTTTCTTGACGTTGCATTTCATCTGGCAATGGAAAAGTAGTGAGAAAGTGTTTGATCATCATGCTTTGATGTTCGAGAATATCTGCTTCATTCCATGTTTTTCTATTTATCACATCGTTTCGGTAGTACATGTTGGATTTTCGAAGTTTTTCTTTTTTCTCAGAAAAAGATTTGTTTCCCATCTCGTTGTTGAATTCAGTGAGGATCAGGTTACCGATATTATTGAGGAGGGACTGTTTAATCCTTTCCCAGTCCGAACCGATTTCATCTTTCCAAATATCGCTCTTTTCAATTGACTGTGGCATAACATGTTCAATGGTTATTCGATTGTCTCTAAAGTTCACCGAGACTTTTGACTCATGCTCCTCAATTTTTCCTAATATAAACTTACTGTATCCGCTCAGACCATGATAAAAATCAATGCGTTTTAATTCGTCTGATATTTCAGTATCGTTTGGTATCCGCAGTCGATAGCCGCTTCTTGATAGAAGCTTCAATATTTCTGATGTTGTATCGATGCACAAGGAGGGGTTCTCCCGGACTTGACTGCATAATCTGGGGATATCTTTGTTTTCACCTTGAGTTAACTTCAACACCCGCCGTCGAATCAAATAGGTTCTAATCACTATTAATGCTTCAATGAATTGCTCGTCCGTTAATTTATTGCCATTTACTCCGTTCTGATGAGATTCCAATAAACCGAGAACGAGTGGCTTGAATGCATCTGCTTTAATATCATGGAATATATTGCGTAGAAGTTCTTGAATTTTCTGATTATTATCTTTTTGTTTTGAGATAATAGTCGTGGGATCGATTTCAGTAATCCATTGATACCACGGAACAAATCGACAAATATCTTTAACAAAAGCCTTTTTGTTGTTAGTGAATGTTCGTTCTACAAAGTCTTTGAAGAACATATATAGCTCTTTTGTGTTGCCATCATTGACTACTTTATATGCTTTACTATCTTTGTATTGCAAATAATCGCGGAAGAAGTCCGAACTTTTTTCTTGAAGTCGATTTTCTATTTTCGGATGCCATAATTGATCAAATATCTCTGTTTGGTCATCAGAACTCATTCCCAATAACACATAATTTCGAATTAGATCTGCAAGTGTCAATGGTTTTCCCAATGAATTTAAAGTTTCAAAAATGATTTGTGGATCCTCACCTTTATAAGGTCTTTCATCAAGAAAAATACAGGCTACATTTATCCTATTTATGGCTGTTACATACTCTTTAGTCGAAAAGCCCTCTTTCTTAATTTTTGAGAGAAATTGATTGTATCCATCAGTCACTTTGCCTGGTGCAGGATTGGTTTTTTGGATGAGCGATTTGTACGATTCCCAATCACTCGTCACCTGTTTTAGCTTGATTTTCTCATCGAAAGTAGCTGTTGTATTCTTTAAATAAGTATCGTTTATGAACCGTTGAATCACTTCATCTTTCTCGGCATCCCGTAATGCAATTAGTAGTAATAGCGTAGAAGTCAATCGCTGTTGTCCATCGACGACTACTTCTCTAGACGCAAAGCCATCCATTTCTGTTTTAAATACTAAGACTCCAAAGAAATGTTCTTGTTTATCTGTTACATTCTTATCCAGTTCGCTTCTAATTGCTCTAATGATGTCATCAAAGAATCTGTCAATCTCAGAATGACCCCAAGCATAAGCACGTTGGAATGGCGGAATGAAAAATGATGAATTGTTTTTTGATAATACGTCATGGATACTCATGTTGTTTACTTTCATTTTCCCTCCGGTAATTCAATTATTGGAAATTTACTGGGCTGATGGATATAAGTGGATCTCACCTGGAGTAACTATCTGCAGAAAAAGCCAGCGCAATTATTCACTGTTCAACGACGAAACCACTGCTTTGTTATGGAATACTTATTGTCTTGATCATGGAATAAGAACGATATAAATACCTATAGTAGACAACCGTTAGTAATAGCGCCCTCATTATGTCCTTTTGTTATGTGTCCGTAAATGAGCGAGATTTCTCAAGCCGCAAAAAATAATTTCTTGAGGCAAATAATCCAACCCCAACAGAACAAGGATACAAACTAATTGCTATGCGATCGCCTTTGTTGATACGCCAGGTACAGGGCAATCGAACCGGCCACTGAGGCGTTCAGCGACTCGATTTGCCCGCGCATGGGCAGTCGCAGCAGAACGTCGCAGGATTTGCGCACCAGATCACGCAGCCCAAATCCCTCGCTGCCCACCACCAGAGCCAGAGCGCCTTTCAGGTTGACCTGCTCTACCGGCTGGGCGGCATCGCTGCCCTCCAGACCCATCACCCACACATCGCGTTCTTTGAGCGCGGTGATCACCTGCGCCAGGTTCACCTGCGCGATGCGAATATATTCGCTGGCCCCGGATGAGGCGTGCACCACAGCCGGCGTCACGGCGGCGGCGCGATGCACCGGGATAAATACACCCTGCACGCCCACCACCTCGGCAGTGCGCAGAAGCGTGCCCAGGTTCTGAGGATCCTGCAGCGTATCGAGCAGCAGGAAGAACCCCGGCTCGCCGGTACCGTCAGAATACGCCAAAATATCCTGCAGATCGGAATAAGGATAAGCCGATGCTTGAAGCGCTACGCCCTGGTGATTTTCAGCAATCCCGTCCAGACGTTTGCGATCCACTGAGTGCATCGGCACCTTGTTTTTTTCAGCCAAACTGATGATTTGCTGCAGACGTCCTTTGATTTCAACGCCCTGGGCGATTTCCAATCCAAAGTAATGCCGTCGATGGGCAGATAAACACTCATAAACCGGGTTGCGACCGGTGATCCATTCTTTACTCATGCTGATTAGCTCTCTACATCCAGGCGGGCAAAAATCATGCGGCCGGCAGCGGTTTGCAGTACCTTGGTGACAGAAACGTTAATGGCCTGGTTGAGATAATGACGCCCGTTCTCCACCACCACCATGGTACCGTCATCCAGATACCCCACGCCCTGTTCGAGTTCCTTGCCCTCCTGAATGATGCGCACCGAGAGCAGCTCGCCGGGCAGCAGCACCGATTTGACCGCGTTGGTCAATTCGTTGACATTCAGAACCGTCACACCCTGCAATTCGGCGATACGGTTCAGGTTGAAATCGTTGGTCAAAATGGGGCAGCGCATCTGGCGGGCCAGGATCACCAGTTTGTCATCCACATCCCGCACACCTTCCACATCAATATCGCTCAGTCGCACGGTGATGGAGGGATCCTTCTGAAGCTGGGAAAGCACTTCCATGCCGCGCCGGCCGCGCTGTCTGCGCAGGTTATCGGCTGAATCGGCGATGTATTGAAGCTCGGTCAGCACGAAACGGGGGATCACAATGGTGCCGGGTAAAAAGCCCGTTCGGGCGATGTCGGCGATACGCCCGTCAATGATGACGCTGGTGTCCAGCAGGATGGTACGGCTGGCGCCCCAACCGCTGCCGCCGCCGGCATCAGCCAACGCGGGCGAACTGCTTTGTTTGAAGGAGGAGATAATGGTGAAAAGATCATTCTGCCGGGTGGAAAAGATGGTGATACCCATATAGCCAAAAATGAGCACGCCAAAAAATGGCAGAATGCTGTTGAACGGTGAAGGAAGCATGGACAGTGGGAACGACAACAAGGCGGCAATAATCAGGCCAACAATCAGGCCGATCATGGCAGCAAATAGACGTTGTGCAGAAACTCGAATTAAATACCGGCGTAAAATCCGGAAGGGTTTAGTTGTGAAAGCGGGGGTTAGGATAAGCCCAAATAAAGCACCTAACAGACCAAAAACCACCGCATACAGCTCAACCGATAAAACACTGGCCCAGGGGCTGAGGCTGGCCATATTTCCCAGAGTGACACCGATAAACACGCCGGCGACACAAAAAACAACCGCGCCGATCAAACGAATAATGAAATCAGAAGTAAACATAATAATTCCTCCTCCACCTATTTTGTTTTTAACGAACAAAATGAAGCTGAATAATTGCTACTTATGATGATAGCATGAGAGAATAGCGACGTCAAATGTTAAATCTTGCTCAGTTGAAATTGAGGCTAAAAACAGGCATTTTCCCCGTCAACAGGCAGGTGCGCAGGCTAACTGTGGTACATTTTAGGCCCCTTCGAGGAAATATCAGAGGTTTATCAGAAAATATTGTTCGACTGGTATTTTGCTTCTTTCCGGAGTATAATTTTTTCGTGAAAGTTAAAGGAGTTGAGAGGTAGCTTATGCCAATCTATACATACCGGTGCGAAAACTGCGGTGTCCAGTTTGAACGGACCCAAAAATTTTCAGATGCCCCGTTGACGCGTTGTCCGGAGTGCAATAAAAAAACCCTGCGAAAGGTATACACCCCGGTGGGAATTGTTTTCAAGGGTTCAGGTTTTTATGCAACCGACAACCGTTCTCCTTCCGGTTCACGTTCTCATACGGACCATGCCTCTGCTGAAAAGAAATCCAGCGAAGGTGAGAGCTCTTCCGCACCTGCCGAAAAAAAGACCGAAACAAAAGCCGCAGAAACAAAATCTGCCGAATAACAATCAAACATTCTGTTGATTCGTCTGCTCCGGGGAAAATCCCCGGAGTTTTTGTTCCATCTGATGCGTTCTGACAGTTTTGGAGAGTTTTTGAAAGACCCTGGCAGTTCTGTAGAGTCAAATTCACTATGATTAAGCTGTTCGTGACTCTCACATTTGGAGGTAATTATGGTACGAAATCCGTGGCGCTTTCTTCTCATCAGTCTGCTGGCTGCCTGGACGGTTGACTTTCTCTTCTGGCAGAAATCAATTGGTATTTCTTTTCTCATTTGGGCAGTTGTGCTGGTGGTAGGAGCGCTGGTTTTATCGCGCGGTGAGGGGACCAAAGCCGCGCCGCAAAGTTATATCCTGTTAGCGGCGGTGATCATCCTGGCGGCCATTTCCTTTATACGGCAGGAGCCTTTCACAAAGACCCTGAGCGTACTGCTGGCGTTAGGGCTGATCTTTTTGTTGATCAACACGTTCACCAATGGGTACTGGATGCGCTTCCGCTTCATTGACTATCTGAGCGGTGCTTTCCAGACCTTGATCGCTGCAGTGGCCCGCCCGGCCGATCTCTCCAAACCGGCGGAGGGCAGCGAGGCTGCCTCTGCCAATGGCACGGCCCCGCGCCGTAAAGTATTGCGGCAGGTGATGCCGGTGTTCCGCGGCCTGTTGCTGGCTGTTCCGGTACTGCTGGTACTGGGCGGTTTGCTGGTTTCAGCAGATCCCATTTTTTCGGGCTGGGTGGAGAACTGGCTGAAGGCCTTTGACATTGAACATATCGGCGAGTATCTGCTGCGGACGGCTTATGTGCTGGTACTGGCGTATCTGTTTACGGGGCTGTACCTGTACACAGTCAAACCCACTCAACGCGCCGAAAAACCCAACCCGGATCAGCCGGTCATCAAAGGTTTTCTGGGGTGGACGGAAACCGCGGTGGTGCTTGTAAGCACCAATCTGCTGTTTGCGGTCTTTCTTTTTGTGCAGTTCCGCTATTTCTTCGGCGGTGAGGCGAACATCAGCGAAACCGGCTACACCTACGCGGAATACGCCCGGCGCGGTTTCAACGAACTGATCACGGTGGCCGTGCTCAGCCTGTTGATGTATCTGGTGCTGGGCGTGATCACCAAACTGACCGATAAGGGACCCCGCACCGGCTTTATGGTGCTATCCACCTTGCTGATTGCCCAGTTGATGGTGATGCTCGTATCAGCCTTCCAGCGTCTGCTGCTGTATGAAGAAGCTTATGGTTTTACCCGCATCCGTCTGGCCTCGCATACCTTTATGGTATGGCTGGGGGTGCTGCTGGCTGCCGTCGTACTGCTTGAACTGGTGGGGAAGCGCGGGTGGTTCATGCTGGCCGGGGTGACGGTGCTGTTCGGGTTTGTGATCACGCTGGCAGTGATGAATGTGGATAGTCAGGTGCTGCAGCGCAACATCGCTCGGGCGCCCGGGCTGGCGTTACGCCAATCCAGCACCGCAGCCATGGGTGACGAGGAGACGGTGGATGTTGAGTATCTGAAAACGCTCTCCACCGATATGACACCGAAGTTGGCCGAGCTGTATCAGGTCGCAAAGAACCCCAAACCCAAAGAAGCGCTGGGGGTTTTACTGGCCTGCCAGAGAAAAGTTTTGATCGACGAGAAGCAGCCCTGGCAGGAGATCACGCTGAGCGAGCTGAACGCCCGCCGAATTCTGAACGGGATGCACGACACGCTGGCGCAGTACCCGCTCGAAAAGGTGAATGGTAACTGGACGTATACCACCGCAGAAGGACAGATTTTCGATTGTGAAGAAACCGGATTGATGTTCGATTGATCGAACTCTAACTCAATAATACTTGCTCGATATGGCAGGTGGTCTGCAGGATCACATCGGCGCCGGCGACACGCAGTTCTTTTTCACGGCCAAAACCGCACAAAACGCCCGCCGTTTGACCTCCAGCCCGCCTGCCAGCCTTAATATCCACGGTAGTATCCCCGATCATCAGACAATTTTCAGGCGGCAGGCCCATTTGCCGGGCCGCGTACAGAACCGGATGCGGATACGGCTTGGTGTATTCGCAGGTTTGCGAGGTGACCACACAGACAAAACGGCCGGTCAGCCCGTATTGATCCAGAAACGCCAGGGTGGTGCGTTCATCGCGGGCGCTCACCACCGCCATAGGGTAAAGTTTGGATAGCCGTTCCAGTGTCTCCAGGATGCCCGGTATGATCAAATAATTGGCAGGTCGCCGCAGGGAATGGCTAGATCGGCGGTTGAGAATTCTCAACAGATCGTCATCCAGATGCAGGTCATCGGCCAGGCGGTAAAAGAAGTTGGCCGGGGTTTCGGCAGCCATCAGGCATTCGCGGGCAAAACGGGTCTCATCTTTACCGGGCAGCAAAGCACGCACAGGCTTCAGTACCCGACTGAAACGCTGCACCCATTGATCATCGGTGTCATTCAGCGTGCCATCCACATCAAAGCAGAGTCCCTTAACGCGCGGAATATCCAGCGGCATATCCGTATCCTATCTCAACAAAAGATAACCTGCGCCCACAATGAGCGCCAGGCTGATGGGCAGGCACGCGGCTGCCAGCAAGGTCAGGCAGGTGAGCAGCACCTTGGTGGATGTCTTTTCTTCCATTGTTTTCTCCTCACTGCCCCTGCACATATTGGAGCGCAGAACGGGCGTCGGAAAAGTTTGGATTGTTCTGCAGGGCTTTTTCAAACGCCTCAATGGCCTGCATCGTTTTATCGGAGCGGTACAACGCCCACCCCTGCCATAACAGAGCTTCTTCAGAATTGGGCGTGATCGTCAGGGCGTAATCGGTCAGGGTCAGCAGTTCATCGATGCGATCGCTGTGATAATATGCTGCGAAGGGGCCAAACTGGTAACGCAGCATACGCTGCGGTATGCCCAGCGTGCGAGCCTGGTCATACGCCTGGGCTGCCTCGCTGAAACGTTCCAGATCGGCCAGGCTGGTACCCAGGTTGAACCAAGCGAATGGGTTGCGCGGCTGTGAACTGGCTTCCTGCTGCGCGGTGCGCAGTGTATTGACGCGGTTGGTCTGTACATCCCAAATCTCACCCAAAATAGCGATCAGTTCCTGTTCGCGTTCAGGCGGGTAGACCACCAGATAAATCCGGTTGAAGGGCTGCCAGGTTTGGTTGAGCTGGACGTACCCAAGACTCTGGTCCGGGCCGATATACGCATCCTGCACGATAAAATTTTGAGTAGCGTCATCATAGCCGGTCAGCAGCAGATAGTGGCCTGCCCACAAATCATCATTTTTCCAGAACTGCTTCTCCATCAGCATGGATTTTTCGATCATCACCGGAAAACCGCCGTTGAGCAGCGAGCGCAGCAAGCGAATATCACCGCCGGTACGGGCGATGACGGAAAGCGGAGCGGCTCCCGTGTTCACAAAATCGACCAGTTCAGTCACATTGACGTTGCGGTCATCGCGCAGCGGTTTGATATGATCCGAGATGGTGTACTGGTCGCCCTGCCATCCGTAATAATGAAGAAACATCGACAGTGTGACCGGACCGCAGTTGTTCCAATCCTGTACCTCAAAAGGAGGCGGTTCCAGCGCTACGGTTTCGGGCAGCGCGGTGGGTGCAGGTTGTTCCAGCGTTGCGGTGGGGCTGATCTGCGGGGTTGGAGAATCGGTCTCCTGGGCTAAAACCGGTACTGCCGTAACGGCATCGGCGGGGGTGGGCACCGGTTGAATGGGTTGAACCAGCGTGCGCAAAAACACCAGCGCGGTTTCGATGCGCCAGTCCAGATGGTGCTGCACGGAGGGAATCTGATAGACGGCCAGCGCCAGCCCGATGACAAGGGTCAATCCGGCGATCAGCCAGGCCCAGCGGCGGAACCTTTTTTGCCTGAAGAAACCGGCATGTAGATTTTGCATGCGCAGAATTGTACCCGATTTGGGGCAACGGGCCAGAACTGACCTTTCCTGATATAATCCCGCCCATGAAATATCACATTTGGACCGAAGGCTGCCAGATGAATGTGGCAGATTCACGCCGGGCCGCCGCCGCGCTGGAGCGGCTGGGCTACGGCTACACGGCTGTACCGGATGACGCGGATGTCATAATTCTGAATACTTGTGTGGTGCGGCAAAGCGCCGAAGACAAGGCCGTCGGGCGATTGCAATCACTAAAACCGATCAAGAAGAAGAACCCTGATCTGGTGATCAATCTGATGGGTTGCATGGTGGGGGTACGCAACGAGCATCCCAGGCTGCGCCAGCGTTTTCCGCAGGTGGATGTGTTTTCACCGCCCTCTGATTTTGGCCCGCTATTGGACTTTTTAACCCAGCGCGAGGGGCAGCGGATCGAACAACAGCAAATTGCTGACCGCAACACCATGATGGACGGCGAGCTGATCCTGCCTGAATATGAAAAGGATCACCTGATCACCGGCTTTATATCGATTATCCTGGGCTGTTCGCATGCCTGCACATACTGCATCATTCCCTCCCGGCGCGGGCGTGAGCGCAGCCGAGCGCCGGAAGGCATTCTGCGCGAGGCGCGTTCCCTAGTGGAGCAGGGCGTCAAAGAGATCACCTTGCTGGGGCAGATTGTGGACCGCTATGGGGTGGACCGCCCGGATTATCCGAAACTGGGAGGTTTACTGGCGCAGTTGAATGAAATCGACGGTCTGGAGCGGCTGCGCTTTTTGACCTCGCACCCCAATTACATGACCGATGAACTGATCGACAGCGTGGCGCAACTGCCCAAGGTGATGCCGCATTTGGAAGTGCCCATCCAGGCCGGCGATGATGAGGTGCTGGAGAGCATGCGGCGCGGTTACACCGTGGAACAGTACCGGCGATTGATCGAAAAGATTCGCGCCCGCATCCCCGGGGTTTCGATCGGCACGGATGTGATTGTAGGGTTTTGCAGCGAGACCGACGCGCAGTTTGAAAATACCTACAACCTGCTTGCAGATCTGAAGCTGGATGTGGCGCATCTGGCTCGTTACTCACCGCGTGAGGGAACCATTTCCGCCACGCGTATGGCTGACGATGTACCCGATGAGGTCAAGTGGGAACGCTTCCGCCGGCTGGAGGAACTGCAAAAAGGGATCTCTGAAGAGATCCACAAAAGCCGCGTTGGTACGGTGACCGAAGTGCTGTTTGAAGATCAGCGCAAGGGTCTGTGGCGGGGACGCGACCCCAATAACAAGATTGTCTTTGCCGAGCAGAACCCTGACGCTCACCCTGATCTACTGGGTAAAGTTGGGCGGGTGCAGATCAACTGGGCCGGTCCCTGGTCAATGCGCGGCGTGCTGAGTGATCCAGACAGCAGGGCATGAAAAAGAAGCTCTGGCTGGCAGCCGGTATCCTGTTGGGGATGGGCATTCTGGCCGGCGCGGTGCTGTTCAACAGCCCGTACGTGCGCACCATCCGGGTGGGCCGTCATCAAAAGGTGATTGCCTTCATCCGCAACCCGCAGGATCATCAGGATTGGGTTACCGAGACCGGTTCCCGGTGCCAGGAAGCTCCGTTAATCTTCCCAACCCGCGGCTTCATCGGTTATCTGTGGAATGATTCCTTCAAGCTGATGCACCCGCATCAGGGCGTCGATATCTTCTCCGGTACGGATGTGGGGGTCACGCCGGTCATCGCCGCCTATGACGGCTATCTCACCCGCGAGGAAGACTGGAAGTCGACCGTCATCCTGCGCGTTCCGCAGGACCCTCTGCAGCCTGACCGGCAGATCTGGCTGTATTACACGCACATGGCGGACGCGGACGGAAATCCGCTGATTGACGCCGCCTTTCCTCCCGGCAGCCATGAGATCCCGGTAAAAGCCGGTACGCTGCTGGGCTACCAGGGGAATTACTCGGGCACGGCCGGCAATCCGGTTGGGGTGCATCTGCATTTTTCCATCGTACAGGATGACGGATCCGGTAAATACCTCAACGAGCTGGAAATTTCAAATACACTCGATCCGTCGCCCTACCTGGGATTGCCGCTCGACGGCGGTCAGGTGAGCGGGCAGGTTCCCCTCTGCCCATAAAACGGCGTTCCCGCGTTTATCCCCAAAAATAGCCGGTGTCTTTTATGCTATACTCAAAAACGGACGATGAAACCCGAGTGGGGGTAAAGCCACGATCCATCCGTGATGACAAAAGCCTGAAAACACCATGAACAAATCCAATCTCCATCCTCAACAGCCGGAACTGGATCAGATCCACCGGCAAATCCTCTCTACCCTGAATCTGGATGAGGTGATCTCGCTGATCCTCTCCAATACCGTGCGGTATGTGGGCGCAGAACGCGGCATGTTGATTGTGCTGGACGAGAAAAAACAGCCGGAGCTGGCGGTGGTGTATTTTGAAGGCCGGTTGGTTCCCTGCAGTTTTGACACCGTTGAAAAATTGCTGGGAGAAGGCTTGGCCGGTTGGGTGTTGCATGAACGAAAGACGGCTCTGGCCGAGGATACCAGCCGTGATGAACGCTGGCTCCAGCGCCCGGATGATCAACCCGATCAAAGCGGGCCGAAATCCGCCATTTGCGCGCCGGTGATGCTGAACCGTCAAAAACTGGTCGGCATCCTCACCGTGGTGCATCCCGGCGCTGGCTCTTTGGGCCGGCAGCAGGTTGACCTGCTGGAGGCGGTCACCGATCAGGCGGCCATCGCCATTTTTAACGCCAGGCAATATCGGTCGGTGGAGAATTCACAGGCGCATTATCAGCAGTTGTTTGAGGATAATATCGACGCCATCCTCATCACCGATTGGGAGGGAGCCGTCCACGAGGTCAACCATGCGGCTGTCAGGATGACCGGCTATACCCAAAAGATGCTGTCTAAAAAGAATATTGCTTTGCTGCACAGCCCGGATTGGCAGGCGGTGGGGGATGATTTTTCGGCGTTGAGGGCGGGTGCAGCCATCAGCTATGAGAGCGAGTTGTTCTGCCGTGAAGAAGGCAAAACGCTGCCCATCCGGGTTTCGGTTCAAAAGATCGTCTTCAACCAGGTGGGCTGCCTGCAGTGGGTGCTGCGCGATATCTCAGCGCAGAAGGAGCTGGAAACCCTGCGCGGCGAGCTGCAGGCCATGGTCTACCATGATTTGCGCTCCCCACTCACCAACGTGATCTCCAGCCTGGATATGATCCGCGAAATGCTGCCGGCTGAGCAGGTGGATGACCTGCAGCCGCTGGTGGCCATCGCCCTGCGCGCCACGGACCGGGTGAAACGCATGGCCGATACCCTGCTGGATATTCATGTCATGGAAGCCGGTCAGGCCATCCTTCACAAAGAACCGGTAGATTTGCCCCAGGCAGCCGCCGAGGCGGTGGAGGCTGTACGGGCTTCCGCTGAGGCCCGCCGGCAAACCCTCGAAATTGAGCTCCCGGCCGATCTGCCGGTGATTCAGGCGGATTCAGAGATCCTGAAGCGTGTGCTGATCAATCTGCTTGAGAACGCCGTCAAGTTCACCCCTCCGGAGGGTGCCATCCGCCTGGGTGGGCGGTATGACAGGCAGCAGGTTGAGTTGTGGGTGGAAGATAACGGCCCGGGCATCCCGCCTGGTGAACGTGAACGCATTTTTGAGAAGTTCACGCGTACCCGCGCCGAGAACGCCCCACGCGGTCTGGGGCTTGGGCTGGCATTTTCGCGCCTTGCGATTAACGCCCATAGTGGTAAAATCTGGGTCGAAGCGAAACGGCCGCGTGGCAGCCGCTTTGTTTTTTCTTTACCGGTTGATCAAGGCAACCACTCATAACATAACACTATGCTTTACAGGAGTTTTAATGCAGGAGATCGGCACCAATGTTTATATTGAAACTGATTACGCGGGGGTGACTTTAGGACTGATCAAATCGGGGAACGGGATGATCCTGATCGACGCACCGTTCCTTCCAGAAGATATCCGTTCCTGGCGGGCTGCGGTAGCAGCACTCAACGGCTGGGGAACGGATCGTTTTTTGGTGCACATGGATGCGAATGTGGACCGCATTGTGGGCGCCCGTGCGATGGATTCAATTGTGGTGGGGCATGAAGCCCTGGCACAGATTTTCCAGACCCGCCCGTTTCCCTACCGGTCACAATCCATGACCACAGGCGCAGAATGGGAAGCCTTTGATAACCTGGGTGCCTTTCGTTGGGCTCCGCCTGAACTGACCTTTTGCAATGAAATGTCACTTTACAGCGAAGATATGCGGGTGGTATTGCAGGAATGCGGCGGAGCCGAACCGGCTGCGCTGTGGGTGAAGATCCCCTGCCAGCACATTTTGTTTGTGGGAGACCAGGTGATCCGCGAGCAGCCGCCGTTTTTTGCCAACGCAAATATACCGCTGTGGATCGAAACCCTGCATTGCCTGCAGAATCCCAAATATGATGACTATACTTTGGTCGGCGGACGGGATGGCATCATCCGGCAGGAAGACATCCGCTGGATGCTCCAGTACCTTGAAAAAGTTCAGGCTGCCCTGGATGAGCTGAAGATCTGCAGCGCCCCAGAGAGCGAAGTCGAAGGACTTGTACCGGGTTTGTTGGAACCGTATGACAGCACGCCCGCCCAAAAAGCGCTTTACCAAAAACGTCTGACGTGGGGATTGACCACGTATTATGTGAAAAATTTCTTCCCTGAACGAATTAAAGAAGTCGAGGTGTAATGTTGGCACAGTCAGTGGGTACTCATACAAGCGATTTTTTACACGACTATCTGCCTGTGGCAGAATTGACCCGCGGCGCGATCATTGAATCGGCGCACATGGGCGCGGTGGCGGTGGTGGATGCCGGCGGCCGTCTGCTGGCCAGCTACGGCAACCCGTATGCCGTCACCTATCTGCGCTCATCGGCCAAGCCCATCCAGGCTATTCCGTTTGTGGAAGACGGCGGGATGAAGAAGTTTAGCTTCACCGAAGAAGAACTTTCATTGATCTGCGCCTCGCATTACGGAACCGATCACCATGCCAGCGTGGCGGCTTCCATGCAGAAGAAGGTTGGCGTGACCGAGGATGACCTGCTGTGCGGTGTTCACATGCCGTCAGATCGGGCCACTGCCAATGCCATGATCAAGCGCGGCGAAGCGCCCACTCCCAACCGGCATAACTGTTCCGGCAAGCACACCGGCATGTTGGCGAGCTGCCGCCTGCACGGGTTCCCCATTGAAGATTACATCCAGCCCACTCATCCGCTCCAGCAGTTGATTTTGAAGGTGAACAGCGAGATGTGGGAAATACCGGCAAATGAAGTTCACATTGGCATCGATGGCTGTTCTGTGCCGGTGTTCGGCATTTCGCTGTACCATGCCGCGCTGGGTTTTGCTCGATTGTGCGACCCGGCTGACCTGTCCGAAAAACGGGCTGCCGCCTGCCGCAGAATCACAAAAGCCATGACCAGTTTCCCCAAGATGGTGGCCAACGACGGCGCGTTTGATACGGAATTGATGCGCACCGCCCAGGGACGGATCGTCTGCAAAGCAGGCGCGGAGGGTTTCAGGAATGTGGGCATCATGCCCGGATTGACCACCTTTTCCAAACGCGGCATCGGCATCGCCCTTAAAATTATGGATGGCGATCAGCGCGGCGGTATGACCGGTCTGGTGGCGCTGGAAGTGCTGCGCCAGTTGGGCGCGCTTTCAACGGCTGAACTGGATCTGCTGAAAAACTTCGATACCCGCTCCATTAAGAACTGGCGCGAATTCGAGGTGGGCGTTGTGCGGCCGATTTTCCAGTTGGAGATACAATAGTAAACAGATATGGAAACCGGAACGTCAGTTGAAATGCTGAAAGAAAAAGCCCGCCAGGTGCACGAGCGCCTGTGCAGCTTTTACGGGCCCACCGAGTGGCGCACCCCGCTGCCGCCGGTGGATGAACTGGTTTCCACCATCCTTTCTCAGAACACAAACGATCGCAACCGCGACAAAGCTTTTGACTCACTTACACGCCGCTTCCGAACTTGGGAAGCGGTGATGCAAGCCGATACAGCGGATGTGATCGAATCGATTCGTATCGCCGGGCTGGCGCATCAAAAAGGTCCGCGCATCCAGGCGGTGCTGCGCCAGATTGTGGAAGAGCGCGGCTCGCTGGATCTGACCTTTCTGGCGAAGATGCCGGTGGAAGAGGCGCGTGCCTGGCTGATGCATTTCAACGGGGTGGG
>CAZHMZ010000042.1:0-24626 GCA_964532655.1 uncultured Anaerolineaceae bacterium
CCAATGTGCATGATTTGAATACACTGTCCTTCTGTAAATCTCTTCAGCCTGAGCTTATCCAGAGCGGGATTGGGTTTCTTTTTCTTCAGGGCATTAACGGTTTCCTGAAAGAGGATATCATCCACCAGATCAGGCTGCATGATCATGGCCGTCCAATGCCAGTTGGTAGGCGTGCGAATATCAAACTCACCGGTTTCCACCCACCACAGTGCTTCTAGCGCCATAACCGGATAATCAATCGGATTGACTGCCCGTTTTTTGAAGGCAAATTTGAGGGTATAAGAGATGCTGTAAAGCGCCTGAACAGCATCTTTGAAGGTTTGCGAGGTGGATGGGCCACATCCGGGTTCAATCACGCCGTCTATCGTTGCAAAGGTCAATTCCGGTATGCTGACCAGTTCAACCATTTTCGACGGCGGTTTGTACAGCCATGAATACTCTTTCCTCAGATCCAAAACCTTCATTTACCCTCCTTAACTGCAACCAACGATCGGTTATTCAGCGTGTCATTCAGACGGCTTTGTTATCCAGTAAAAGAAGAGAGGATCAGCAGTTGGCCTTGTTGGTGTTGATGATATCCTCTCGCATGGGTTGATCGCCGGCAGCTACAAAACACAGACCCACCAATCCGGCTCCCGTGTGAACGGAAAGCCCGGGGGTGAGCTCGGTGATCAGGAATTTTTCCGGTACATCCAGGTTCTGGCGCAGCATGTGTTCAAACTCACGAGCAACCTCTTCAACACCCACATGCAAAAGCGCCATCGCGCCAATGGAGCGATCGCCCAGTTGTTCGCGGGTCATTTCGATCATGCGCATCCAGGATTTCTTCTGCGTGCGAACCTTCTCCATGATGGAAAGTTTTCCATCGCGGATACTGAGAATGGGTTTGACATCCAGAAGATTGGCAATCCCCGCAGCCAGGTACCCCACCCTGCCGCTCATGGCCACATATCGCAGGGTGGATAGGGCGCCATACAGCATGGTACGTTTCTGAATTTCAAATGCGCTGCGGATCACCTCATCAGTGGATGCTCCATTTTCGGCGGTCATTGCCGCCTGAAGCACCATAAATCCCTGTTCGATGGCAAGGCTCTGGGTATCTACCACTGTGATTTTACGGTCGGGTACCAGTTCCGCCCCGGCCAACGCCGAATTATAAGTACTGCTCACCGCACTGCTCACACAAAAGCAAATCACCTCATCAGCGCCTGCGTTGAATGCATCGGTGTAAGCCAGCGCCCACTTCCCGGCTGACGGCGCTGAGGTGGTGGGCAGCTTTTTTTCCTGATCAATCCGGTCAAACAACTGGCGGTCATTGATCTCAAAAACAGCGTCGTATACATCATCCCGAAAATGAATCCCGATCGGTACCTGACGGATATCCAATTTTTTAGCTACTTCCAGTGGCAGGCTGCTGTCGGTATCTGTGATGATGGCAATTTTTGTCATAGATTTCCTTACTTTCACCAGGCGCACGCTTGTGAATCAGGGTGATTAAATACAAACACTCAGGTGAAATATAGAATTTGGATTCTTCTTGATTATCCCACAATAATGAAATTTGGTACGGACTCCGCCAAAATCCGCAGGGTCAGGTACCTTGCCGGAACTGTCCACCGGTCTACTCAGATTCCCTTTAGCTTGCTGCTGTACCATGTCAACACGGAGGTAAA
Organism: uncultured Anaerolineaceae bacterium; assembly: GCA_964532655.1. Taxonomy (GTDB): domain Bacteria; phylum Chloroflexota; class Anaerolineae; order Anaerolineales; family Anaerolineaceae; genus JAJFTV01. The sequence continues at coordinate 1,674 of CAZHMZ010000042.1, forward strand.
GTATGCAGGAAAACTCTTTTCGAGGACGCTTTTTTTCATTGTTTATGTTGATCTGGCTGGCGGCTTTAGGTTGTATTCGCTTTCCGCCTCCCGCCCGGGATGCCGAGTATTCCATTAAGTTGGAAGAGGCATCCTCCGAGACTTTTACCCTGCCGGTTGGAATTGAGAATGCCGGCGACGGCAGCGGCAGACTGTTTGTCCTGGAAAAAGGCGGTTTGATCCGCATTATCGACAACGGGCAGGTGCTTGCCGAACCGTTTTTGAATATTAGCGACCGGGTGTCAGGAGAAAACGAACAGGGCCTGTTGGGACTGGCATTTCACCCTGAATATGCTGACAACGGATTCTTCTATATTGATTACACCGATTTGCAGGGAAATACCAATATCGTCCGCTACAACGTCTCGGACAACACCAACCTTGCCGATCCTGCTTCAGCGGTGACGCTGTTCACCGTGGATCAACCGTATGCCAATCACAACGGCGGGCAGATCGCATTCGGGCCGGATGGATATCTCTACATCGGTCTGGGTGATGGCGGCAGCGCGAATGACCCCAATGGCAACGCCCAGAACACCACTGAGCCGTTAGGGTCCATCCTGCGGATTGAGGTTTCGGGTGGCGGCGCCGATGGCGAAGCCAATAGCAGCGCCACTGGAGACGCCAATGGCGACATCTACACCATTCCCGCCGATAACCCGCTGGTGGGTGATCCCAACGCAGATGGACGGATCTGGGCGTACGGGCTGCGAAATCCGTGGCGGTTTTCCTTTGACCGGGAAACCGGTGATCTGTATATCGGCGATGTGGGGCAGAACCATCTGGAAGAAGTCGATTTTCAACCGGCCGGTTCAGCCGGCGGCCTGAATTACGGCTGGCGCTGTATGGAGGGTACCCTGGTGAATTTTGAAGAACCACCCTGTACCACCAAGCCGGATGAATTGATTGCGCCTATCGCGGAATATGGTCGGGACGAAGGTATTTCCATCACCGGTGGTTATGTATATCGCGGGTCTTTGTATCCGCAAATCCAGGGGCTGTACTTTTACGCTGATTTTGGGTCGGGGACTTTGTGGAGCATCCGCATGACTGATACGGAGAGACAAACCTGGTCGAAGCCCATCGCAGAACTGGATACCGGTCTATCGATCAGCTCATTTGGGCAGGACGAAGACGGCGAGCTATACCTGGCTGACTATGCCGGCGGAAAGATCTGGCATCTCACCGCCGACCCCGTCAGCCAGTGACCGTCTACCCTGCTATTTAATCGATAAGATGACGATACCCCCAACCGTCAGCGCCATGCCGGCCACGGTTTTCAGGTTGAGTGGTTCGCCTGAAAACAGAATGCCCATCAAGGCCCCAAACAGTGGTGAGGTAAAGGCAATCGGCATCACCTGTGTAAGTGGCGCACCCTTAATGGCCGTGTAATAGCACAGCATACCCAGAGCTCCGGCCACCACACCTCCGCCAATAATCATATAAAGGAGGGCTTTACTGCCCGCCTGCGGGACAGTTTTCCACTGCGGATAACTGGCAATCCCCAGCACGATCAAAGCGGTTACCGTACGCAGGGTGATTCCCATGGTAGGCGATAGATTCCCCAGGTGAAGGCCCTTCTTTTCGAAATACCCACCTACACCCCAGGCGATGGCAGTCAGTAACGCGAACAGTTGTGGTTTCATCTCGCTTCTCCGGATCTGGTTCAAATTTTTCAGGATGGGACCCATTTTACATCGTTCCCGGACATAATCCAATAAGCCATCTTTGTTCCACGATCAAAATGATCCGTTACTGGTATTGATTACAGTAAACCCTATTCTTGAATAAATTGATCAATAAATAGCGCAAACCTCCCACTGGATTGCAAAAAGGAGTTTGAATTCGACATAATCTTACCACTCTGACAGAGAATGCAGAATTGAAACCTGACGGGCTTTTATTAACATTGATAAAAAACTGTAAAGAAAACTTTAAGATAAAAAATCAGTAAATCATGTGAGTTTGGCTTGCATTTTGCCCTCCGTTGACATATACTGTGTTAAAAAAGTGGTAAATTGTGGTAAATAGTGGTGCCGGGCTTCCGGCATCTTGTCTTAAAAATCAAGGATAGAACACATGTTCATGGGACAGTACGAACACAGCATCGATCCGAAGGGACGCCTCATGATTCCGGTGAAATACCGGGATTTTCTGAGCGAAGGTGCTGTTGTAACCAAGGGGTTCGATCAAAACCTGATGGTTCTATCCAAAACTTCCTTTGAGGAAGCGACCCAGCGGATCACGGAATTCAGCATTACCCAGACCGCTGCGCGGCAGTTGCAAAGGCAAATGTTCAGTTTTGCCGTGGATGTGACGCTGGACAAACTTGGGAGAATCCTGATTCCATCGTTTCTGCGTGAGAATGCAGATCTGAAGGAATCAGTCATTGTAGCGGGAATGAGCAGCTACTTCGAAGTTTGGTCGCCTGAACGCTGGCAACAGCAGTTGATCAGTCTCGACAATCAGGTGGCTGACGAACAAAGATACGCTGCGTTCAATCTTCCGATCCGGTGAGGTGGTCGATGCCAAACTCTGGCAGCGGTTCCCCCCACCAGCCAGTACTTTACCAGGAAGTCTTAAGGGCGATCAAGCCGTACAGCCCTGGACGATATATTGATGCTACCGTAGGTGCAGGCGGTCATTCATGGGGAATACTGAATGCCAGCGCACCGGCAGGAACCGTATTGGGTTTTGATCTTGATCCTGTGGCGTTGGGATTGGCCAAAGAAAAGTTGGCCGATTTCGGCAGCCGCATCATTTTGAGACAGTCCTCATATATTCATTTACTGGATCAGATGCAAAGCCTGGGTTGGGAAAGCGTGCAGGGCGTTCTGCTGGATCTGGGGGTATCCTCCATGCAGCTCGACCGCCCGGAAAAGGGTTTCTCGTTTCGAGAAGAGGGCCCCCTGGACATGCGATTTGACCCCAACCAGCTGGTTACCGCTGCCGATCTTGTGAACGAGCTCTCCCCTGTGGCTCTGGCCAGCCTCATCTGGCAATATGGCGAAGAAAGGCAGTCACGCAAAATCGCCAACGCCATTGTGGCGAACCGCCCCATTCACACCACCAGGCAGCTCGCAGAGGTGATCAGCAAGGCGGTGAGAAGTAAGGAGCGCTCGATGCACCCGGCCACCCTCACCTTTCAGGCATTGCGGATCGCTGTAAACCACGAGTTGGAGGCGGTTGGAAAGGTTCTTCCGGATGCCGTTCAGGCGCTCGCTCCGGGAGGCAGGCTGGTGGTGATCTCCTTCCACTCTTTGGAAGACCGTCTGGTCAAGCAGTTTTTCCAGAGAGAATCGCGAGACTGCATTTGCCCTCCCCGGCAGCCGGTATGCACCTGCAGACATAAACGCAGCATCAATATTGTCCAGCGTTTGTACAAGCCCACAGCAACTGAGGTTGATGAAAATGTAAGAGCGCGCAGCGCTCGGCTCCGTGTTGCGGAGAAAATTGACGTGGCATAATTTTTGCATAAAAAATAGGGTTAATTGAGGTTTTAAGAATGCAAAATGTCAAATATGCCTATAAACAGGCACCCTGGCGAAAACAGATCCGACTGCTTGCACTCATTCTGGTGGGGCTGGTTGTGGCGGTGATGATTTCGATTGCCTATTTAAACGTATCTGCTAAAACATATGCGGTGGGGGTTGAAATTCAGGCGCTTCAGGCTGAGGAAAAACGGCTGGGAAACCGAATTGCCGACCTGCACAACCAGCTCGGCAGCGCCACGGCTATAGACTCCATGTCGAAGAAGGCCAATGAGAAAGGCTACAAAATCATCAGCGACCCCTCACGGATTGTATTTCTCCCCGTGCAGGGTTATATCGAACCCGCTATTGATGTGGAAGTACCTCAAGGTCGGAATACGACCCCTGAAGTGTTGATTAAATCAATGTACACCCGTTCCCTCTGGGACCTGCTGATGGACGGGGCTTTAAAGCTGGAAGATAACAAGTAGAGACCCATGTTTAAAAGATTTGACCGCATCAGCTTTATTGGAATTTTCCTCACCCTGATCAGTCTTCTGGTGGTGTACCGGATGATTGACATTCAGGAAGAGGGGAAATTCCTGGTGGAAGAAGCTGTCTATACGGAAGAAATTCAACCCGAGCGCGGGATCATTTACGATACCGACGGTCACATTCTGGCCGGCAACAAACTGGTATATGAGGTAGGCGTTCAACTGAACCAGGTGGCAGGCGCCACCGGCGCGGAAGAAATCGCCAAACAGACCTCTGATTTGTTGGGGCTGGATTATGAAAAGGTGAAATCCTACGCCCAAATGAACGAATCCGAGGTGGGCACAGGCTATCTGGTGGTGGGCGATTTTGTGGACCCGAAAAACATCACCAAGATTGAAACAGAACAAAACCACCGCGAAGATTCAAATGACACCTCGCTGAACGGGTTGTACTGGTTTTCTCACCTGAAGCGGAATTATCCGGAAGACGATCTGGCATCCAACCTGTTGGGTTTCTACGCCTTCTGGGATCGGCAAAATGGCAACCCTCACTTCGGTATTGAAGAAGAATATAACGATCTGCTGGCAGGCAAATCAGAGATGGTCACCTATCATCTGAACCCCAGCGAGACCACTGCCGTGCCGGATATCCCACCCGGATCCAATCTGGTGCTCACCATCGATCGTGAAATCCAGTCCATGGCTGAACGCATCATTGATAGTCGTACCAAAAGCACCGGTTCCACATCCGGCACCATTGTGATTATGGACCCTGAAACCGGTGAAATTCTGGCGATGGCAGTCAGCCCGCGTATCAATCCGAACAAATATGAACAGGAATCCAGCCTGCTCACCGAAGGCGGCTCCTACAACCGGGTCATTGATGTGAACTTCGAGCCCGGATCGGTTTTCAAAGTGATCACCATGGCCGCCGCACTGGATGCGGGTGTGGTGACACCGGATACCGAATTTTTGGATGAGGGCGCAATTGAAGTAGGCGGGTACACCATCTACAACTGGGACCGTGAGGCCTGGGGCCTTCAAACCATGACCGGCTGTATGCAGCACTCGCTGAACGTCTGTCTGTCGTGGATCTCCACCCAGCGGCTGGGCGCCACTACCTTTTATGATTATCTGGATCGCTTTGGCATCGGGCATCGCACCAACATCGATCTGGCCGGCGAACTTGTGTACCCGGTCAGCAAACCCGGTGACAGTACCTGGTCTGAGGTTAACCTGGCAACCAACTCGTTTGGTCAGGGTCTGGCCATCACCCCCATCCAGCTCATCTCAGCCGTTTCAGCCGCTGCAAACGACGGAAAAATCATGGCGCCGCATGTGCTGAAAGAGGTCATTTCAGCCGACCAGCGCATCGTCATCCAGCCGCGTGTGGTAGCCAATCCCATTACTGCGGAGACCGCCCATACCCTCACCGATATGCTGACCACTTCACTTCTGGAAGAAGCCTCAGACTCTCTGGTGGATGGATACAACATCGCAGGAAAAACCGGTACCGCAGAAATCGCCGTGGGCGACCAGGGTTATATCACCAACCTCACCAACGCCTCCTTTATCGGCTGGGGGCCCTCTGAGGATCCAAAATTTATCGTTTATATCTGGTTGGAAAAACCGACCCAATCGATGTGGGGTTCGATCGTAGCTGCCCCTGTTTTCAGCGAAGTGGTGCAGGAGTTGGTGGTCTTGATGGATCTCCCGCCAAATTCTGAACAGAATGAACTGGCGACAGAATAAGAGGAATCGTGCTCAGAATTGCGAATGTGATCGAAGCCTTAACAGGCAATAAACCGGCAAATGCCCAGGCGATTATCAGCGAGGCATTTGTCGATTCACGCCAGGTTCTTCCGGCAGGCATGTTCGTCGCCCTGCCCGGCGAACGCACTGACGGGCATGATCACGTTGCGCAGGCTTTTGAGTTGGGCGCTGGTCTGGCGATCATCGAAAAAGAGATCGGCAGCCAGTTCCCGGTCATTGACCTCACCCATCCTGTGCCCGATAACGGGTATCTCATTCCGTCCGGCCCCTTCTGCCTGAAAGTCGAGAATTCACTGGCTGCCCTGCAAAAAGTAGCAGGCTACTGGCGCAAGAAACTCAGTGTCAAGGTGATCGGCATCACCGGCAGTATCGGTAAATCGACCACCAAAGAGCTGACCGGCGATGTGCTTTCGCAGCATTATCGGACGCTGAAGAGCCGTGGCAATCTGAACAACGAGATTGGTCTGCCGTTGTCTATCCTCAGACTGAGTTCAGGCCATCAACGGGCAGTGCTGGAAATGGGCTTTTATCTGCCGGGCGAAATCAGGCAGTTGTGTGAAATGGCGCGGCCATCCATCGGCGTGGTCACCAATGTAGGGCCTGTACATGCTGCCCGGGTTGGATCGGTGGAAATCATTGCCCGCGGAAAAGCTGAACTGGTCGAATCACTCCCTCAAAACGGGGCTGCTATCCTCAATTTCGACGATCCGCTGGTGCTGGGTATGGCCGAATACACCGATGCCCGCCTGTTTTACTATGGTCTGGATCCCCGCGCAGATCTGTGGGCCAGCGATGTGGAAAGCCTGGGTTTGAACGGGATCCGTTTCCAGCTTCACTATGAAAAAGAAGTGATCCACCTGAGAGTTCCCCTGTTGGGAAATCACTCGGTGTACACAGTTTTACGGGCTGTCTCGGTGGCCCTGCTGGAAGGATTGACCTGGCAGGAGATCATCGACGGGTTACAGCAGGGACGCAGCCAATTACGCATGGTAGCGGTAAACACGCAGAGCGGAGCTATCCTTCTTGACGACTCATACAACTCCAGCCCCGAGTCCTGTGTCGCAGCGCTCAATGTGTTGAGCGAAATGCAGGGCCGCCGTATCGCGGTACTGGGCGATATGCTGGAGTTAGGTGCTTTTGAAGAACAAGGTCATGTCAAAGTTGGGAAACGGGTTGCCGAAGTATGCGATATACTCGTTGCGGTCGGTGAGCGCAGCAAAATAACAGTCAAAGCCGCCCTGGCGGCAGGGATGCCCAAAGGGAACATCTTCTGGTTCTCAAAGGTACCCAGAGTCACTGCGTTCCTCCAGACCTATCTGGCAGCCGGCGACATTGCCCTCATAAAAGGTTCACTGGGCATGGCAATGTCGCAAATTGTGACTGCCTTGGAGGTAGTGCATGACTGATACATCCCTGGCGCTTGGCTTGAGCATGCTGGCATTTATGATGACTGTCATTTGGGGCAGTCCGTTTATCCGTTTGCTGCGTTATTTCAAAGTTGGCAAATTGATCCGAGTGGAGATGCAGGATCTTCATCAAACCAAGATGGGAACACCCACTCTGGGCGGTTTGATGTTCATTTTACCGGTCGTTCTGCTCACCCTTCTGCTGAATGGAGCCTCCATTCTGGGGCTTACCCAGGATGTTCTCGGGCAGGCTGTCCTGTTGCCTGTGTTTGTTCTGGTTTCCTATGGCATACTGGGCGCCATCGATGACTGGGAAGGCGTACGCGGATCTCGGCGCGGGCTAGGAATGCGGGCGCGCACCAAATTCATCCTGCAAACCCTGCTGGCGGTGGGAATCGCATTTATCCTCAAATACGTTCTGGGTGTTCCTGAATTTTTCTGGCCTGGATTTGAAAAACCCCTTTCACTGGGGATCTTCTATATTCCCTACGCCGCTTTCATCATCGTCAGCATGTCCAACGCGGTGAATTTCACCGATGGTCTGGATGGTCTGGCAGGTCTGATTGCCGCCACCTGTTTTGCGGCATACGGCGGCATCGCGCTGCTACAAAATCAGGTTTTCATCGGGCGGTTTTGCTTTACGCTGGTGGGAGCGCTGTTTGGATTTTTATGGTTTAACGTCCACCCGGCGGAACTGATTATGGGCGACGCCGGTTCTTTGCCCCTCGGCGCCACCATTGCCGTGATCTCGCTGATGACCGGTCAATGGCTGCTGCTGCCGCTCATCGCCATCATTCCTCTCAGCGAGGCGGTCAGCGTCACGTTACAGATCATCTATTTCAAAATCACGAAAGGTCAGCGGCTTTTCAAACGCGCTCCCCTGCACCATCACTTTGAGCTGTTGGGCTGGAGTGAAACGCAAATCGTTCAGCGCTTTTGGCTGGTCAATCTTTTGTTCGCCATGTTGGGGATAGGATTGGCACTGGTTTAATATGAAAGATTGGAAAAATTGCAATGTATTGATCGTTGGCGCGGCCCGGCAGGGGCTTGCCTTGGCGCATTTTTTGGCGTCTCATCATGCAAATGTGACCATTAGCGATCTGCACAGCGCCGCAGAACTGGCCGGCGTGATGGAAAAAATGAAAGACCTCCCCATCTGCTGGAAGCTGAGCAGCAATGATATCAGTCTGCTGACCGGCCAGGATGTTCTCTGTATTTCAGGGGCTGTCCCTCTGACCCTGCCGATTGTGCAGACTGCCTATGAACGCGGAATTCCGGTACTGAATGACTCGCAAATATTTATGGATCAGGTTCAGTGTCCGGTCATTGGTATCACCGGCTCGGCAGGAAAAACCACCACCACCACGCTGATCGGTCGAATGGCGGAACATGCCGTTGTGCCGCCCGTGCAGGCCTGGATCGGCGGAAATATCGGCCGGCCCTTAATCGACGTGGTGGACCAGATCCACCCCGATGATGTGGCGGTTCTTGAATTCTCCAGTTTTCAATTGGAGATCATGACCAGATCGCCGCATGTTTCCGTCATCCTCAATGTGGCTCCCAACCACCTGGACCGGCATGGCACCATGGAAAAGTATGCCGCCATCAAATCGCGGATCTTTCAGTTTCAAGATAAAGAGGATTGGACCATCCTGGGCAGCGAGGATCCGCTTGCATGGAGTCTGCGCAACCAGGTTCCGGGCCGTCTGGCGGCGTTTGGGTTCAACCCGATTGAGCATGTACCCGGCGCGTATGTTCGCGAAGACCGCATCACTCTGTTTGATGGGATGCGTGAAACCGACCTGATGAGTGTGGGTGAGGTTGAACTGCGCGGCAGGCACAACCTGTTGAATGTGCTGGCTGCTTGTGCGGCCGGTCAGGCAGCAGATTTTTCGCATGACGCCATTCGCGCCGGCGTGAAAGGTTTTCGGGGCGTCCCGCACCGGCTTGAATTCATCCGCACCTACAAAGGGGCTTCCTGGTACAACGATTCAAAGGCAACCACCCCCGATGGGGCAATGGCTGTCATCCGGGCTTTCAGCGAGCCGGTGATTGTGTTGCTGGGCGGGCGCGATAAACATTTACCCTGGGATAAACTGGCCGCGCAAGTTCGTGCCAGTGTGGATCATGTGATCGCTTTTGGCGAAGCGGCGCCGCTGGTGCTTAACGCAGTCGGCCCGGTTGTGGAGGGTCGCAAACCTTACACGGTCGACCACTGCCAGACGCTGGCCATCGCGGTGGAACGAGCCGCGGAACTGGCGGAACCCGGTGATGTGGTGCTTCTGGCCCCGGGCGGCACCAGTTTTGACGAGTTCAACAATTTTGAAGAACGCGGAGATCGGTTTAAAGAATGGGTGAACAAACTCTAATTGGAATCCAGCCGGATACCATCAAGCGGCTCAAAAAGAAATGGCACAACACCATGCAGATCGATCTGGTTCTGCTGGCGGTGGTGTTCGCCTTGCTGGTTTTCGGCCTGATCATGGTGTACTCCTCCAGTTGGAACTTCTCCATTCTCAGTTACGATTCCACCGGTGATGCCGCCAAACGACAGCTCATGTGGGCATTGGTTGGTATTGGCATCGGCGCCTTCTGCCTGATTTTCGATTATCACTTTTTCAAATACCTGGCCATTCCCATTCTGGTGGTTACCTGCGCGGCTTTGATCGCCGTGCTGGTATTCTCCTCCGGAACCGGTACGGATACACGCGGTACCGTGTTTGGCAATTCAGTCCAGCCATCCGAGTTGGCAAAAATCGGTGTGATCATTTACCTTTCGGTATGGCTCAATTCCAAGCGCGACAGTCTGAAGAAGCTTTCCTTTGGCCTGCTGCCGCTGGCGCTTATTGTGGGTTTTGTGGGCGGATTGATCGCCGTACAGCCGGATATCAGCGCTGCGGTCAGCGTGGTGGCTCTGGGCGGCGTGCTGTTCTTTATGGCCGATTCCGATCTCAAGCAGATCATCCTGCTGGTGCTGGCCATTCTGCTGGCCAGCGCGGTGGTGATTTCCATCAGCGACAACGGGCGTACCCGTGTGACTGATTACTGGAACGGTCTGCAGGATATCAGCACTGCCTCCGATCATATCCGCTATTCGTTCCGCGCCATCGTAGAAGGCGGATTGTTCGGAAAAGGCCTTGGAAAAGGCACCATCAAGGTGATCGGCCTGCCGGTGGCCTGGACGGATAGTATTTATTCGGTGATCGCCGAAGAATTCGGCCTGGTCGGCGCATTGGTTGTGCTGGGTATGTACATGGTGCTGTGGTGGCGAGGTGTTCGCATCGCTCACCGCGCTCCTGATCAGCTTGGCAGACTGCTGGCCGGCGGTATTACCTTCTGGATTACGTTTGAAGCATTGATGAACATCTGTGTGATGATCAACCTGCTGCCTTTTGCTGGAAACCCCTTGCCATTAATCAGCACCGGGGGTTCCAACCTGGTCACCACACTGGCTGCCATTGGCATATTGCTGAATATATCAAAACAGGGCGTTGATACACCTGTTGACGAGAGGAGTGAGAAAATTGAGGCTTATCGTAGGAGCCGGAGGAACAGGCGGCGGGATTTATCCAGCCATCGCCATTCTTCAAGCACTCAAACCGACTGAGCACGAGATCCTGTGGGTTGGGAGCGAGGGAGGCATGGAAGCCACCCTGGTTCAACGCGCCGGTTACCGGTTTATGGGGATTCCATCGGCCGGTCTGCACGGTGTGGGATTGAAAGCTCTGCCTGGAAATCTGCTTCGCCTCAGTAAAGGCCTGCGGGCTGCCGGTAAGATCATCAAACAGTTTCAGCCTGACGGTCTCCTTCTCACCGGCGGATATGTTTCCATACCGGTCGCGATAGCCGGCCGAAAAATTCCGTCTCTTCTGTATGTGCCCGATATTGAACCTGCCCAGGCTGTTTCGCTGATTGCCAGGTTTGCCGGGCGGATCGCGGTGACTACGCCCGATTCAACACGTTTCTACCCGCAAAAATCCAAAGTGACAGTCACCGGTTACCCCACCCGCTCCGAACTGAAAGCGATGGATGGTTTGGAAGCCCGGCAGAAACTGAACTTAAAACCGGAAAAACACGTGGTGATGGTGTTCGGCGGCAGCCAGGGCGCCCAGTCGATGAACCGTTCGCTGTATCCACAGCTTCCCACCCTGTTAAAACGTTTTCAGATCCTGCACCTGTGTGGTGAACACAATTGGGAAGAAACATTGTCTGAAGCCGAAAAAATCCCGGCTGATGTACGTGGCGAATACCATCCGTTCGCGTATTTACATGCCGATGAGATGAACGCGGCTTTCTCGGCTGCCGATCTGGTGGTTTCGCGCGCCGGCGCGGCTGTGATGGGCGAACTGCCCCTGTTTGGGCTTCCCGCGGTGCTGGTGCCCTATCCATTCGCCTGGAGATATCAGCAGATCAACGCCCGCTATCTCGAACAGCACGGCGCTGCGATTGTGTTGCAAGATACTGATATGCGCGGTTCCCTCACCGGTTTACTGTATCAACTGTTTGACAATCCGGATACCCTGTCCAGGATGTCAGATTCCATGCGTTCGCTGGCTACCCCTACGGCAGCCGAAACGATTGTGGATCTGCTTGAAAATTTGGTGAAAAATGCCTCCGCTCCCCGAAAGGCAGGCTCAAATGGTCGGTCTTGATACCCTGTTCTGGGCGTTCATTGTACTGTTTGCTATCATCGGCGCACTGCGCGGCTGGGCTAAAGAAATTTTGGTCACATTTGCAGCCATTTTGGGGTTATTTTTGATTAACACGCTGGAGACCTATGTGCCTTATGTGCGCGATAACCTGATGCTCCGCGATGGGAATTTGATTTTCTGGATGCGCCTGGGCATCATGGGCGGGCTGGTTTTCTTTGGATACCAGACACCTAACCTGCCGCGTCTCTCAGCGAACCCACGCTTTCAGCGCACCCAGTTCCAGGATTCACTGCTTGGCTTTTTCCTGGGGGCAGTCAATGCCTTTTTACTCTGGGGAACCCTGTGGTTCTACCTTGCCGCGGCCAACTATCAGTTTTCAGCCATCACGGCGCCCATTGAGGGCAGCCCGGCTTACGAAGCAGCTAAACAGATCCTCCCGCTGCTACCCCCTAACTTTATCGGAACGCCGGTGATTTATTTTGCCGTTGCGATCGCCTTTGCGTTCTTACTGGTGGTGTTTCTCTAATGAAAAAATACTTCTTGATTGGCATTGGTGGGAGCGGCCTGTCCGCCATCGCCCGGCTTCTGATGGAAGCCGGTCATCAGGTGGCGGGTTCTGACCGGTATGCCTCACCCATGACCCAATCGCTTGCCGAACAGGGCGCTCACATCTGCATCGGCCATCAGGCTGAGCAGGTACACGGCGCCGATGTGGTCATCCAATCTTCCGCCATTCCGGAAGACAATCCTGAGGTGCGTGAGGCGCGCCGTCTGGGCATCCCCGTGCAAAAGAGATCCGCTTTCCTGGAAGACTTTCTCAAGGATCGTCAGGTGATTGCCATTGCCGGTACCGCCGGCAAAACGACCACCACGGCCATGCTGGCCTGGCTGTTGACCTGCCTGAACCTGGACCCGGGTTACCTGATCGGCGGTGTGTCTGCCAATACGGGCACCAACTCGCATTACGGAACCAGCAAGTACTTCGTCATCGAAGCCGATGAGTATGACCGTATGTTCCACGGACTGCACCCTGAGATCATGGTGATCACCAATGTGGAGCATGATCACCCGGATATGTTCCCTGAACCGGCTGATTACGACGCCGCCTTCAATCAGTTTGTCGAGCGGCTGCAGCCAAACGGACGCCTGCTGGTAGGTGAGCATGCTGCCAAAAGATTGAATGCGTTTCAGCAATATGCCGGCCGAAAATATACCTTTGGCTTGTCGGAAGACAACGATTTTCAGCTTCGCGGGATGACTTTGCAGCCGGATGGCTGTTTCCGATTGAACATTGTCAAACAGCTCCGCAACCAATCCATTTCTTGCCTGAACGGGAATTTGAATGTCCCGGGTGAACATAATGCCCTCAACGCCCTGGCCGCGATGGCTGTGGTGGAATTGATGGGCTATTCCACCCAGCAGGCCATTAAATGCCTGGAAGAGTTCAAAGGCGTGCAGCGCCGGTTTGAAAAGGTCGGTTCGGTGAACGGGGTGCTGTTTATTGATGACTATGCGCATCATCCGGCCAAGATTCGCTCCACTTTGCAGGCTGCTCGCGCTGTCTTCCCCGAAAGGCGCATCTTCGCGGTCTGGCAGCCGCATACCTACTCGCGCACGGAAACCTTTTTTGATGATTTTGCCGGTTCCTTCACCCATGCCGACCAGGTCATCATCACTGAAGTGTACTCAGCCCGGGAACAATCCGATGGATTCACGGCAGCCCGGTTTATCGATTACCTGCCCGAGGGAAAAGCTGTATTCTGCAGTGATTTCCAGCAGGCAGAGAACCACCTGCTCAGTCATCTCCAACCTGGCGACGTGCTGATTGTACTGTCAGCCGGTGACGCCAACCAGATTATCCCGCACGTCATGGTTCGCATGCAATCGCAAAATTCCAGCGCCGGTGTGACCAGTCAGGTGATGCCATGAGCGAAATTAACGAGCAAATGATGAGTTCAACCCGCAACTTTCCTTCCGCCGATACGCTGCTCTCCATCTTTGGCAGCCGGCTTCAGCGCGATGTACGCATGAGCCATTTCAGCAGCGCCAAAGTGGGCGGCCCGGTGGATTTTTTGGCTATCTGTGAAAACGCCGCTGAACTGGAACAGGACATTGCCACCCTGTGGCGAATGGATATTCCCTTTACTTTACTCGGTGGGGCCTCCAATGTGCTGGTCAGCGAAAAGGGTATGCGCGGGCTGGTGTTGATCAACCATGCTCGGCGTATCCAGGTGGACGACCAGTCCCCCACCCCTGTCATTCACGCCGAATCTGGCGCGTTGATGAGCCTGATTACCAATCGGGCCGGAAAAGCCGGTCTGACCGGTCTGGAATGGGCCAACGGACTGCCCGGTACGCTGGGCGGCGCCATCTATGGAAATGCCGGCGCTTTCGGAAGTGAGATCAGTGAAAATCTCATTGTGGCAAATATCTTGCATTGGAGTCAGGGTAGTACCAGGTGGTCTGTCGGTGATTTCGAGTATCAATATCGCTCCAGTAATCTGAAGCGCCAACATTGCAGCCAAAAGGTCGTGATCCTGAGTGCAGATTTAAAGGTTGAACACAGCGATCCAGCGACCATTCTTGAAAAAATGACAACCCTGAAGAACCGGCGTGAGACAAAACAACCGCCTGGCGCCTGTACCGGCTCGATGTTCAAAAATCCCGCCGGCCATTTCGCCGGTAAGTTGATTGAAGAAGCCGGTCTGAAGGGTACAAAAATTGGAGATGTGGAGATCAGTCAAAAACACGGAAATTTCTTCATCAACAATGGAAACGGGACTGCCGATGATTTCATGAAACTGATCAATTTGACCAGGGAAAGCATCGCATCCAAATTTGGCGTTGAGATGGAATTGGAAGTGGAATTGTTGGGAGATTGGGACGGGTAATGTGATGGCAGGGCAGAAAGAAAAGTTGAACCGTGCAGACAGCATCCGGAGACGTCGTGCAGACGCCGCTGATGATACAGCTGCGCCCAAAAGCCAGCGCTCCCCCGATACGGCTGTTCTGCGCAACGCGCCCGTGTTTGTCCGCCAGGGTGTGATTGGCACTTCAGTGGTTCAACGTACCCGCACCCAGGTGAAACGAAAAGTAGCCGTGCCGCTGCGAGACGGTGCTGAGGTGATCATCCCCGGCCTGCCTATCCTGCGTTTTGGCTGGCGGCTGGCATCAGGCATTCTGGCGCTGTCAATGGCCATTCTCATCGGTCTGGTCGCCGGCACCGATTTGTTCAACACCTCAGCCATTTCCATCAACGGGCTTCGGCGTGTCAGTGCTGCCGATGTGGCCAGCGTGCTCAACCTGGGCGGCATTCCTGCCTATATGCTGGATCCAAACGATATCCTGCTGGATATCGAGACCAGTTTTCCGGAGTTCTACGATGTCAGCGTGGATGTAACCTACCCCGCCGTGGTGAATATCGCACTCCAGGAGCGCGATCCGGTGATTGCCTGGCAGTACGACACAATCACCCTGTGGGTGGATGCTGAAGGAAACGTTTTCACCCCGCGCGGAGAAGCCGAAGGGTTGATCACCGTCAAATCCTCGGTGGCGCCTCCTCGTATTCAGGTGCTCATGACCGACCGCGAGATCCAGATTGCCCGTGAACTGGGTCACCTGGAGCAGGAGGACGAGGTAATGATGAAAGACGGTCCGGTGGATCCTGAACTGGTGAAACAGATTCTCTATCTGGCGGATCAAAACCCTGAAATCGCCAGCCTGAGCTACAACCCCAAAAACGGGTATGGCTGGCATGATGATAACCGTGACTGGAATATTTTCTTTGGCCCGACATTGGATAATTTGGACCAGAAGTTGTTGTTGTACTCAGCCATCAAAGATTACGTGCTCGAGAAAGGCATTTCCATCGAGGCAATCAGCGTGGCATTTACACAGGCACCTTTTTACCGTCTGCAGAGGTGATTGGAATGGAAGAATCGATTGTCGTTGGAATTGATATCGGTACAACAAAAATTTGTACCCTGGTTGCCCGGGTGGAAGGGGTAAACCGCCTGCGTATTCTGGGTGTCGGCATTGAGCCGTCAGCCGGTATCCGCAAAGGCGGTATCACCGATATCAACTCGGCTTCTCAGGCCATCAGCCGCTCGGTTGAAAAAGCTCAGCGGACCTCCGGGTTGGAGATCAACAGCGCGCTGGTCAGCCTGGCCGGCAGCCATGTGACCTCGTTCAACAGCCGGGGTGTGGTGGGCATTTCACACGGCATCATCGAGACGAATGACTTCACCCGCGCCGTCGAAGCAGCCAGAGCCATCGCCATTCCGCACAACCAGGAAGTCATTCACGTCATTCAGCGCGGTTTCACGGTGGATGGGCAGGAAGGCATTCGCATGCCCGTGGGGATGCACGGCTACCGCCTGGAAGTGGAAGCGCACATCATCACCGCGGCCGCCGGCACCGTTGAGAATATCCGCAAGTGCGTGGAGCAGGCTGGCGTCACTGTATCGCAGTTTGTGCTCAATCCGCTGGCAGCCGGCGAAGCCGTGCTCAGTGAGAATGAACGACAGATGGGCGCGGCGGTATGCGATATCGGCAGCGGTACCACCGATATGGCCATTTATATCGATGGCGACATCTGGCATACCATTGTCATCCCCATCGGCGGTGATCTGATCACCTCGGATATTGCTCACGGTTTACGCCTGCCCATCTCTCAGGCCGAAATGCTCAAACGGCAGCACGGGATCGCCTCCAAGCAGTCGGTGAATGCCGATGAGATGGTGACGGTGCGTTCCTTCAACCGCGAAGAACCTGCCCGCGTCAGCCGCAGCGACCTGGCCCATATCATTGAAGCCCGTGTGGAAGAGATTTTTGAACTGGTCGTACGCGAGATCAAACGCTCCGGCTACGACGGTCTGCTGCCCGCCGGCCTGGTATTAACAGGCGGCACCAGCAGCCTGCCCGAGATCGCCAAAGTTGCCAGCGAAGTGACCGGGCTGTCCACCCGCACAGCCAAACCCGAAAACCTGGTGGGATTGGTGGATCAACTCCACTCCCCGGCTTATTCCACCAGCATCGGCCTGCTGCAATGGGCCGTGATGATGAACGAAACCATCATGCCGGGAATCGTCTATTCAGAGAGAGAGTACGTCGAAAGCAGCCGTTTCAGTTCGGTGCTCAACTGGGTGAAGCGGTTATTGCCATAATTCAAATCGTCTATTGTCTATCGTCTATATTCATCGTCTATCAGAATATGAGCAAGAGGAGAGCAAAATGGATTTTTCTAATCAATTTCAATCAGAATCATTTGCACGGATCAAAGTAGTTGGCGTTGGTGGCGGCGGCTGTAATGCGGTCAACCGTATGATCGATGAGGGGCTGCAAGGAATTGAATTCATTACCGTCAACACCGATGCTCAAGCGCTCCTGCTGTCACAAGCCGCTACGCGCGTACGGATTGGCGATAAGGTAACCCGCGGTCTGGGCGCCGGCGGGAATCCTGAGGTGGGCCGCAGGGCAGCGGAAGAATCTGGTGATGAGCTGTACGAAGTATTGAAAGGCTCAGACATGGTCTTCATTACCGCCGGCCTGGGCGGTGGTACCGGCACCGGCGCGGCTCCTATCATTGCCCAAATCGCCCGTGAAGTAGGCGCTCTGACCATTGGTGTGGTCACCCGCCCGTTCGGGTTTGAAGGCACACGGCGCTCCAAATCCGCCGAGGATGGAATCAACAAGCTCAAAGAACAGGCCGATACCCTGATCGTTATCCCCAATGACCGTCTCCTGCAAATTGTGGATAAACGATCCGGTCTGAAAGATGCTTTCTCCATCGCGGATGATGTACTGCGCCAGGGCATTCAGGGCATTTCCGAGCTGATCACCGTACCTGGGTTGATCAACCTGGACTTCGCGGATGTGAAGGCTGTTATGTCAGAAGGCGGAGCGGCGTTGATGGCAGTTGGCAAGGCCAGCGGCGAAGAACGCGCTCGCAAAGCCGCCGAGATGGCCATCTCTAGTAAACTGCTCGATATCACCATCGACGGCGCGCACGGCATCCTGCTCAATGTGGCCGGCGGCTCCGATCTGACCCTGTTCGAGGTGACTCAGGCAGCCGATATCATCAAGGAAACCGCCTCACCGGATGTCAACCTGATCTTTGGCGCCGTGGTGGATCCCAGCATCAAGGACGAGATCCGCATCACGGTCATCGCCACCGGTTTCAACCGCCCGGTCGCTGAGTTAGCTGAGACCTCCGCCCGCGCCGTGCGCAGCGAGAAACCCCGTGTTCAGCAGCCTGTCGAAGAAACCAAAGCTGAACCCCAGCTTCACATGGTCGACAGCACCTATGACACCCGTGTGTACAACATGGATGACACCGATGTTCCCGCCTTCCTGCGCAAACGCAGCGCACAGCGGTAAGAAGCAGCAGAAAATCGACTTTACAGCAAATACGCCCGGGTTACCCCGGGCGTGTTTATTCATGATTGAACAGGCCTTACGATCTGCTTTTGCAAACCTGGAACAGCGCCGACGGCTGCATCAGCGAGAACCCCTCCACCGGCTTGCCATGAAATTCAACATACCAGCCCGCATGACCGGTCACTTTGAAGAGATTCGGCTGATAGGCTTCCAGTTGCATGTTCGGGAAGCCGGGCATCATCAGCCGCAGGAAGCCCTGCATCAGTTCGACACGCACCGGTTGCTCGTTCCAGACATAACGCCCGGTGTAATCAGTCAGCACGTCCGGATTGGTCAGCGCGGGTTCCGGTTGCCTGGTAAACCAGAGCGGTTCGGTCATCGGCTCGAGTTGAAGCGAAAAGCCTTCCAGATGCCCCATCCAATCCGCGCGGAAACAGGCCTTCAACGGCACCACCCCGGGGCGACCGGTGGACCATTCGAAGGTATCGTAGTGAAAATGCTTCAACTGCACGGTCCGTGTATTGAAATCAGCCTTCAAACCGCCATTTTCGGTTGAAATTTTCACGTCGCCATAAGCTATATGACGGTACGTACCGGCGTAGTCAGCGATCGCGTGCGAAGGCGCGGTTCTGTGGATCTGTTTTTGCGCCAACCAGGCGGTCACATCCTCGCCGCTCTGGCGGGTTTTAGCATCCTCCGCGCGAAGCCGGGTGCTCCAATCGGCTATCGGTTGATCCAGCAGTACATCATAAGCCATCAAGGTGGGCACAAACATAAAGTTGGAGCCTCCGATGTTGGACAGAACGATGACCCCCGCGCCGATTTCCGGCATGAAAGATATCTGGGTTGAAAAGCCGTCAATATGCCCGCCGTGCCTCAGCAAACGCCGCCCGTGGTAATCGTGGATGAACCACCCCAGACCGTACTGTTCTTTGCCAATCTCTCTGAACGGCAGCAACAGGCGATTGTGATTGTCTTCCAGATTGGTGTGCGCGGTATGGGTGACGAACAGGTTTTCCGTTGAAACAATGGTGTGGTTCTCCAGGCTGCCCCCTTCCAGTTGCATGCAGACCCACTTCGCCAGATCAGCCAGGCAGGAGTTGACCCCGCCTGCCGGGGCAATCGCATCCAGTTCGCGGTAGGGCATGGATTTGTTTTCTCCGTTGCTCACCCCGTACGGCACCGCCGCGTTTTCTGCCTGCCTCAAGCCTTCAATACCTAAACTGGTGCGCGACATACCCAATGGTTCCAGAATATGGCGGCGGGTAAACTCCTCCCAGGTCTGGCCGGTGATTCTCTCGATCAGATAGCCGGCGGCCATGAACATCATGTTTTGATATTGATAGGTGGTGCGGAAATCAGCGCTGGGTTGTAGATATTTGAGGCGCTCAAACACCTCCTTGCGCGTGAAAGAGGTTCCGTACCACACACCGTCATGTCGGGGCAAACCGCCGCGGTGGCTGAGCAGATCGCGTACGGTCATCCGTTCAGCCGCAAGCTGATCCACCAGGTCAAACTCCGGGATGTGGTGTTTCACCGGCGTATCCCAATCCAGCAGCCCCTGATCCACCAGGATGGCGGCTGTGGCGGATGTAAATGCCTTGGAGGTAGAACCGATGGCAAACACGGTACCCAAATTTACCGGTAGACGCTTCTCAATATCGCGATAGCCATACCCCTTCCAATGCAAAATGGAGCCATCTTTAACGATGGCGACCGCGCAGCCGGGTGTGTTCCAATCTGCCATCAATCGCGGCATTTGCTCGTCGAACAGATTAAAATGAACTGTCTTTCCAGCCATATCATTCACCTCACGGTTTTACAGGATTTTTGTCAGTTCCGTGCATAAATGGTCGATTTCTTCTTCTGTATTGAAGTAGTGCAATGAGGCGCGTACCAGCGCATCCAGACCGCGGTCCTCCATATCCAGCCGTGTACCAAAGCGGGTGGTGGTGGTGACGTTGATCTTCTGCGCATGCATGGCAGCCTTGATATCATCCACATTTTTTCCGGCAGCCATAAAGGTGACAATTCCGCACTTCACTGCGCCTTTATCATGCACGCTCACACCGGGCAGCGCTTCCAGGCTGGAACGCAGGTATGAAGATAGTTTTTGTACCCGGCTCCAGATCCGGTCGACGCCCTGTTTCCTGGCGTAATCGACGGCCGCGCCCAGACCCAATTTACCGGTGTAGTTGCATTCCCAGTTTTCAAAGCGGCGCGCATCCGGGCGGATTTCATAACGATTCTTCTCCACCCAGTTGGCCGCGTGCAGATCGAGGAAAGGCGGTATCAGTTCAGCGATACGCTCCTGCCGCACATACAGAAAGCCCATCCCGCGCGGCCCGCGCAAATATTTACGCGAGGTGGCTGACAGCATATCGCAGCCGATCTCTTCCACATCCAGCGGCATCTGTCCCACCGACTGGCAGGCATCCAGCAGATAGTACACATTGGCCTGGCGGGCCACTTTTCCCACCGCTGCAGCCGGGTTGACCAGACCGCCGTTGGTGGGAACATGGGTGAGCACAATCAGCTTCACGCGATCATCCATCATGTTCTCGAGCGCGCGTACCGAAACCTGCCCGCTTTCATCATCCGGGATGATATCGATCTGTACACCCTTTTGAGCAGCCATTTGCAGAAAAGCGATGTAATCGCTGCCGTAAGAGGCCAGACCGGTCAAAATGCGGTCACCGGGCTGAAAGGGAATGGAGTAAAACGCCATATCCCAGGCGCGGGTGGCATTTTCAACCACCGCGATCTCGTTTGGGCGGGCGTTAATCAAACCGGCGATCGAATCGTACACCTGTTCGATCTGCTCATGGCAGATATCCGCTGCCTCATAGCCGCCATAACGGAACTCCAGATCAAGATAGGTAGTCATGCGGTGCAGAACCTGGCTGGGCATCAGCGAGGAGCCCGCGTTGTTGAAATGAATCACGTTCTTTACACCCGGGGTTTCGGCCCGGATCAGGTCAATTTCCTGCTGAGTGAAGTCGTTTGCGGTCATGTTTTCTCCCATCATAAGAACATCAACAAACCCATCCCAATAATCGCCATATAAACCAGTCGGTCAAACATACCGGTCGTGATTTTTTTGGAAATCCATGTGCCCAGGACGATGGCTGCCATAATCACCGGAAAGGTGTACCCAAACAACGTCAATACCTCACGAGTCCACGAGCCGGATAGCCCATGCCCGATGAAGATAAACGCCGCGGTAGGCATGAAATAGGATTGCAGGGTGGCTTTGAACCGGTCCGGTTCCCAGCGCGCCAGCCTGCCATAGATGATCACCGGAGGACCGTTGGCATTGTACGCGCCGCCAAAGACGCCGCCCAGAAAACCCATTACATACGCCAGCCAGTTGCCCCGGCAGGCGGGTAATTTGGGCCGGATCAGGTTGTACCCTCCAAACAGCACCAACACCACCCCCAGCAAAGCCTTGATGTATTCCTCCGGGATGGTTTTCAGGAAGTACAGCCCCACCGGAATGCCGATAGCCGAGGAGAGGATCAACCGCCAGGCGGTTTTAAAATCCACCTTGCTCCAGTTGAGGATGAGCATGGTGATGCCGATAATGATGCTGAGAAAAGCCACCACGGGCGAGGCGATTTGCAGCGATACCACCAGCGCCAGCAGCGGCATGGCGATGAGCGCATCACCGAACCCAAAGGTAGCCCGGATGAGAGCCCCGATAAATATGATCACAAGAACCGGTATCAAAGGTACGTGAAGCATGTTGATCAAATCTGTTAACCTGTCAGGGAATCGACGAACGCATGAAATTGTACACTATAAAAGCGTCTTTTCTGGCCCCTCAGGAAACCGCCCGAAAACATTTTGCGGGTAAAATCATTGAATGGACCATTTCAAAGCGATCTACTCCTCCAAAGCCAGCCAGTATCACCGCATGATCGCCGTTGAAGATGTTGACGGCAATCTGCCCGCCGTACTCGATCAAATCACCAACTGGACGAACGCCCGAGTCATTGATTTGGGAAGCGGGACGGGAAGGTTTCCGCATATCATGCGGCGGTGTCAATCCCGCTTCTTGTGCGTGGATCTGTACCGCGATATGTTATTGGAAAACCGCCTCCGTCGTGATGAGAGCGGGGGTCAATGGCCGTTGATCCAGGCAGATATGCGTGCCCTGCCGTTTGCGCATGAGACCGCCGATATTACCATCGCCGGCTGGTCCATCGGTCACCTGCGCGCCTGGTATCCCAATTCGTGGGAGCTGGAGATGGGCGCCATTTTACGGGAAATGGATCGCGTCACCAAACAGAACGGCACGTTGATCATCTGCGAAACCATGTCGACTGGAAGCCTGATCCCGCATCCTCCTACCCCGGAACTGGCGGAGTACTACAACTGGCTGGAAAATAAGCACAACTTCACCCTGGAGATCGTTCCCACCGATTACAAATTCGCCAGCGTCGATCAGGCTGTGGAGTATACCGAGTTTTTCTTTGGACCTGAAATGTCCGGGCAGATCCGTGAGAATCGTTGGTCAAGGCTGCCGGAGTGGACCGGCATCTGGTATAAGACTGCCCGAATGCTATAATGAAACAGTACAGGTGACCCGTTTTTCAGAACAGCGGCAGAAACGTAACCTCTTCCGCCGGCGCAAACCGCATCCTAAACCAGTCGCTCAGCGCGCACAGCGCCAACATCCCGGCTTCCATGCGATCCAAATTCAAATTCATGGCTGATCAAATGAGCTCAGGGTTGGATG
>CAZHMZ010000043.1:0-23791 GCA_964532655.1 uncultured Anaerolineaceae bacterium
GGCCGATAAAATTGGGATTGCCACCGTGTTTTTGTTCAGCGGCGCGTTCGCGGTGCTGGGGGGCCTGGCGGCCATGCTAATTTTCAGGGGTGAACAACTCTCTCAAATCCCCATCGATGAGGATGTTTTCGACTCCTCGATTTCTACATCCGTGTTATCAACCACAACGAAGGAAACTGAATCATGACCGAAGAAACAATTCAAACTGTGTTGCCGTATGCGCCCATTCCCTTCCGGCAAGCCGGTAAGTGGACGCTAGCGTATGAAACGCTGCTACAAAACCAGACCTCCAAACGCTGGGAATTGTGCGAGATCAGAGTCACCGACGCGGGATCGAGCAGGCTGATCTCAGCCTGGGGCGAGAAAGAGATTGCGGAAAACAGCCGGTTTTTGCAGGCTGACTACCGGCCGATTGAAGCAGAGGCGCTGGACGCCGGGCTGGTGCAGCTTGTGTATCACTGGCCCACATTTGATCATCGCGCCGATGTACCTGAAACGCTGCACCAGGTATTTGTTTTGCAGGATGAAACCGGCGCCGGCATGCAGCTTGAAACGGATGTGAAGGTACAGCAAATACAGACTCCCGTCATCCGGCCGCCCCTGCTGGGAGAGGGCTGGCTGGCTGCCGATGCCGCCACCAACTTCACCGGTCACCGCCGTACGCTGATCCCCGTGGATGGACAGCCTTACTTTGCCCAGCGCTATGCCGTCGACTGGATTCGCTTTGGCGAGGATGGGATGCTGGTGAACGGCCCCGCCGAGAAGAATGAGTGCTGGTACTGCTACGGGGCTGAAGTTCACGCGGTGGCAGACGGGGTCATCACCATGACCCAGGACGGTATTGTTGAAAATGTTGCGCTCGGTGCACCGGTTATCAAAATCACCTGGGAAACCGCGGCCGGCAACCTGATCATCCAGGATATTGGGGCAGGCCAGTATGCTTTTTATGCGCATCTGATCCCCGGCAGCCTTACTGTCAAGGAGGGTGAGCATGTTCGCGCGGGTCAGGTGATCGCGCGGTTGGGCAATTCGGGCAATTCCGATGCGCCGCATCTGCATTTTCACATCGGCAACCTGAATTCACCCTTGGGTGCGCAGGGGATACCGTATCACTTTGCGGCTTACCGGAGCACCGGGTTTGCCGGCACTACCGACGAGATCATGCAGCGCTTAACCGAAGGAAAGCCGTGGCTAAATGCTCAGGTGGCCGCTCTCCGTGAGGATGAAATGTTTGCCAGTAATGAAGTGGTCATCCTCGAGTAACGTACACTAAGATATTGACCTAATCAACGATCAGGAGACAGACAATGTTTTCACTGGATGCAAAACAGGAAGAACGTGCGCAGCGCGTTCTACGTGAAGCCGTGGTGATCGACTCACTGGGCGGTTATGACGAACCGACCGAAGAATACAAACGTTATGCCGATCAACTGCTCGCCACCGGCATGCACTATGCCGATCTGTACGAGGAACTCAACAAGTTCGAAGCCGATCACCCCAACGAACTGGGGCCGGCCTGGCAGGAGGGCTTTAGAAACAGCGGCATGAATGCCCTCAGTCTGACGATGGGACCGTTTGGAAAGGAAATGTTCACCTATGAGGCGGCCATCAAAGACCTTGCCATCTGGACGCACAAGTTTGATACCATCCCCGAGCTCATCAAAGTAGTCAGGGCGGATGATATCCTGCGCGCCAAACGGGAAAATCGCTTTGGAATCATCCTTAACTTCCAGAACACCACCCATTTCGGAGCCTCGCTGGATAAACTGGATTTATTCTACCGGCTGGGCATCCGTCAGATCCAGATGACCTACAACGATTTAAACCTGGTGGGCTCCGGTTGTACCGAACGAGTGGATTGCGGGTTAAGCCGGTATGGGTTGAAAGTGGTCGAGCGCATGAACCAGTTGGGCATCCTGATCGATGTGTCGCACTCGGGTTACCGTACCTCGCTGGACACCATTGAGGCGTCCGATGCGCCGGTGGCTTTCACGCACACGGTCTGCAAGGCGGTGTACAACCACGATCGCGGAAAAACCGATGATCAACTGGAAGCCATCGCAAAACGAAACGGTTATGTGGGCATTGTGCTGGTGCCCAACTTCATCACTGCCGAAGCGGATGCCGGCGTGGAACACTTCCTGGACCATGTGGATCACGCAGTCAAGGTGGTGGGAGTAGACAAGGTAGGCATCGGCACTGATTATGATGAACCGTACGAACCCATCGGCCAGCGCATGAATGAAGAGATTGTTGCCAGCCTGGGGTTTGAGCCCAAACATGCCATCGATTTCAACCGCAAGACCCGGGGCTATCACAACTGGCGCGACTACATCACCCTTACGCGTGGCCTGATCACACGCGGCTACAGTGATGAGGAGATCAAGGGTATTTTGGGCGGCAACTTTTTACGCATCTTCCGCGAGGTAGTTGGGTAAACAGGCGTCCCTCCGAATTGAAATCCTCACAGACGACGTTCCGGGCGGTAACTTTCTGCGTATCTTCCGCGAGGTGGTTGGGTAATATCTATAATGGCAGTATCTGTTGATTACTTTCTTCCCTCACAACTCGTTGTGAGGGAAGAATTTTTCCTCAACAGTTTGAAGTATTTTTAAAAACTGGCAAACAAAACCGGGTTGTCTGGTGATAGAATGGATATATCCACCCAGTACCTGAACATATTGTAAATAGAGGTCTCCCGTGACATACGCAAAAACCATTGCTGACCAGCTCAATGTAAAACCTGGGCAGGTTCAGGCCGTAATCGACTTGTTGGAAAGTGAAAATACCATTCCTTTCATCGCTCGATACCGGAAGGAAGCGACTGGTAATCTGGATGAAGACCAGATCCGTTCGATTGACAGTATGCAGGATCACCTGCGCAGCATGGACAAGCGCCGGAAAACCATCCTGGATACCATTGGGGGACAGGGAAAACTGACTGAAGGTTTGCAGCAGAAGATTGCCGCAGCGGCAAGCTTGACCGAACTGGAGGATATCTACCGCCCATACAAGCCAAAACGGCAAACCCGCGCCAGCGTGGCCCGCGAAAAGGGTCTCACGCGCCTGGCTGAGAGCATGATCCGGCAGGGGATGACAGGTCTGCCCGCCGAGAAAATGGCCGAGCGCTATATCAATGACAAGGTAACCACGGTGGAAGATGCGCTGGCAGGGGCTCGAGATATCGTCGCTGAAGTGATCAGCGATCACCCTGAGATCCGGCGCAGTGTGCGTGAGCGGGCTCTGCATTGGGGGATCCTGCGCAGCCAGAAGGTGGAAGATGCCAAGGATGAACGGCTGGTGTATGAAGCCTATTATGACTTCAGCTTGCGGGTGGAGCAGATCAAGCCGCACCAGGTATTGGCCGTGAATCGCGGCGAAAAAGAAAAAGTGTTGAAAGTACAGGTGGAAATTGCAGAGCGGGACTGGCTGGATGAAATCAAACGGCATTTTCATCCCAACCCGCAATCCTCCATGTTTGATCAACTTAAGCTGGCCATCATCGACGCGGCTCAGCGTCTTCTGCTGCCGGCCATCGAGCGGGATGTTCGTTCTCACCTGACCGAGATCGCGGAGCACCAGGCTATTGGGGTGTTTGCCTCCAATTTACGTTCGCTGCTGTGCCAACCGCCCATGACCGGCTACGTTGTAATGGGTATCGATCCCGGCTTTCGCACCGGCTGCAAGGTTGCAATTGTGGACGCAACCGGCAAAGTGCTGGATACCGCAACCATCTTCCCTCACGCGCCGCAAAACATGCGCGAAGAAGCGCTTGCAAAACTGCTGGAAATGGTGGATGGGCATCAGGTGAACCTGCTTTCTATTGGTAACGGAACGGCTTCACGCGAAACTGAACAACTGGCCGCCGATCTGACCGCTCAACGCAGCGGGCTGCACTATCTCATCACCAATGAAGCCGGGGCCAGTGTTTACAGCGCCAGCCCCCTGGCCGGTAAAGAACTGCCGTCAATGGATGTGTCGATGCGCGGGGCTGTATCGATTGCCCGGCGGATTCTGGACCCGCTAGCCGAACTGGTGAAGATTGAACCGCGCTCTATTGGCGTGGGGATGTACCAGCATGACGTCAACCCGACCGCCATGGAAAACACGCTGAGCGGGGTGGTGGAGAGTGTGGTGAATCAGGTGGGTGTGGAACTGAACAGCGCCTCGCCGGCTTTGCTGACTTATGTAGCCGGGGTAGGACCGTCACTGGCCGAAAAGATTGTGGCTTTTCGCGATGAAAAAGGGGTGTTCAATTCCCGCAGTATGTTGCACGAGGTGAGCGGGTTGGGCCCCAAAGCCTTTGAACAATGCGCTGGATTTTTGCGCATCCGTGAAGGGGATGAGCCGCTTGATGCCAGCGCCATCCACCCGGAAAGCTATCCAATCGCGCAGAAGGTGCTGGAGAAAGCCGGCGTCACCATGCAGACACCCTATGCACAGCGCTGTGAAGCGCTGGATCAACTGCAGCGCGGCAGCTCACTGGAGGGGCTGGCGGCGGAACTGGGCGCCGGCGTACCCACCCTGACGGATATCTTTGAGCAACTGGCTCGGCCCGGCCGCGATCCGCGCGAAGACCTGCCCGCGCCCATCCTGCGCAGTGATGTGCTGAAAATGGAAGACCTGTGCACCGGGATGCATTTGAAGGGCACCGTCAGAAATGTGGTGGATTTTGGCTCGTTTGTGGATATCGGCGTGAAGAACGACGGCTTGCTGCACCGCAGTCAATTACCTGCAGGACGACATCTGAACGTGGGGGATGTCATCCAGGTGGAAGTGAGCAAGGTGGATCTGGAAAGAGGCCGTATTTCGCTGAAATTTGTGGAATAAAGCGATAGTTTGAGCGAACAAGAAAAATCGGAGGAGGAAATCTGCTCCGATTTTTTTATTGTTCCGATGATCTCAGCGATTCTCGAGAGAAGTCTGTACTTCGATCTGGCCAATCTGACCGATTTGTTCTTTGACGATAAAATCATGAAAGGTGGTGGTTTTGAGTTTTTCGACCAGATGACTCTGGGCTTCCACCCACATTTCATGTACCGGGCAGTTTTCGCCAAACGGACAGCTTTGCAGGCTGCTGAACGTGCACTGGTTGAGGGCAATCGGGCCGTCGATGGCTTCAACAACTTCCATAATAGAAATCTGATCTGCCGGTCTTGCCAGGGTGACGCCCCCGTGAGCGCCGCGAGAGGTATGGATTAGGCCTGCAATGGATAACTGCGAGATGATTTTTGCTAAAAATGAAGGGGGAATATGTTTCTGCTCAGCAATTTTGCTTGTTGATTGGCGCACATTGGGGTCATTTTCAGCCAGGAAAAGGATTGCACGGATGGCATAATCTGCCTGTCTGGTGATTTGCATGAGAATTTCCTCTGAAGGTAATTTAGGTAAAAAATGTCAACTTATTATAGCAACAATTCACAACATTTTTTGGTTTTATGACAGAATACCATGAAAAATAGGATTATCTTCTCAGATTAATTAATCTGTTCTTTGACCCAAATAGCGGGTGGGAAGACCTCGTTCGATGACACTGCCGCCGATCTTTTCGAGGTAGCAGGCCTGCGCATTTGGGCGCGATGTGACGATTTCAACCAGTTGGCCGTTCACAAAGCGGGCCGCAGCGCCGTCGTCCAGGGCATAGCCGGGCTTTACACTGCCGGTCTCCACCAACCGGTGATAATCGGGCCGGCGTTTTTCCTCACTGTCATAATGCGGGCAGCAGCTTCCCGGCAGAAAGCCCATGCAATCCATGCCGGTTAACTCTCCGGGCACCGAATCGGTGACACCCTGCTCAAACCAGCAGATGGCTCCGGCACTGATACCGGCCATCACCACCCCGTCCTGCCACAGACGGCGCAGAATCCCATTCAGGTTCCATTCACGCCATAATGCCAGCATGCAGCGGGTATTGCCCCCGCTCACGTAGATGATGTCAAACTGGCGCAGCCAGGCTTCCAGATCACGCTGCGGTTGAACGAACAACGAAAGATGCCCGCAGCGGCAGCCCAACCGGCTGAACGCCTGGTAAAAATTGACACTGTACTGCGGGTTTTCCGCCGCAGCGGTGGGGAGAAAGCACACCGCAGGGTGTGTCTTTCCGGAACAATCAATCACGTACTGGTCCAGCAGGGGATTCTCGGGTTCCATGGAGAACCCGCCCCCGCCCATGGCAATGATCTGGCTGTTGTTCATAAAATGTATCCTGATATATAAGATGATTGATCATGCACAGACAAATTTTAGCGCCAATTGGTTTCGCGGCGGTTTTCTTTTTGACGGATATAGTCGCTGTAATTGCCCGGGTATTCGGTGGATGTACATTCCAGTTCCACCACCCGCTGAACCACCCGGTCCAGAAAGTAGCGGTCATGCGAGATCACCAGCACGGAACCGTTAAAATCTTCCAATGCCGATTCCAGCACCTCGATGGAGGCGATATCCAGATTGTTAGTGGGCTCGTCCAGTAGCAGCAGGTTGGGCTGGCTGAGCATCAACAGAGCCAGTTGCAAACGGCTGCGCTCGCCGCCTGACAGGGTGTTCACCGGGCCGCGCGCCTGCTCGTAGGTGAACAGAAAGCGAAGCAAAAATGCCACTGCGGTTTCCTCGGTGAAACGCCCGGCATTACGAACGTTTTCGATCAGCGTTTTGGCGGGATCCAGCGTTTCATGCTGCTGGGCATAATATCCCAGTCGGATGCTGGGGCCAATTTTGATCAACCCTCGGGTGGGCTCAACCTGCCCCAGGATCATGCGGAAGAGCAGTGATTTACCCGCCCCATTCTGACCCACCAGACCCACCCTTTCTCCGCGCATGACCAGCATCTCCACGTCAGACAGGATGGTGCGCTGCTCCGGCGGATGGTTGGCCACCGCGGAGATCTCAAAAGATTTACCCAGACCGGTGATTTCGACCACCTTGTCGCCGCTGCGAGCGCCCTGCAGTTCCAGCTTCATTGTTCCGCGCTGGTATGGCCGGTCAACCCGGTCCATGTGCTCCAGGCGCGCCAGGATATTCTTGCCGCGTTTGGAGAATTTTTCGTTGTCAAATACCTTGCCCCAGGTCATCAGGCGGGTGGCAGCCTGTTCCAGCCGGTTGATTTCCTTCTGCTGGGCCTGGAAAAGCTGCTGCTGCCGGGCACGGCGCATCTCTTTTTCAAAAGCGTACTCCGAATATCCGCCGGTAAAACTCTCCAGATGGCCGTTTTCCAGCTCAACGATCTCGTCCACCACCAGATCAAGCAAGTAGCGGTCGTGCGAGACGATCACCACCCCGCCGGTATACGCGCGGATCACCTTCTCCAGCAGGGCCTTGCCCTCCAGATCCAGGTGATTGTCCGGTTCGTCCAGCAGCAGAAAATCGGGCTTTACCAGCAGCAGACGAGCCAGCCCGAGCAGTTTTTTCTGACCGCCGCTCAGCGCGCCGACGTTCAGGCGAAAATCGGGTTCGCTGAAACCCAGGTCCAGCAGGGTGGAGCGCACCAGCCCCTCATAGTTAAGCCCGCCCAGACGGGTGAACTCATCCAGCAGGCGGGCCTGACGGTCCAGTGCGCGGGCCAGCAGCTTTTCTTCGCTGTAGACTGCCGGGTCGCCGAGCTGCTCCTCCACCTTTGCCAGCGCGTTCTCCAGTTCGGCTAACCGCTCTGAAGCCGAGTAGGCTTCCTGCCAGAGGGTGCGATCCGGGTCGAGCAGCGGCTCCTGAGCCAGATAACCCAGCGTAAGGCCTTTGCGGCGTGTGATGGAGCCCTGATCGGGAGACAGAATATCGCCGATCAGCTTCAGCAGTGTGCTTTTACCGCTGCCGTTTGCGCCCACCAGCCCCACCGTGCGGTCATCGTGTAGCTGGAGAGAAAGACCCGAGAATATGGGTTGGGCTCCAAAACCAATAGCAATATCATCCAGTTGAATGGCAATCATGGTTTCCTGTCTGTGCGACTCACAACTCTAAATGAGAGCAGGAGGGGTAAAAACTTGTGGTTCGAAGAATTCGCTAATTGATCAGGTTGCAGGTTCCCGGATTGGAGCGGATCACCGGGCACAGGGCTTTTTGATCCGCAAAATCGACCAGGACCTGAATAAAAACCAGTTGGGTATCATAACTGGCGGGTATCAACCGGTAGGGCTGGTTGATGAAAGGCTGGATGGATTTTAATCCAAAAAGACCCATTCGGGATTGAGTTTGCACCGACAGGTCTTCGCCGCTGTGTTCGATCGCGAATTGTATCGACTGATCCAGCGAGACGACGGCATCGCGGATGGGATGTGTGTTCATGGAGGCGGCCAGCAGTCCGATGGCGAAAAACAGCCCGGCCCAGATCACCAGCGTGAGAGCCCGCCGAACGCCTTCCTGGGTCGCTCCGGCTTCGATAGTCGTGTTGGTAAACAGGCCAATCAACGCGGAGGCCACCATGGTGATCACCAGCATCAGGGTGCCGCGCGTATTCACGCCGTAATCCAGCGGATATTGAATCAACCCCGAAAATTGGGGTTCCAGCCAGGTAAGCAGTTTTTGCATGAGCGGAAAGTTGATCCACAAAGCCAGCCTGTTCATGGCAGCGCCTGCCAGCACCCAGATGATCACATTGGCCAGTACGTGTGAAAACCGGCGGCTCAACCAGCCGGCCAGCAGCCCCACCAGTCCGCAGGCAGCAGCGCCGATCACCAGGCGCAGAAATGGAAGCATGCCATGCGCCGAATAGAGCATCACGCTTTCAATCAACCAGCTTCCCAGTGCAAAGCCGATGCCCGCCAAAAATCCGACCAGCATGGCAGTTCGGGTAGAATTGGTACGGGGTTTGAGCCCCCATTTTTGGATCTGTTCTGTGGATTTTTCGTTCATGCTCTCCATTATATACGGCAATCGTGACTGTATGAGGAAAAAGGTGGCTGGTTATTTGGAAAAGGGGAAACCATCCGGTACCCTGTACCGGGCGCATCGGGAACCGCTCTTTTTTAACCACCCCGGCGCTGCGCGCCACCCTTCCACTGGAGGGGAATTCTTAAATGATGCCACATATGATGCCGTTTGGCAGAGTTACCGGTAGGGGCGCACAGTGTGCGCCCGTGTTGGCGAGATTTGACGTTTGTTAAGATGACCGGATTGGCTCTTACCACCGTGGCACGGAGTGCCATGCGATTCGCGCCGCGCGATTCAGAAGAATCAGCGGGCGCACACTGTGCGCCCCTACGGGTAGATAATCACTGGTTTGCTAAACGCGAATTGTCTTTTCAGGAGGCTCATAAGGGCGAGTGATCATATTCACATGAAATCAAAGGGTTGATGGGCATTGGCGAAATGGTCCGGATCGGTAAAAATGAGGGTATGCAAGCTTTTTTACTGGAAAGGAAATCAAAATGAAATCTGTTTCCGTGCTCTATATGTCGATGTCGCTTGATGGGTAAATTGCGGGTCCGAACGACGGGCCGGATAATCCCGGAGGCGATGGTTTTATGCGGCTGCACGAATGGTATGGCTTCGAGGGACAACCCCCCAATACCAAAGGGACCGGTTGGGGCGGGCACTTCATGGAAGAGGGCAATGCCACCGGCGCCGTGGTCGCTGGCAGGCGCACGGTGGAGCAGGTGGACCACTGGGGCGGGAATCACCACGGTGTACCGATCTTTGTACCCAGCCACAGACCGCCCGATCCTTCCGTGGAAAAATATCCCCTGGTGACCTATGTGCTGGATGGAATTGAGAGCGCCATGGCTCAGGCGAAAGCCGTGGCCGGGGATCGAAACGTGATGGTGCATGGCGAGTACACGGCGCAGCGGGCGCTTGAAGCCGGCGTGTTGGATGAACTGCAGATCCACCAGATCCCGGTGCTGTTGGGCAGCGGACGCAGGTTGTTTGAGATATTGCCATCGCGTATTGAGCTGGAGATCGTGCGCGTCATCGACACGCCTGAGGCTACCCATATCCGCTACCTCGTCCTTCGCTGATCAACTCAACCGTCGGCGTCCTGGTTGAAATTCTTAATTCAATTGGCAGGGTGACCTTCTGCCCTGATACTGATCATCTGCGTTAACCTCAAAACAAACAAAAAACAGCCCATTCTATCTGTGACCAGGAGAACGGACTGTTACTTTCTAAACCAATACGGTTTACTCTGCCGGTAGTACTGCTTTCAACACACGCATAAAGTTCAACCCCAAAATCAGGCTGATATCCCGCTCGCTGAAGCCTTCTTTGAGCATGGCTTCGGTGAGAAGAGCCATGCCGCGGTAATCCACCGGGGCTTCCACCACGCCGTCATAGTCACCACCCAGAGCCACATGCTCCACACCCACCAGATCGGCGGTGTAGCGCATGGCGCGGGCGGTCGCCTCTACACTGCAATCGCAAACGGCCTGATCGAACATGGCGATGCCCATCACCCCGCCGGTGCGGGCAATCCCGCGGATGTGGTCATCCGAGAGGTTGCGTACATTGTCACAGGTACCGCGCACGCCGGTA
The DNA here is from genome assembly GCA_964532655.1 of uncultured Anaerolineaceae bacterium. GTDB lineage: Bacteria > Chloroflexota > Anaerolineae > Anaerolineales > Anaerolineaceae > JAJFTV01. Next base: position 10,456 of record CAZHMZ010000043.1, read on the forward strand.
TGCGATGCCACCACCGGCGCCGTGGTGATGGATAGAACATCATCCACCATTCGCGGTGAGGCGTGGGCCAGATCGATAATCATGTGTAATTCCTGCGTTCGTTTGACTACGGCCCTGCCAAAATCGGTAAGGCCGGCTTTTTCCATCCCGTGCGCCGAACCGCCGGATTCGTTATCAAAGAAATGCGTCATGCCGATCATGCGAAACCCGGCGTCATACAGGTGATCCAGGTTCTCCAGTTTTCCTTCCAGACCATGCGTCCCTTCCAGACAGGTGAAACCGGCGGTTACCTTTTGACCCGCTTCGCGCAGATCCAAAAACATCTGCAGATCTTTTTGATTGAGCACGCGCATCAAGCGCCCATTGGATTGGCGCTCAAACCGCGCCAGCTTTCTCCCCTGATATAACGCACGCTGATACAGACTGCCCCAACTTTGAATGGGCCACCCGCTGATCATGGCCAGCAGTGTGATATTATCGGCTGAACGGGCTGAGTTGCTCTCAAAGTTCTGACCTTTGGGGCTTTTGGTCACCACCCCAAACACCTGGAAAGCCACATTGCCCTCAATCATGCGCGGAATATCTACGTGTCCGCGCTCCTCCAGTTTCAGCAGATTGCGGCGCCACAAGAGCGCATCGGCATGCAAATCCGCGATCAGCATACGATTGTGAAGCTTCTGCACATCGTTAGGCACATGATAAGGTGGGCGCTGTTTCACGGTATTGGATTTCTTTTCCACACTGATGGAAATGGTGTTGATCACGATCAGATAGATTAATCCCAGTACCGCGAGAACGATCAATGGGATGGAAACCCAGGCTGACATACCTGCCAGCAAAGAAAATGTCAGTACGATGTTAATCATGGGGCTGCTCCTGTGTGTCTGCGTAATGGGCCAGTACTTCATCAATGTAACGCTGCCAGGTTTCATTGGGCTGGAAAATACGGCGCATATCATTTATGGCAATGTCAGGGTTCACCCCTTCTTCGATCAACCGGTAGAGATACAGAAAACAGGAGGCGCGCCTGTTCATGGCGCAGTGTACAAACACTTTTTTCTCCTGGTATGTTTGCATCACCCCCAAAAATTGCTGGAAGTCATCCAGGGTGGGTCTTTCCCACACCACCGGGATGTGAACATATGTAAGCCCCAGGCGGGTGACCAGTTCTCCCTCGTTGGGGATGGCGCGGGTAGAGGTGGGCAGGGCCAGATTGATGATCACCTGGCAGCCGGCCTGGGCAAGGCTTTCAATTTGCTCTGCGGTTGGTTGCCCTCCGCTGGCGATACGGTAATCGATCATTCGAAAATTGATGATGTGTTCCATAGCCGTAGATTCGATATTGAAAATTTGAATGACAAGACTTGCAGTAACAAAACAATCAGAGAATCCTTGCAGGACCCTGAAAAGTCAAATGGTGCATGAAATATGCCGATATGATCATGTTCGGCATATTCGGAAATTGACGTAGAACATTTATTCTGATATAATCTTACCAGAACGGATGTTCTGTAATGGAGTAAGAGAATGAACTACCAAAAAGGTGAGAACCGTCAAAGAGAAGCGATGAAATTCATTATCCGCTTCCAGCGTAACAACGGCTACCCGCCGCACATCCGCGACCTTTGCGAGGGGATTGGCATTAAGTCACCATCGCATGCGCAAAAACTCCTGGAGCAGCTTGAAACCCGAGATTTGATCGCGCGCGAGGGCAGCAAATCACGCGCCATCCGTATTTTGGACGCGGCGTACGAGTTTGCCGGGCAGGTGAACCGCGCTCTCGATGAAGCGCTGGTGATTCCGTTGTTGGGCCGGATTGTTGCCAGTAAACCCATCCCCATGCCGGAGTCATCCTTCAATTATTACGACGCCGAATCGTTTGTGACGGTGCCCGGCAGCGCGTTTTCCCAATCGGATCGTGACGGGGGATTATTCGCCCTGGAGGTGCAGGGCGATTCGATGATCGATTCGATGGTGAATGACGGGGATACCGTGATTTTGCGCCGGATTGAAAATGTGGAAAACGGTGACATGGTGGCGGTGTGGCTGAAGGATAAGCAGGAAACCACCTTGAAGCATTTTATCCGCAAGGATGAGCAGGTGATTTTACGGCCGGCCAACCCGTGCATGGCCGATATTGTGGTGGAACATCCGGATCAGTTGGAGATTCAGGGCCGGGTGGTGATGGTGATCCGGCAGTTTTAGGGTTTGTAGCCGGGGTGCCGCGAAGAACCGTCAACGAATTACCAACGTGGACAAGGGATTATGTAGGTTGGGTTGAGGAAGCCACGGCTCACGGAGTGAGCTGTGAAGCGACGAAACCCAACATTATGATCTATTCGTAATTTGCATCCATAAAATCAGGATATTTACTGGCGCATGGATCCTGCGGCGAATAAAGGCCTTCCCTTACATATTGAGCAAAACTTGAATATATCCAGCCATCAGGCGAATTCGTCAACCCATGTTTGACAGGGTTGTAATGGATGTAATCAATATGGGTGTCAAGATCCTGCTGACTTTTGCAGGTGTGCTCCCAATAACGACGTTGCCAGATTTCCTGTTCACCCTTTGATAATCTGCTCTTATTTATGACAGCCGGACGACATTGGATGCCTCTTGTCACACAACTTTTGACCAGTCGTAAACGGGTTGGATAATCAAAATCGTTCTCCGGCATTTCCCAGATCATATGAAGGTGATCTGGCGTGATGACATATGCAATGATGGAAAACGGATGTCGTTCCTGTACGTGGAGGAGAGCCTGGTGCAATAAATCGATTGTGCTCGTATTTTGAAAATGGGGAATTCTTTGATAGGTAACCAGGGTGAAAAAATATGTGCCGCCGGGAATGTGCAGTCGTCGATATCGCATAGATTAATGCCTGGTGCAATTAAATTGGATTATGAGCGATTCATTGTTGGGTTGAGGACATTCGTCCTCAACCCAATCTACGGGTCAATTCTACTTAAATACGCTTGTTGACCTTGTCCTTGCTCATGTAATCAGCTTTTGAAGTCAGATCGTTACTGATTGTATTGTTGGGTTTCGGCGCGTCAGGCTCACTGCGTGAGCCCTGCCACCCTCAACCCAACCTACGGTACCAATTCTACATAAATGCGCTTGTTGATTTTGCCCTTGCTCTTGTAATCAGGCACGCGGATGTGGCCCACCTCACGGGTGTTGTGCACATGCGTCCCGCCATCGGCCTGCAGATCAAGCCCCACAATTTCAATCGTGCGAATCTGCTGGATATCTGCGGGCAGCAAATTGATTTTGGTGCGGATTAAATCCGGGATCTGGAAGGCTTCTTCGCGCGGCAGGATATTCACGCGCACATCGTGGGCTTTGTCAATCTCGGCATTCACGCTGTCTTCAATCACCTGCACCAGTTCCTTGTGTAGATTCTCAAACTCGAAATCCATGCGGGCATGCAGCGGTTCCATCTCACCGCCAGTTACCAGCGCGCCGAAATCGCGGAAGATGGTGCCACACAAAACATGCATGGCGGTATGCGTACGCATGTGCTGATAGCGCAGATCCCAATCCAGCTCGCCGTGCACCGCTGAACCCACGCGCGGCAGGGCGGCCTCAGGCGCGAGGATGTGCCAGACACCCTCAGCCCCATATCGCGCACGCACCAGCGGAAACGCTCCCGTTTCGGTGGTGAGTATCCCTTTATCAAACGGCTGTCCGCCGCCGCCGGGGAAGAAGGCCGTCCGGTTCAACAGGACGGCGTGCATATCTTCATTGACTGCCTGAACTTCGGCGTCAAACTCCTGCAGATAACTGTCCGTATGGAAAAGCAAATCGGTCATAGGGTCTCCGTGTCTCCATGAAAAATTCCTGTGCATATCATATCGCCAAACCGGTACAGGAACAAGCACCGGGAAATGGACAAAACTTTAATCCTCCAGTTCATATTATCAAAAATATTGATAATTAACTTGACAATGCTTATGAATATGTTATGATAATTAAAGAATATTGATATTCATATTGAACAAATCAATCGTCGTTTGCAGATAATGCTAAGGAGTTCGAAATGTTATTTGGATTTGATTTCATTCGCGGTTCCGGTAACGTTCAATCACGCAATTTTGATCTGAAGGGATTTCGTTCGGTGAAACTGGCGGGCGTGGGCGTTCTCAACTTTGAACAAACCGATCAGGAAAGCGTCCGGGTCGAAGCCGATGACAACCTGTTTGAATATTTGCGGGTGGAGATGCGCGGCAGCGAACTGCACCTGGGCCTCGAAAACCGGGTTAATCTGCATTCACCGTATACACTCCGGTTTTTTGTCACCGCCAAAGAGATTGAGGGAATCTCCCTTTCAGGCAGTGGGGATGTGTTTGCCTCCGCCATCAAAGGCGAACGGCTGCATTACGACATCTCCGGCAGCGGCGATCTGGATGCCGGGCCGGTTTCAGTCATCCATGAATTTTCGCTCCGTATCAGCGGCAGCGGGGAAGCTGAGTTTGCCGCCATCCAGGCCGGGCAGGCTGATGTCACCATCACCGGCTCCGGTAAAGTGCGAGCCGATGAAATTTCCGCCAAACAGATCAATTACCGCATCACCGGGTCGGGTGATATCCGGGTGCGCAACATTGACACGGATAGCGTGGAAACGCGGGTTTCCGGTTCCGGTGATCTGGAGATGCAGGGCAGGGCTGCTTATCAGCGGCTGTCGATCAGCTCGGCGGGTCATTACAAATGTGATCGCCTGCAAAGCGACCGCGCGGATATTGAGATCAGCGGGGCGGGGTCGGCGCGGGTGGATGTAAAGGAAAAACTGGACGCGCGCATTTCCGGCAGCGGCACCATCCACTATCGAGGAAAACCCATCGTTGTGATGTCTGTTTCAGGGGCAGGTAAGGTAAAATCAATGGAGTAATCCATTCGCTTTTTGCAATTGATCATTCATTGGAGGAATACATGGGAAAACGAAACAGTCTGGCAGGGGGGCTTATTTTAATCTTGCTGGGGCTATTTTTCCTCGTATGGCAGATTGCACCCGCCAGCTTCACCGACTGGTTTGACCAGTATTTTGACTGGCCTTTCTATGTGATCGGGGTTGGTCTGATCTTTTTGCTGATCGCCATTGCCACCGGAGAGGGTGGTATGGCGGTACCGGGCAGTATCATCGGCGGTATCGGCGGAATCCTGTTTTATCAGAATCTCACCGGAGACTGGGTGAGCTGGGCCTACATCTGGGTGCTGATCCCCGGGCTGGTGGGGCTGGGCCTGTTCATCGGCAGCCTGATCTCGCGCGATATGGTACATGACCGCCGTACCGGCTTGAACATGTTTGTGATCAGCGCCGTAGCCACTTTGGTTTTGTGGGCTGCTTTCCATTCCGGCGTGGTGGGATCCTCCACCATCTGGGCCGCGGCATTGATCCTGCTGGGCGGTTACCTGCTCATCAGCGCTTTTCTGCGGAAGAAATGAACCTTCAGGATTACCGGGTACAACCCGCTTTATGCCTTGACTTTGACGGAACCATCCGGCACAGCAAGGAGGGCACGTTTATCAATAAGGTGGAAGACATCCTGCTGTACCCGGATGTGGAACCCAAATTGTGGGAATATCGCAATCTGGGTTTTCTCATTCTCGGAATAACCAATCAGGGTGGTGTGGCGTTCGGTTACAAGTCGATGGAACAAATGCAGGCTGAACTGGACGCCACTTTGGCTCTTTTCACGCAGAACCCCTTCGACGCGGTGCAGGTCAGTCTCTCGCACCCCAAAGGAACAGTTCCACCCCTTAATCAGCGCTCGTTGCTGCGTAAACCGGATATCGGGATGCTGGCCGTGAGTGAGGTTCAGATGTTTCACCGCGGGGTGATGATCGATTGGGATCGCAGCATCTTTGTGGGCGACCGTCCGGAGGATGAAGAATGCGCCCAACGGGCTGGTATTCACTTCATCCACTCGGATGTCTTTTTCGGCCGCGTTTAGAAATTCTCTGATAGACGTTTATAAAGCAGCGTGAACACCGTCCATGACGTAGTGCGTCAGTTCGCTCACGCTTAATCCCTGAATGCCCAGTTTTTGCAAGGTGCGACCCCGGCGCCAGTAATCGGTGTGGTGGATGATGCAGGCCAGCCTGATGATGCTGTCCATGCAGCGCACCGATACGCCATACTGCCTGCCCAGTTCGGCGATGGGCACCAGACTGAAGGGCACATCTTCAAAGATGTAGCGGTGATTGAGCGTTTTGGGGGCGGTGATACCGTAGTATCCGGTCTGGTTCTGGATGGCCTCGTACAGGTTTTCGCCGTGGGCCGAGTAAGCCCGCTGCAGCCATTCCATGGCCGTCTGGGCGCGGATGCCCAACGCGGAAGCCACCGTCACCCGCTCGCGATCCATCGCTTCCAGTACTCGCGACACCGATGGGGTGGCCCCGTCGATGTAATACTGGTAATCCCCACCGGTTGACTCGATGCGCCCGGCGTTCAAAATGGTGAGCGCGGGGTGGAAAATGGAGCCCATATTGTTCAGGCTGGTATGCAGCACATTCTCGCCGCTGATGAACTGCGGGAAGGCCGGTCGAATGGCATCCAGCACTTCCTGGGTGCGGGTGGCGGGCAGCGCGGCCAAGGGCAGGCTGTCTTTGATCCGAAAAATTCGCGCCTGCGAGGGACCATCAGAGCGGCTGGCGTATAAAAATGTTTCCGCCTCGGCAATCACCACATCAGCGTTGCAGCCGTTATCACGAATGGTCTTATCAAACTCAATGGCGCCCAATGTGCGGCCCGGGTTAAGCAGCACGATCTGCCCGTCGACCAGGTAAGGCGCCGTGGATAAAGCAATATCCCGGTGAGCGCTGGACGGCACCACCACCATGATCACCTGGCTGTCTTTCAACCCCTCTTCCATATTGGAGGTAGCCAGAACCAGCTTTCCAAAACCGTTTGGGCCGCCTTCGTAACTTTCCAGCTCAATACCGCCGCGTTTTTGGATGAACTCGATATTGGTATCGGTACGGTTGTACAGCTTTGTTGGAAAGCCCATCAGGGCCAGATGCGCTGCCATGGCTTTGCCGCCGTGACCAGCGCCAATGACGGTAAAGCGTGTGTTTGTGTTGGAATCAAGTTGGTTCATGTCTGCCTCACTTCATTTGGATAAACGGTAGTTTGTCAGCAGGGGTTCAAGCCGGTCCTGCTCACTCAACGGGGCGTGCGTGGCAGCATCCACCGCGATACATGCCCCACGCGAATCAATAATGGTTTTCACATTTCCGGGCGCGAATTTGCTGCCACGCAGGTGCGGAGCATCCATGATCCCCACCGCAGCCGCCCGGGTCAGTGTAATCGGGTCGGTGAGCGGATCGGTATCGGGTTCTTCATGAATGCTGCGTATGGCCTCCAGGGTGAGAAAAGCCTCGCGCACAAGTTCTTCTTTGCGTTCCACCAGGCGTGGATCTGCCAGAAGGTCGGGCTGACCATACAGGGCCTTTTCGATCGACCGGCGGACGATTTTACCGGCTTCGATGACATCTGCGGCGGTGGCGGCGTGTTGCGCTTCGGTATGCCCGACGATGTGGACGATGTGCGGCTGGAGAGCCATCTGCACATACACGCTGGTAGCCAGATGTGAGCGGGCCGCGTCAATATCCAACGGATGACTGAGCAGGCCGGTTCGCACCTGGCGGTAAATGTTGAATTCAGGCCCGGACAGGGGCTCGATTAACTCCAGAATGGCTGCCATTTTGGCCAGATCCATCACGTCCGAAAGACCGGGCGGGCTGTTGAACATCATCTGGGCGATATAATGCTTCACCCCAAACGCGCGTGCGTTGTAAGCGGATAGATAGCCCGATACCACCGAGACCACATCCGGCGCGTCGCGCATGCCCCAATGATGCGGTTCGTTGAGTTCGAGCGGGAGATCATGCTCGCCGTACCAGCGGATGAGCTGCTGGTGCTGATCGATAGCGCCCTGCAAATCCCACGGACCGCGCCCGTCGATCTGGTTGAACCAGTACAGCGGTATGGCCCCCCAGGCATTGTGCATGGTGCGTTGATACATCTCAGCAAGGCGGATGAAGTCATCGGTACCGGAGTAGACGCGCAGCAGGGGGAAGTTACCGGTACGGCTGGCCTGGTACAGAGCGCGGTAATCATCTTCGCTGCGTACGGGCACCCCGCCGGCGCCGGTGCGGCGAGGGTTTTGTCGCTCAGGATGGTAAAAATTTTCCTGGGCGTCCTGGTCGATCCCCAGCGAGATGACATCCAGGGCGCCTGCTTCAGCGATTTGGTGGATACCGTCCAGCGTATCCTGCATGGTGGGCAGACCAAAATGGTGCCGCAGCAGAGGGTAAGGCGCCTTAAAGCGGATGCGTTCTACAGCCGTCTGGGCGTACATCGATTCAAGATTGGGGCTTTCTATTTGGCCCTGCAAATAAGCCAGAATACTCTCCGGTGATTCACCACCCTCGTACACCCGGTCAAAATAACCCATTTGCTCAATACGGCTCGCCAGCGGAGGGGTGCCTGCAAACAGAAAGCGCACCCCGGCACTGCGCAGATCATCGGCAGCCTCGGCAAACTCGGATACCAGGCGTTCACCCGTTTCCGGGGTGAGCCGATATGAGATACCCACTACATCTGCGTTCTCTTCTTGGGCAGCCCGGATTACCTGGTCCACCGGCACAGCCGGGCCCAGAAAGACGGTCCGCCAGCCGCTTTGTTCGGCCAGACGCAGGAAATTCATAATACCGGCTACATGGACGCATTCGCCCAGCGCCGCAGCTACAATAGTTTTCATTGTTTTCCCCGTAAAATGGCTCTGTAATAACCCCATTGTCATCAGAGAACCGAGGTAAATATGCATAAATATTATATCAAACGTTTTTTCTCTGGGATATTAACAAAGAAAAACCTCTCCGGAATATCGGAGAGGAAAATAATTGTAAAATCATGTGATCAGAGGCGGTACTTAAGTACACCGGTTTACAGGTTGATCAACTTTTCGGCTTTCCATTGGGCTTCAATAATATCAGGCATACCACCCACAATACCCACCTGCACACCATCATGCAATCCATAGTAGTCCAGACAGGTGCTACAGATCACAAGCCGAACCCCTTGTTTTTCCAGAGCGTGTAGCTCTTTCAGTACCGGTGAACCTTCTACGGTCAGTTTCACGCCTTCAGTATAAAAGGTGATCGCCATGGGCAGCGAACCATTTTCCAGTATAAGCTGCAGGTATTTTTGCAGCAGTTTAAGTTGCAATTCAGGTTCGCCATGACCCATGCCGTAACGGGTGATCTGTAAAACAACTTGTGATTTAGGCATATTTACTCTGCAGATAGTCATCAGCCTGTACGCCCAGCATCAGGTGCAGCAGTAAGTCTTTCTCAGTGCGTACGAATGGTAAATTATACTGCTTTTCCAGCACCGGTTCCAAATAAGAAGCCGGGCGGTTGACGATCTGCTTTTCGCCGCCTTCCAGGGCACGTTTCACCAGATCAGGGTTAAACGGGGCCGGCGGACGGCCAAATTCGCCGCGCAGGAGCATTTTGGTCTCATCGGAGAGAATCCCATAGGGTTCGCCGGTGATCACATTGAAGGCGGCCTGCGATCCGATGATCTGACTGGTGGGCGTTACCAAAGTGATGTAACCCAGATCGGCGCGCACACGCGGCACTTCCTCGATGACCTTATCGAGGATGGCTTCCTGCCCCATTTGCTTGAGCTGGCTGACCAGGTTGGTGATCATACCGCCCGGGATCTGTGAACTGAACATGCGGTCATCATGCGGAGGGAAGTTCAGCCCGGCAACCAGTTCACGCGCCAGCGGAATGGCCTGTTCGGCTGCTTCTTCGGTTTCCATCTCCACCAGGCGAATAATCTGGCGAACTTTGTCTCGATCAATATCGTTTTCCGAGAAAGGCCGGTAAAACTTGCCGTGATAAGGAGAGCTTTTGGCAAGTTCATCAAAAATTTTGAACAATTCAGCCTGGATGCGCTGGAGAAGATTCTTATCCAGCCCATGCTGAATGCCCATTTCTTCGGCAAACACGGCCAGCAATTCGGCCGGGGGATGCGAGGGGCCGCCCGCGAAGGGTGTGATGGCGCAGTCAATGTTGTCGATGCCGGTCTGCATGGCCAGCACCGCATTGAGAATCGCCACACCGGTGGTGGTATGCCCGTGGAATGTCACCGGCACTTTCAACTCGGCCTTAAAGGCTTTGAACAGCTTCAGGGCATCGGTGGGGTACAGCAGCCCGGCGATATCTTTAATGGTGATGCGGCCCACGCCCTCGTCCTGCAGCTTGCGGGCGGTCTGGAGGAAATAATCCAATGTGTGAACCGGGCTGGTGGTATAACAGATGGCGCCATCCACCACCGCGCCGTAAGCCTTACTGGCCAGAATGGGGATCTGTAAATTGCGCCAGTCATTGAGGGCGTCAAAGATGCGCATGTTCCCCACCCCGGAACGAATGGCCTGCTTGACAAAGGCAATCACTAAATCATCCGGGTAAGGCTGATAGGCAAACAGGTTTTGCCCGCGCAGCAGGGCGCGGATTTTCTCGCCGTCGCCCAGCGTATCGCGGTAGGTTTCCAGTCTCTCCCAGGGATCTTCATTGAGGAAACGAATGCAACTGTCCGGAACTGCGCCCCCCCAGGCTTCAATTTCATAAAAACCAGCGTCTTTGATCATGGGTAAAACGCGCATCGCCTGAGCGGTTGTCATGCGGGTGGCTGCAATACTTTGCTGTCCATCCCGAAGGGTCACATCACTGAACTGAACTGAGCCTGGTCTCACGATACCTCCAATAAATAATTATTCATCATGAGTATACTATGATAAAGAGGGATTAATGGCGTCAATAATTCAGACAATCTTCCTCATTACTGTCACTCGTATATAAAATATTATATTTTTATAAATATTTGACGATACCTTTTCTTAGCGATATTTGTTGTAATGGAAAGGTACATTCGAAATGCGGTCTGTCCCCCAGGAAAGACGGTTATAATTGAAATCCGATGATCGGTTGCTATCCAGATTCATTTCAGGAACAGGGATTTCTCTTTGGATTCACGCAGCGCCGTCGCATTATTGAAACTGCCTGCCAATTCTATCTACCGATACCGTTTTACCCGTATGCTGACTGAAAAGGTCAGCGCTTTCTTTTAAGGAATGGATTGAGGTAAGACTCGCAGGCAAATCGAGGATTGTTGTCACTATTGACGTTGATCATTCGAGATGATAATGAGATGGCCGGAGGATGTGAGAACCCCCGGTTCCGGTTGCAGGATCAACCGGCGGTAAGAAACCAGGTATTTATTTTATCAAGGAGGTAATGAATGCCCCCGAAGGGAAGAATCGCTGTCGATGAATCATTCTGCAAGGGCTGCGGCCTGTGTGTCGATAACTGCCCTCAGAAAGTACTGGCCTTGGCGCCGGTGCGAATTAATGCCAGGGGTTATCACCCTGCTGAACAGGTGGGCGAAGGTTGTACCGCCTGCGCCATTTGCGCGACAGTCTGTCCTGATGCCGCCATCACCGTTTTCCGCTTTAAGAAGGAAGCGGCGCTGGGATAGGATGAAAACAGGAGATAATCATGGCTCGTGAACTGTTAAAAGGAAATCAGGCCCTGGCTGAAGCTGCAATACGCGCCGGCCTGGAAGCTTATTTTGGTTATCCCATCACCCCACAGACGGAAGCCCTTGAGTGGATGGCGTTGCGCATGCCGCAACTGGGACGTGCGTTTGTACAGGCCGAGAGTGAGCTGGCAGCCATCAACATGGTGTACGGTGCTGCCTGCACTGGCGCCCGTGTGATGACATCGTCATCCAGCCCGGGCATCAGCCTGATGATGGAAGGTCTTTCCTACATTGCCGGTACCGAACTGCCCATGGTGCTGGTGGATGTGATGCGCGGCGGCCCCGGCCTTGGCAATATTGCGCCTGCACAATCTGATTACAACCAGATTGTACACGGCGGCGCTCATGGTGATTTCCATCCCATCGTTCTGGCGCCTGCCACGGTTCAGGAACTCATCGACATGACCACCGAAGCCTTCGACCTGGCCGAGAAGTACCGCTGTATCGTAGTGGTGCTGCTGGACGGCAGCCTGGGTCAGATGATGGAACCCGCCGAACTGCCCGAAATGCAGCCGATCAAGACCCAGTACCCCGACTGGGCCACCCGCGGCAACGAAGGACGCGAAAAACGCATTCATACCTCCATTTACATGGATCCTCCGCTGGAAGAAAAAGCCAACATCCGCATGCTGCGGCGCTGGCAGGAAGTGGAGAAGAACGAAACCCGCTGGCTGGAATACTTCATGGAAGACGCCGAATACGTGGTGACCGGTTTTGGCACCGCCGGGCGCATTGCCCTCTCGGCTGTACGCACAGCCCGCGAAGCCGGCCTGAAGGTTGGCCTCATCCGCCCCACCGTGCTGAACCCCTTCCCATACGCTGTGTATGAAGAGTACAGCAAGAAGGTGAAAAACATGCTGGTAGTTGAGATGAACACAGGTCAGATGCTCGAAGACGTCCGCAAGGCCGCTCAGGGCAGAATCCCGGTTGAGTTCTACGGCCGTATGGGCGGCGTTATGCCGTTGCCGGATGAAGTGGTTGCTGAAATCAAACGGATGGTCAGTGAGCCACAAACCACCGAAGGCAGCCCGCGTGACCGCTGGTTGGATCGCTTGAGCGCGAAGGTAAGTTAGGAGTGTATGATGACCACATATAACCCTCAAGTTGAAGAAATTGTTTACCAGAGACCGAAATCACTCATCATGACCCCCTCTTACTGCCCGGGCTGCACGCATGGTATTGCGCACCGCCTGGTGGCTGAGGTGATTGATGAAATGGGTATTGCCGGCAAGACCGTCGGCGTTGCCCCGGTCGGCTGCTCGGTATTTTGTTACAACTATTTCGATTTTGATTTTGTACAGGCCTCGCACGGGCGCGCCCCGGCCATGGCTACCGGTATCAAACGTGTGATGCCCGACAAGTTTGTGTTCACCTACCAGGGAGACGGCGATCTGGCCTCAATTGGCGCTGCTGAAATCACCCACGCAGCCTTGCGCGGCGAAAACATCACCGTGATCTTTATCAACAACGCTATTTACGGTATGACCGGCGGACAGATGGCTCCCACCACGCTGCCTGGTCAGAAAACCGCCACCTCGCCGTTGGGCCGCGATGTTGAAATGCAGGGCTACCCCATCCGCGCCTCCGAGATGCTGGCGCAACTGGCACAGTTCTCGGCCCTCGAACAGATGTCCAATCTGAACGAGAGTTTCACCACCATGAGTGAAACCGTGGACACCCTTTCCGGCAATGTCGATCAGTTGAACTTCATATCCGGG
>CAZHMZ010000044.1:0-23402 GCA_964532655.1 uncultured Anaerolineaceae bacterium
TGATAGCCGGGGCAGCCGACGAAGAATATCTGAGCATTGGCTCCGAAAACCTGGCGGCTACCTATAAAACCGATGCGGTCGTGGTGGCCGAGCCCAGCGGTCTCAGCATTGTGCGGGCGCATAAAGGTTTCATCTGGTTTGAGGTGACCACAACCGGCCGGGCCATGCACGGCAGCAATTACGAAGATGGGGTGGATGCCATCGTGTTCATGGGTCGCTTTTTGACCGAACTGGAACATGTGATCCAGGAGCAGCAGAATCTGGCGCCTGCACCGTTGCTGGGCCCGCCTTCCCTGCATGCTTCGCTGATCCACGGGGGCACCGAGCTGAGCACCTATCCATCCTCCTGCACCTTGACCATCGAATGGCGCACGATCCCCGGACAGACCGAGGAAGAATTACGCGGAAAACTGCAGCAAATCATTGACCGGCTGCATGCCCGCGATGAGAAGTTCAAAGCCGAGGTCAAAACGTTGTTTGTGCGGCATCCGTTTGAGGTGCCGGAAGATTCCCCTATCGTCCAGACCATCTACCGCCAGACGGAAAAGGTCATCGGTACGCCGCCGCAGTATTACGGGATGGCGGGCTGGGCAGACACCAGTCTGTTTGACCGGGCCGGCATGCCGGCGTTGATCTACGGGCCGGACGGCGAAGGTGCGCATGCCGATGTGGAATGGGCGGATCTGGAATCGCTGTACACTACGGCGAAGGTTTTCGCCGCGACCATTTTGGATTTCTGCGGAGCCGGAACTGATCGATAAATGGAGGAACGCATGGATAAACAAATTCAAACTCGACTGGCCGGCGTTGACGATACCGCTGAAGTGGTCCGGCTGGTGAAGGCGTTGGCCCTGGATGACGGCGAAGTCAGCCCGGTCAGCGAAGCCTATGTGTCTGAATACCTGGCGTTTCCGGGCAGCAACATTTTGCTTGCTGTGGAGGGAGTGCAGGTGCTGGGTCTGTTGAGTTTCAGCATCCGGCCCAACCTGTATCATGCCGGCGGAAGCTGCCTGATCGAGGAATTGATTGTGGATGAGCGCGCCCGCAGCCGCGGGATTGGCGGTTTGCTGGTGGAGGCAGTCAAAAAGCGGGCGGAGGCGGCCGGCTGCGCTGAAATTTCCGTCTCCACCATGCCGGACAACAGCGGAGCCATTCGCTTCTATCACAGTCACGGTTTTGGCGATGAGGCGGTTTATCTGGAGCAGCATTTTCACTGAGTTCAATCCTTTTTTCCGGGTAAGGTGATCTACAATTCAATAACCTTATTAAAAGGCAAATAATTACCTCTTATATCCTAAATCAACTATTAAAAGGCAATTATTTACCTTTTAATAGTTGATTTTTTCTATGTGGTGGGGCAAAATCAGGATGATCACGTGAAAAATATCGCCTTCTTAATGAACCGCGCCGAGCATCCGCGATGCTGGCACACGTGATCAACGTTTTTGAACGCTGGCCGGAATTCGCGGAAAAGGCTGGCGTGGCAGAGGACCGTATGCGGCAGATACAATCTGTTTTACGTCTCTCGTTTCCGGCGTGACCGTAGCAGGAGCACCCATGAAAAGTATGCAGGTGTTGAAAGCTGGCCCAATCGAAACCCATCCCCTGGTGATGCAGGAGATACCGGTACCGCAGCCCGGTCCCGGGCAGGTGCGTCTGCGCATATCGGTATGCGGTGCGTGTCACACCGATCTGCACATTGCCGAAGGTGATATTCATCCGCCACAGCTGCCGGTTACACCGGGGCACCAGGCTGTGGGGCGGGTGGACGCGCTGGGCGATGGGGTGACCCGACCGGTATTGGGCAGCCGGGTGGGTGTACCCTGGCTGCACTCCACCGACCGCTCCTGCGAATACTGCCGGCGAGGAGAGGAAAATCTGTGCCCGCAGGCGCGGTTTACCGGGTTCCATGTGGACGGTGGTTTTGCCGAATATATGCTGGCCCAGGCTGATTTTGTGCTGCCACTGCCGGACAGCATCTCAGATGAGCAGGCTGCCCCGCTGCTGTGCGCCGGCATCATCGGCTACCGCTCGTTGAAGAAGGCAGGTTTGCAGCCGGGCGAGTGGCTGGGGTTGTTTGGTTTTGGGGCCAGCGCGCACCTGGCCATCCAGGCGGCGCGGTATATGGGCTGCGAGGTGTATGTGTTCACCCGTTCGGCGGGCCATCAACAGCACGCTCTGCAACTGGGGGCAGCCTGGGCCGGTGGATTGGATGAAACCGCTCCGTACCTGCTGGACCGGGCCGTCACCTTTGCGCCGGTGGGCAGCGTAGTGCCGCAGGCGCTGGGTAAACTGCGCCCGGGTGGTACCCTGGCGGTAAACGCCGTCAGCATGACCGACCTGCCGGGTATGTCCTATTCGCTCATCTACGGCGAGCGTACGTTGGTGAGTGTAGCCAATGCCACCTATCAGGACGGGGTGGAGTTTCTGGATCTGGCCGAGCGGGCGGGCATTCGCTCGACGGTGACAATGTATGATCTGGCTGACGCCAACCAGGCTCTGGAGGATATGAAACACAGCTGCATCAACGGTGAAGCGGTGCTGCGGGTAGCATGAGCAGATTTTACAGGCAAAAATTTCGGATGAAGAACTTTTTCAGATAATCGGTACGCAACCGGCAGGTCAATCTGCCAGTTTGCGATATTCTATTCAATCAATTTCAGCGTGAACCGGATGGACGAGACGGTTGAATTCAGAACCAGTCAAAAAGAGGTTGCCTTTTTCAGGCAACCTCTTTGTCTTAAAAATGTCACCGACAGCTTGATGGCGAAATCAGATCATTTCATAGGCGTTTTCGCCATGCATGGTTGCGTCAAGACCTTCGGTCTCTTCTTTGATATCAACCTTCACACGCACGATTTTATTGATCAACCACAGTGACGCATATGTAAACCCAAAGGAGTAAGCCGCTGTCAGTACCACACTGAGAGTTTCCATCAGGAAGAAGTGTACATTCCCGAATACCAAACCATCGGCTCCGGCTGAGTTCCACACAGTGGAGGCAAACAACCCGGTGCAAATACAACCCAAAACGCCGCCCACGCCGTGAACACCCCATACATCGAGCGCATCGTCCAGTAAAAGTTTATTTTTCAGCATGACTGCCAGATAACACACCCCGCCTGCCAACAAACCAATGATCACCGCGCTGCTGATGGATACATATCCGGCAGCGGGTGTGATTGCCACCAACCCGGCCACAGCGCCTGTCAGCAGGCCAAGAAACTTTGGTTTTTTCTCAATCACCCATCCAATTCCAAGCCAGGTAAGCGCCGCAATCGACGCAGCGATATCCGTGTTCAAAAACGCCAGAGAGGTGACCTGATCCACGCGAAGCTCGCTGCCCGCGTTGAAACCATACCAACCAAACCACAACAACGCAGTTCCCAAAGCAACCAGCGGTATGTTGTGAGGTTCGCCATTTTTTTGTTTGCGTTTTCCAACAAAGAGAACAGAAGCCAAAGCGGCGAAACCGGCTGTGGCATGCACTGCCGTTCCACCTGCGAAATCAAGGACACCCCAACTGGCGAAAAGCCCGCCGCCCCAAACCATATGTGCGATTGGGAAATAAACGAAAAGCAGCCACAGAGTCAAAAAAATCATATAGGCGCTGAACCGGATTCGGTCGGCGAATGCACCGGTGATCAGAGCCGGGGTAATGATGGCAAACATCATCTGATAGGCGATGAAAACCAGCAGCGGGATATTATTGTTGATGGAGAGTATATCGGTGGGGGTAATGCCTGATAAAAACGCGTGCTTGAGATTTCCAATGATACCCCCTTCACCACCGCTGAACACCAACGAATACCCGACTGCCCACCATAACAGTGTTGTCCAGCCCATGGAAACAAAACTTTGGATCATGATGGCCAGTACATTTTTCCGGCCCACCAATCCGCCGTAAAAAAATGCCAGCCCGGGTGTCATCAACATCACCAGGCTGGTTGCGACGAGCATAAAGCCGGTATTTCCAGTATCAAATTGCATGCTGTATCTCCTGTTTGGGAAAAATGAAACTGTTGAAAACGGATTTCCAGGAGATATCTTATCTTCTTCCGGCAGCTTGATTATTATCAAACAATTGCGCTTTCATTGCGTATCGCAATGAAGCCGTCAAAAAACTTCAACAGGATCTTAACTGTTCTGGGTCTCAGGAACACAAAAAAGATACCCTTTTCCTCTCACCGATTTAATTCTTTGTGGATTGGCAGGGTCAGTTTCAATCTTTTGACGAAGCTTAAAAATATGCGGGCGGATGATATATTCGGCTTCCGCCTGTGTCAGGTGATGATACCCAAGGGCTGATCGGCTGATTTCAAGACAGGTCAATGCCTGGTTTGGACGGCGCAGAAGACGGGACAGAATGGCCGATTGATGTGATGAGAGTTGAGTGGTACGCGAAGAGGAAGTACCGTGGATCAAATCATCGGTATAGATCGTAACCCGTTGCAGCGCAGGCTCGAACAGAAAACCGGGCAAGGTAACAGGCGGCTCGATACCTTCCGGTGCGGGCATCAGGCGGGAGTTCAATCCCGGCTCTGGCTGCAAAGTCTGTATGGCCAGCCCAAGAATTTCCAACAGGTTTTCATGCTGAGTTTGTTGGAAGCGACGTTTCATTGCGGTCTGCACGGCCTGTTTGATTTGTGAAATGCTTTGGGGTTTCAACAAATAATCGACAGCTCCGGTTTTAACGGCTGTAATGGCGCTGTCAAGAGAAGCGTGCGCAGTCAGGATAATTACCTGCAAATGCGGGTACTGTTCGCGCACAACGTCCATTACCTGGTTCCCATCAAGAACAGGCATGTTCAGATCGAGCAGCATCACATCAAAGGATGAGGTGGATAAACAATCAATAGCTTTCTGTCCGTTCTCAGCCGTTTCCACATGATAACCAGAAAGTTGTAAAGCGCGCGCCATCACCAGACGGGTGCTATTTTCGTCATCGACCACCAGAATTCGGGCTGGTACCGTTTGGGGATCAGAAAGGTTCATACCCTGACTCTATCGGAAAGCCCGTGTCTGGCGGAAGGACAGGCAGATGTACCGTGAAAGTCGACCCCGCGCCAGGAGTGCTGGTTACCTGAATTTCACCATGGTGTTGCCGGACAATTTTTTGACAGATAGACAGTCCAAGCCCGGTGCCACCGGTTTTTGTGGAAAAGAAGGGATCAAAAATAAGATCCAGGTCTTCCGGATGGATGCCTTTTCCTGTATCGGTAAAACAAATTTCCAGCCAGTGCATATTTTCTGTTGCAGAGATCATCAGGTGACCCCCCTGGGGCATATCTTCTGCCGCATTGATGATAAGGTTCAAGAATACCTGTGTCATTTGATCAGGTGAAGCCAAAACCGCTGGCAAAGAGGGTGGAAATTTCACCTCAGTGGATATTTTAGCATGCCTGAGTTGGGTGGATGCCAGAAACAACGCGTGATCGATCACCGGATGGAGTAAAACCGGCTGGAAATTCGCTTCCGGAGAACGTGAAAAGCCGAGGATTTCTGAATTGATCTTCATCAGGCGTTCAATTTCCAGGCGAATGATTTGCAGATATTGACTGCGTTCGTTTTCCGGTAAAGAAAATTCTTGCAGGATTTCGATACTGCTGAAAATTGCCTGCAACGGATTATTAATTTCGTGCGAGAGTGACGCTGTTAAGCGCCCAATCACCGCCAGACGCTCCGACCGTATTAGATTGGTTTCTGCCAGCTTGCGTTCAGTGATATCGCGGTTACTGGCCCGACGACCGAGTTTTCGGCCATCCTCTGCGTATACCTGTTGGCAGATATGCCCGATCCAACGCTTTTGTCCACTTTTGGTTGTGATCTGAAAATCAATCGTACAGGCATCACTGGTGTCCAGTTCGAGGCATTGATGCTCCTCAAAGCGTTGCCGATCATTCGAGT
Organism: uncultured Anaerolineaceae bacterium; assembly: GCA_964532655.1. Taxonomy (GTDB): domain Bacteria; phylum Chloroflexota; class Anaerolineae; order Anaerolineales; family Anaerolineaceae; genus JAJFTV01. The sequence continues at coordinate 5,908 of CAZHMZ010000044.1, forward strand.
GGACAATGTCCCGCAGCAGATTCGGGTTCTCCAAAAAATCCTGTGGAAGAAAACCGGTGATTCTCTCACAGGACGGTGAGTTATAAATCAATTGACCGGTAGGGCTGCTCCAATACTCCCAGTCGTAAGTAAAATCGGCCACGGTCCTGAAACGTTCCTTTTCTTCCTGAAGGGCGGCCTCTGATACCTGCAACCGGTTGACCAGCAGCGCTGTTTCACGCGCCTGCAAGAGCAGCCGCACCCGTTGTCGCAATACCAACGGGTGGATTGGGCGGGTAAGGATATCGGTGATCCCCAACTGAAAGATAGTCTCCACCCAATGGGCTTCATACTGATCGAGGATAATTAATACCGGGATGGGGGTCTGTCCGCCAATCGATTTTATAGAATCGAGAATGGTATTAAGACGGGGCAGCGCCTCAGGAAAGACATCTGAGAACCACAAAATTACCAGATCAGGCGGGCAATCCGATGCAGCCGATATGGTTTGATCAAGCCCGGCCAGAATGGATAACCGGTACATTTCCGGCTGCAAAGCGGTTGTCAGGCGCTGGATCTGATGCTGTGTGCTGACAATCAGTAGCAGATCAGGAATAGAGGCTGACATTTTATAACGGGTTTAATATCACTTTGACCGAATTTGTGTACGGCGGAATCATACTGCCGTACGATCAATCACCAGACGCAGATGGTTCGGCATTCAAAATCGTTATGCCGGAGAAGAAGTCTTCCCGGTTTCGTGTATTTTCGTGTATGCGTCGAACCGTTGCAGAAGCTGGCCCTTGACCGGCTCTTCCACCGAGGCGTATAAAAAGGCGTTGCGCGCGATGCGCAGCAAATCCGCTTTTTTGTAGCCAAAATGTTTGGCAAGAATCTTATATTCCTGCACCAGCGAGGTGTTGAACAGGGCCGGGTCATCGCTGTTGACCGTCACCAGCACGCCGGAGCGGTCGAGCTGTTTGAACGGGTGCATGGCAAAATCTTCATACACATGCAGGCAGATGTTGCTGGTGGGATTGATATCCAGCACAATGCCGCGTTCGGCCAGCGTTTTGACAAGCTGCGGGTCCTGGATGGAGCGTACACCGTGACCAACGCGCTGCGCGCCCAAAAAGTCGATGGCTTCCCACACGCTGACCGGACCCATGGTCTCGCCGGCGTGCGGAATGCGCGCCAACCCCTCACGGCGGGCAGATTCGAATGCGTGCGCAAACGGCAGCGCCGGAGCGTTCACTTCATTGCCGCCCAGGCCCAGCCCCACCACGCCGTTGGGTCGGCCGATTAAAGCATATTCAACCGTTTTTTCGGCAGGCAGCGAGTCGTAGTGGCCGTCACTGTCTTTAAAACAGATATCGCGCGGGATATCGAAGATCCAGCGTATTTCCACGCCAAAGTCACGGCGGGCGGCCAGACGGCCGCGATCCAGCCCGGCCAATATGTCCTGGATGGACAGTCCCTTATCCTGATATTCCACATGGGTATACGGGGTGAAGGTAGCTTCACGGTAAAGAATGTTTTGCGCGGCCATATCCGCGCCCAACTGATAGGCAATCAACTCAAAATCTTCCGGCGTACGCAGCATATCGGAAATAGCCAGATAGATCTTGATAAAATGTCGAAAATCCTGGAATTTGAACCAACTTTGCAGCCCGGCTTCATCGGCGGCGGGCAGTACATCGAGACGGTTGTGGCGGCGGGCTAATTCCAGCACAGTGGCCGGCTTGATCGCTCCCTCCAAGTGCACATGCAGCTCGGCTTTAGGCAGTTGCTGAAGGTACTGGAGGGACGTTTCTTCTCTCATGATAAAACCCTTGCGAACTAAATTTTCCTAATTATAAGGGTTTATGCGGAAATTCTCGCGGGAGATTTGTCAGAGGATTTGAGAGAGAAAGCCTTTCCCCCTGACCCCCTTCCAGCGGGAAGGGGGAACACCTTTTTAATGTGAGGTGCTGCGCAGCAGACTACGCAGCACCTCACATTTGCGGGCTTAAAAAAATTTCCCCGCCCCTCGAGGGGTGGGGTGTATAGCACACTTACATAGTAAGCGGGTGTACGGAGACATGGTAAACAGGTGATTTGCCGAACCGTTGGGTTTCGTAGCGTCGCGGACTTACAGCATATGCCTTTGACACCCTCAACCCAACCTACCAGGCTGTTTTAGGGAATAACTCGTCGGAAAATGCCTTTCCCCGCAGTTTGAAGGGATTGCCCTGTCTTCAGGTCAATCCCTTCAAAAGAAAAAAATCCCCGCCCCTCGAGGGGCGGGGATAAAGAGGCAGGGTGGCTTGTGAACCCCCCAACCCCCTGACCCCCTTCCCATTGGGAAGGGGAAAAATACATGCAGGCAGATTTTCGCCGTCCCCGGCGAAAATCTGCCTGCGATGCGGCTGTTTTAGATAGAAGTCAATTACATAACTAATTTCGTTTGGGATAATCTCATAAATTGGCCAGAGAGGTTCTCACGCCGGGGAAAAGCTCGCCGGAAAGTGCCTTTCCCCGCCGTTTGATGGGATTGACCTGTCTTCAGGTCAATCCCATCAAAAGAAAAAAATTCCCCGCCCCTTGAGGGGCGGGGATAAAGGGATGGGGTGATTTACTCCCTACTTCCCCTTCACATACCGGTCAAACCAATCCAGCATGGCGTCGTTGGCGTACTGACGCACAATGGGCGCGCCGCTGATGGTGCCGCCGTGCGGGCTGCCGGGCAGCCGCACCATCTCGGTGATGCAGCCATGATCTTTCAGGGTGGTATAGAACTGCTCGGATTGCTCGGCCGGGCAGCGGAAGTCCGACTCACCCTGGATCATCAAGGTGGGGGTCTTTGATTTATACGCATAGGTGATAGGTGACTGCTCTACATAGACCTGGAATTTATCCAGCAGGGTGCCGCCCATCTCTTCTTCCAGGAAGCGCGGACCGATATCGGACGTGCCGTAGAATGAGCACAGGTTGCTGACCGGGTTCTCAGGGATGGATGCCTTGAAGCGGTCGGTGTGCCCCACAATCCAGCACGACATGTACCCGCCGTAGGAGAGCCCGTAGCAGCCCAGTTTATCCGGATCGGCCACGCCTTTTTCGATCGCCAGATCAACGCCTTTCATCAAATCGTTGAAGACCAGGTCGCCCCAGTTTTCAATGATGCAGGTGGCATACTCGTTCCCATATCCTGACGAACCACTCGGATTGAGGTAAAGGATCGCATAACCGGCGCCGGCCAGCATCTGATAGTCAAACGAGAACATATTGCCGTAAGCCGAGTGCGGACCGCCGTGGATGTACAGAATGGTGGGGAAGGGGGCTTCACCGGTGACCGGTTTCATCAACCAGCCTTCCACGCGGGCGTTGTTTTGGTTGGTGTATTCCACGTGTTCGGGCAGGGCCAGGTTTAATTCCTTCAGGAGAGCCTCGTTCACGTTGGTCAGACGGCGTTCATGTTTTCCGTCCAGATCGGAGGCAAACAGGTCACAGGGCAGGTCAGGCGAGCTGACGCCGTACAGCATGGTTTTTCCAGCCACATCCATTAACACGGTGGGGCGTTCCGGGTTGGCGATGATCGGCTTGCAGGATTCGGGGCCGCTCAGGGCAACCTTGTAAATGTGGATGGACCCGGCTACATGCACGGTGGTGTACACCGAAGTGCCGGCCTTGTCAAAGATCATCAACGCGCCGCCCATGGCACGCCAGGCTTTGGGCAGGTCGGAGCGCAGGGCGCCGCAGAAGCTGTAGCCCAGCCCGGCTGAGCGGGATTGCGGGGCGGTCTTCCCTTCGGCATCCATCACCCACATTTGGTTGTTGGAGCCGATCTTCTGCCCCTTGGGCTCGCCGACGAACACGATCTGCTTGCCATCCGGGGTGAACAGACCGTTATCCACGCTGCCCCACTTCTCATCGACCAAAGTGCGCACGTTGCCATCCAGATCCACCACCTTGAGGATGGGGCTGAAATCGAATGTGTCGGGGTCCATCATGGCGCTGAACAGAATGCGTTTACCATCCGGCGACCAAACCGGGTTGTGATTGCTGAAGCGGTCATTGGTGAGCCGTTTGGGCTCGACCTTATCGGCGACATCGATCACATAGATATCCTGCACAATCGGATCCAGGTAACCGGCGCCGTCAAAACGGTACACGTTGCGGGTGACGCGGTATGGTTTTTTGGGATCCGGTTTTTCTTTGGGCAGTTCAACCGTGGTGAAGGCGATCTTCTTGCCATCCGGCGACCATTCCGGTCCGCTGCCGACGCCCTGCTCCAGTTTGGTGAGCTGGCGGGCTTCGCCGCCATCAGGGGCGATCAAAAAGAGCTGGGGTTTCGAATCCACCCGGTTGGACAGGAAGGCAATTTGCTTTCCATCCGGCGACCAGGCCACACCGCCCTCGCGCCATTTCCCCTGGGTGAGTGGGCGGCTCTCTCCTGAGGCGGTATCCACCAGCCACAGGTTGGTGTACTCGTTCATCGTGTCGGTATCGACCCACGAAACTCCATAGACTGCTTTTGTGCCATCGGGCGAAAGCAGTGCATCCTGCGTGATCTTCAGCTTGAAAAGATCTTCTGGCCGGACGCTGCGTTTTACAGTTGTGTCTGACATGGGATCAGTTCCTTCCGGGAATGGGATGAAAAACTACAGTTGGTGCACGATGTATTATACTTGTGTCCTGACGATCAAATTTCCACCTGCCCGCCTCAGACAATACCTGAAAATAGCGGTTTTTCATCATTGCCGGAGGCGGAAGAATCCGTCAAAAACCCATTCATCAGGATCTGACCATGACCTCCAATCCCAACCCTACCTGGATCGAAATTAACCTGTCGCATATTGAAAACAACACTCGCTATGTCCTCAAGCACACCGGTGTGGATGCACTGGCGGTAGTGAAGACCAACGCCTACGGGCATGGCGCCGTGGAATGCGGCAAAGCTGCCCTGCGAGCCGGCGCAAGAATGCTGGCGGTTGTGCGTCTGAGCGAGCTGGCCGAATTGCGCGAATCCGGCATCACCGCGCCGGTGATGATATTTGGCGGCGCGCTGGAAACGCAAATTGACCAGGCTATCGCGCTCACCGCGGTGCTGCCCGTGTATGACGCCGGTCTGGCTAAAATCTGGTCAGCCCGAGCGCTGGCACTGGGGCGCAAGCTGCCCGTGCATTTAAAAATCGATACCGGCATGGGGCGCTTTGGCGTGTTCCCCGATCAGGCGCTGGAATTCGCGCGCTTTATCAGCACGCTGGAAGGGCTGCAGATTGAGGGCGTGATGAGCCATATGGCCGTCACCGGCGATGAAGGCAACCTTGACGGCAAGACCATGATCAAACGCTTCAAAGGCGTGCTGGAAACCCTCAAGGCCGCCGGCATCGATCCGCGCTGGAAGCACATGGCCAGCTCATCGGCCATCCTGGACGAACCAGAATCGCATTTCAATATGGTGCGCGCCGGTGGTGTGCTGTATGGGCTGGGCGATGCCTCCGATTCAAGCGGCAACATGCGTCCGGGATTGAAACGCGCTTTCTGCTGGAAGGCCAAATTCGTATCGGTCAAAAAATTCCCGGCTGGCTGGACGGTGGGATATGGGGCCACCTATGTGACCCAGCAGGATGAGATCATCGGGGCGCTGAATGTTGGCCACGGTGACGGCTATTTGCGTCTGCCGGGCGGCTCTGTGCTGGTGGAAGGCCAGCGCTGCCCCATTGTGGGCAAGATCTGCATGGATCAGATGATGGTCAGCCTGCCCAAAGCTTACCCCATCGGCACCGAGGCGGTGTTGATCGGCGAGCAGGACGGCGCGGTGATCCCGCCCCAGGAACTGGCCAAACGCTGGTCATCGGCCACTACCTTTGTGACCAATGTCAATAAGCGCATCCCGCGCGTGTATCTGACCGAATAGAAATTATCAACCACAAGCGATATCTGACAGACCGCAGTGATCCTGCGGTCCGATTTTTCTTTCAGAACATTGATGACAGGCTGGAAGGGTCTTATAATGGCCGTATGATCCTCTAGCGTGTACGTCTCATTTTTTTCTTGCAGATCAAAGCGGTTTCGGGTACCGGACAGGATACTGCCTAAAGCCCGCTACGCTTTCTTCCCGTTTTGTGAAAATACAGAAAACACACTTTGTCCGACAGAAAACAGAACCAGACAGGTGTTTTCAGCATTGTTTTTCTTTGTTACTTGTTTGTGAGGATAATCATGGATCTTTACCCGATTTTGAACCGACAGATTCCCCCGACGCCCTGGGCGGAGGGTGAAAAAATCCCCTGGAATGAGCCCGGCTTTTCAAGGCGCATGCTTCAGGAGCATTTATCTCAGGATCACGACGCTGCCAGCCGGCGGCAGACGGTCATCGACCTGCATGTGGATTGGATTTTTGGCACCCTTTTGAAAGGAAAGCCTGGACGCGTGTTGGATCTGGGCTGCGGACCGGGTTTCTACAGTCAGCGGTTGGCGCAGCGTGGCTGTGACTGCGTGGGGATCGACTTCTCACCCGCTTCGATCAATTATGCCCGCCAGCACGCCAACGATCTGCCCATTCGCTATATCGAAGACAGCATTATCAATGCTGAGTACGGCTCCGGCTATGATCTGGTGATGCTGATCTACGGTGAGTTGAATGCCTTTCACCCGAAGCATGCCCGGCAGATTCTGCAAAAGGCCGCCGCTGCCGTGAAACCCAGCGGTTATTTGCTGCTGGAAGTATCCACATTTGACAGCGTGAAACAGCGGCTTGAGCCCGCGTCGTGGTCCACCCGGCCATACGGGCTGTTCTCTGACCAGCCGTATCTGCTGCTGAGCGAGTATTTCTGGGATGATGCGCTGCATATCATCACTGACCGCTATTTTGTGATCGACATTGCCACCGGCGCGCATACGCGCATCACCGCCAGTCACCAGGCGTATACCGATGAGGAATATGCATCCATGCTGGAAAAGGCCGGTCTGGGTGACATCACATTTCACGACGATCTGTCCGGGGATACCGGCGAACGTGCTGACATTTTCCCAATCATCGCGAGAAAGCCTTCATCGTAAGAAAACCTGCTTTTTGGTTGGGTTCACTGAGTCGTGACTGATCATTTTGAACGTTTCCATATCTGGAAATGCTATTAAATGCCCTCGGGCGGGTGTCTGCCGGGATGACAAGATAGGCCCATTTTAGGGTTGTTATTCACTCGCGAGAATACTCCCTCAAGTGTCATTTCGCCGCGGACGGCGTCAGCCGGCCGCAGAGAAATCCGCCCGATACTTATTATTTGAACGTTTCCATATCTGGAAGCGCTATTACCGGCCCTCGGGCGGATCTCTCCGGGAAAGCGAGAAAGGCGTTCGCTTTCCCTGCGAGATGACAAAATGAGATCATCTTTATAGTTGGGATTCACTTGCGAGAACACTCTCTCAAGTGTCATTTCGCAAGGTCAGACAGCGCTTTTTGCTGTCTGACCCCGAGAAATCCGCCCGATGGTTATTATTCGAACGTTTCCATATCTGGAACCACGATTACAGGCCCTCGGGCAGATCTCAATGTGAAAACAAAGTTTTCACGCCAAGATGACAAGATAGGCCCATTTGGGGCTGTGATCCACTCGCAAGAACGCTCCCTCAAGTGTCATTTCGCAAGGTCAGACAGCGCTTTTTGCTGTCTGACCCGGAGAAATCCGCCCGAGAGCTGATATTCGGACGTTTTCATATCTGGAAGAGCTATTACAGGTCCCCCGAAGGTTGGTTTGTAATGCTTTAAAATGCGGGTATGGGAGAACCCGGCGGAGAAGAGGAATTGACTTTGAGATAGCCAGGCTCTTGATGCAGGATGTGATAAACTCTGAATAGATGCCCGCATTCGGGCACACTTTTTTCATGCCAGGGAGGGCGAGAGTCATGAAAAATCTCAAGTGGTGGCAAAAAGCGGTTTTCTATCAGATCTACCCGCGTTCGTTTGCGGACGGGAACGGGGATTGTCTGGGTGATTTTAAGGGGATGATCGAAAAACTGGATTACTTAAAAGACCTCGGCATTGACGCCATCTGGCTTTCACCGCATTATCCGTCGCCGTATGTGGATTGCGGGTACGACATCGCCGATTACATGGCGGTTGCGCCTGAATACGGCACAATGGATGATTTCAGACAGTTTCTGGATGGCGCGCATCAGCGTGGGATGCGCCTGATTCTGGATCTGGTGATGAACCATACCTCAGACAAGCACGCCTGGTTTTTGGAGTCACGCTCCAGCCGCGATAACCCGAAGCGCGACTGGTACATCTGGCGCGATCCCAAACCGGATGGCAGCCCGCCCAACAACTGGCAATCCACTTTTGATGGGCCAGCCTGGGAATATGACACCGCCACCGATCAGTACTATTATCATTACTTCTTCCGCGAACAGCCCGATCTGAACTGGCGCAATCCTGAGGTGAGGGAAGCCATGTTCAACATGGTGCGCTTCTGGCTGGATATGGGTGTGGACGGCTTCCGGCTGGATGCCATCGGCACCATTTTTGAGCACCCCGATATGCCCGACCAGCCCCTGGATATGACCTATCTGGAACTGCGCAAGCTGGTTCGCGAGGCGGATACGCTGGAAAAGAAGCAGATCGCCAGCGAGACCTGGAACCGCATCTTCATGTACCAGCTTGAACAGCCCGGAATGCACGAGTTGATGAAAGAATTGCGGGCAGTGGTGGATGAATACGGCCCCGGTGAACGGGTGCTGATTGCCGAGAATGAGAATATCGAGTATCACGGCAACGGTAATGACGAACTGCACATGGTGTTTAATTTCCCACTCATGCAAACCGAACGTATCACGCCGCAGCACGTTCTGGACAACCAGTTGATGCGCCTGACGCAGCTTGCGGCGGTTTCACCGCAGGCCTGGCCGGCCAACACGCTTTCCAACCATGATACACCGCGTCTGTACAGCCGTTACGGCGATGGCATCCACAACGACGAGCTGGTTCGTCTGCACCTGGCCCTGCTGCTGACATTGAAAGGCACGCCCTTCCTCTACTACGGCGATGAGATCGGCATGCGCAATCTGGAGCTGACCGAAATCACGCAGTTGTGCGATACGATGGCCACCTGGGTGTACCGCACCGAGGTGGAGCAGTTCGGCGCCGATCTGGCCGAGGCGCTCAAGCACGCCATTGACTTCACCCGTGACCGCGGACGCTCGCCCATGCAGTGGGAGAACGCGCCCAACGCCGGTTTCTGCCCGGCCGATGAGAGACCCTGGCTGCCCATCAACCCCGATTATTCACAGGGTGTCAATGTAGCCGAGCAATTGGCCGACAGCCAATCGCTGCTCAATTTTTATCGCAACTTCCTGCGTCTGCGCCGCCAGAATTCCGCGCTGGTGGAGGGTGAGTATGAAGCCATCGAAGCCGGTGACCCGGATGTGCTGGCCTATCTGCGCTATACCGAGGAACAAACCTGCCTGGTAGTGCTCAACTTCTCCGACCGGACGGTGAAACTTAATTTCAACAAGACCGGCGAACTGGTGGGTTACAGCAAGGCGCAGATTTTGCACCCTGACCGCCAGGTGCTTCCCTCATTGATCTTCGAACTCCCGGAATGGGGGATCCTGATCGCAGAGCTTCAGTAGACAAAACCAATTCTTTGATCTGGAGAGTAACAATGAAGCAATTCCCGCAGTATTCCATGCAGCAATATCTTAACATCCGCAGCGCATACGCTCCCAGTTATTCCGCTTCGGGGAACCGTCTGGCCTTTCTGACCGATATCACCGGTACACCACAGGTGTGGATGGTGAACGCGGACCGAAAAGCCCAAGAGGTGCTGTGGCCCGATCAACTCACTTTCAGCGACGAGCGGGTGGAAGGCGTCGCATTCTCGCCGGTGGATGAAAACCTGCTGCTGTTTGTACGCGATCGGGGCGGCAACGAAAACGGCCAGCTTTTCCTGCTCTCACTGGATACCGGGCAGGAGCGCCCTCTCAGCGAAGGCATGGACGAGGTGATGCACGTTCCGGGCAGTTGGGCGCCGGACGGAAAGAGCTTTCTGTTCGCAGCCAACCGCCGTCATCCCGGTCTGTTTGACGTGTATTTGCAGCCGCTGGATGGGGAAGCCAGGCTGGTGTGGGAGAATCCGCAGCCGGGTTTCATTTTCAACATGGAATTTTCTCCGGATGGTTCTCGCGCGCTGGTCATGCGCATGGTCAGCTCTTTTCACGAGGATCTATTTGAGATCGATCTGGAAGCGAAAGAGGCCCGTCAGCTCTCGGACTCGGCCCGCGATGTGGTGTTCGATTGGGCAGATTACTGCGCCGATGACGGCGGCGATGGCTCGCTGCTGCTGACTACCGATCAGGACAGCGACTTCATCTACCTGGCCCGCATGGACCGCGAAACCGGAAAAATCACCCCGCTGATCCAGGAAGAGGCCGATATTGAGCTGGCGCGCCTGTCACCGGACCGCAAACATCTGGCGTATGTCGTCAATCGCGGCGGCATCTCGGAGATCCATGTGCTGGATCTGGAAACTGGCTTGAAGCACACCATGCCGCCTGTCGGGCGCGGCCCTGGGCTGCTGTTTGGAGTGCGGGGTGAGGATTGTATGCGTTTTTCGCCGGGCTCGGACGCCCTGGCAATTGCGTACACAGGCGCCTGTATTCCCACCAATGTGTGGCAGTGGGACTGGCAGGCCGGTACAGTGCAGCCGCTCACCCGTTCGGCGGCGGCAGGCATTCACCCGGATAGTTTGATCGCGCCGGAGCTGGTGCAGTTCCCCACCTTTGACACCGACCCGGCTACCGGGCAAACCCGCCAGATACCGGCCTGGTTGTACCTGCCGCGCGATATGGAAGGTCCGCTGCCGGTGGTGATCCAGGTGCATGGCGGCCCGGAAGGCCAGTACCGTCCCAATCTGAACGCCGTGGCGCAGTATCTGGTGCAGCAGGGATTTGCTGTGCTGGCTACCAACGTGCGCGGGTCAACCGGCTACGGTAAGACCTATTCACACCTGGATGATGTGGAAAAGCGCATGGATTCGGTCAACGATCTGGCTCATGCCGCGCTATGGTTGAAATCGCAGCCGCGTTTTGCCCCTGACAGTATCGCGGTGATGGGCGCCAGTTACGGCGGGTTCATGGTGCTCTCTGCCCTCACCACCTATCCGGATCTGTGGGCCGCCGGCGTGGATATTGTGGGGATCAGCAACTTTGTCACATTTTTGGAGAACACCAGCGAGTACCGGCGGGCGCATCGCTCGGCGGAGTACGGCAGTCTGGAGAAAAACCGTGAATTCCTGGAGAGTGTCTCGCCCAGCAATCACTTCGACCGGATCCAGGCACCGCTGTTTGTGATCCACGGTTCCAACGATCCCCGCGTTCCGGTGACCGAAACCCGGCAAATTGTAGATAAGATCAAGATGAGAGGTATACCGGTTCAATCCATGTTTTTCGACGATGAGGGGCATGGGTTGGTAAAATTAAAGAATAAGCTGGCAGCCTATCCCGAAGTGGCGGTATTCCTGAAAAAATACCTGAAGGAGGGCGCCGGGTAATACTTTACAGGTTTATTGGTTGTAGCAATAGGGGGACAATGTGTTTGGGAAAAATCGATTTCATCTGCCGGGCGGGGTGGTTTTGCCCTGCCTGGCGGTGCTCTTGATCTCTCTGTTGGTCTGGCAATTTGTTTCGCCGCAGACGATTAATAAAAGCGGGCTGTTGGCTGAAAAATTCACCGCGTTTGAAAACCCATCTCAGTATCTGAACAATTCCGAAGACCAGACCATCCAGGAAGCATCTGAACTGGAATACAGCGGCACACCCGCGGCGTCGAGCCATACTGCGCTGAGCGGAACCGGTACGCCTTCTCCATCGGTACCGCTGACCGGAGATTCTTCGCCGGTGGCGAGTGTTGGGAATGACAAAAATATCCTGCTTCTGGATCGTAACGCCATGCCCCGCTCGATCGACTGGTCGGTGGATAACCGCTTTTTGTACGCCAGCGTGGATAATATCGGGCTGGTGACGGTCAACACTAACATGCTGTCACTCACCCGTATTGAAGACAGCTACAAAGACATCTCACTGATCGCCGTTGATCCCACCAAAATCTATGTGGCGCTGGCGGAACAGGAAGACCATTCCATCCATCTCTACTCGCGCCAGACACGCGAGATGGAGATTACATTGGGTCCGCTGCATACTCTGCCCATCACCGCCATGGTTTTCAGCCCGGATGGGAAGTGGCTGGTTTCCTGCGGTGAAGACGGCATGACGTTTTTGTGGGATGTAACGAATGGGGAATATTCCAAAACACTCCTCAACGGCGAAAATTGCAGCGATCTGACCTTTACACCCAGCGGTCTGCAACTGGTGGTGGGTTTCAACGAGGAGGGCATGGTTCGCCTGTGGGATACAAAGACCTGGAATGAAATATATTCCTTCCCGGTGGACGGCGTTACCGATGTGGCAGTCAACCCCAACGGGACGCGCCTGCTGACCGCCTCCGGTGAGGGGCATACCGATGCGCGCATCTGGAACCTGTATTCAGGCACGCTGCTGATGACGCTGGATGAAGGCTCACCGGTGTGGGCGGTGGCTTACAGCCCCAACGGCAACTGGCTGCTGACGGCCGGCGAAGGCGGGCGCATTTCGGTGTGGGATCCGCAGACCGGCGTGCTGAAATATGAATTTGAAGCCGATATGCAAAAGATCACATCGCTGCGCTTCAACGCCTCGGGTACCATGCTGGCGGCAGCCGGTGAATCGGTGCGGTTGTGGAAAATGAGCGATCTGGATCTGCCCTAGTGAGCCAACAGGGCAAGTTTGGAGCGAAACAATTTCACTGAACCGAGAAATGCGGATGTAACCGGCATGCGCAACGCCCTGTTTTCCGTTACACTTAATCAAACAAGTGGTTCGATCCATCTCTTTCCGGATAGAGCCGCCATTTGATCCATTCATTCCCAGGCTTGCGAAGGCAGGTGCTCCTTGTACACTCCTACTCCTGAAGATCGATTTACGTTTGGTTTGTGGACGGTCGGAAACACCGGCCGCGACCCGTTTGGCGGCCCGGTGCGGGCGGAAAAGTCACCGGTTGAACTGGTTCACCTGCTGGCGGAGGTGGGCGCTTACGGCGTCAACTTCCACGATAACGACCTGGTGCCGTTTGATGCCTCGTCGGCCGAGCGCGACCGCATTGTGCGCGACTTTAAGCAGGCGCTCGACCAGACCGGTCTGACCGTGCCCATGGCGACCACCAATCTGTTTTATCACCCGGTTTTCAAAGACGGCGCATTTACCGCGAATGATGCGCGGGTGCGTGATTTTGCTCTGCAGAAGACCATGCGGGCCATTGATCTGGGAGCCGAGTTGGGCGCGCAGGTATACGTGTTCTGGGGCGGGCGCGAGGGGGTCGAAACCGACGCGGCCAAGGACCCGCTGCAGGCCATCCGCCGCACACGTGACGCGCTCAATTTTTTGTGCGGGTACGTGCTGGATAAGCAGTACAACCTCAAATTTGCGCTGGAAGCCAAGCCCAACGAGCCGCGCGCCGATATCTACAATCCCACTACCGGGCACATGCTCGCCTTCATTGAAACGCTCGATCACCCGGAGATGGTGGGGGTCAACCCCGAGGTGGCGCATGAGCAGATGGCCGGGCTCAACTTTTTGCACAGCGTGGCGCAGGCCTGGGAGGCGGGCAAGCTGTTCCACATCGACTTGAATGACCAGTACCCCGGCCGCTATGATCAGGATCTGCGTTTTGGCTCGCGTGATCTCAAAGCCGCCTTCTTCCTGGTGCGTTTTCTGGAGCGGGTGGGCTATACCGGTCCGCGGCACTTTGACGCGCACGCCTTCCGCACCGAGGATGAGCAAGGCGTAAAGGATTTTGCGCGCGGCTGTATGCGCACCTATTTGATCCTTAAGGAAAAGGCCGCCCGCTTTGACGCCGACCCCGAGATCCAGGTCCTGCTGCAGGAGATCAACGCCGTGGACAGGGAGATGAACATGGACGCCGGTTACACACCGCAGAGGGCTGAGACCTTGCTGAAAGAAACGTTTAATCCGGTGGAATTGGGCCGGCGCGGTCTGATGTACGAACGACTCGACCAACTCACCATTGACTTGCTGCTGGGGGTGCGATGAAAACGGTACGCTTTATGGATCTGGACTGCATTGAGCTGGATAATGGCAATGTGAACTTGCTGGTATCGGTTTCAGCCGGGCCGCGCATCCTTTCGCTCAAACTGAACGGCGGGCCTAATTTGCTGGCGGAACTGCCGGATAAAATCACCGAGACCGAACTGCACGGCACGTATCGCTTTTTTGGCGGGCATCGCCTGTGGCAAGCACCCGAGGACATCAACCGGACGTACTATCCAGACGACCGGCCGGTGAACGTTGCCGAACTGGATGGCGGCGTGCTGCTCACGCAATCGGCCGATCCGGTCTATGGGATCGAGAAATCGGTCTTTATACGATTGGAAGAAGACCGGGCGCGCGTGCACGTGGATCACGCCATCACCAATCGCGGCGAGGAACTGCTGGAGGGCGCACCGTGGGCCATCACCATGCTGCAACCAGGTGGATATGCGATTCTGCCGCAGGAAACCGAGGATACCGGTTTTCTGTCCAACCGGCGGCTGACGCTGTGGCCGTACACCGATGTGCGCAGCCCGTATCTGCTGTGGGGTAACAAATTCATCCTGGTGGATTGCAGCATGACTGCCGAGGCGGAGCGGCTCAAGCTGGGTTTTCCCAACCGGCGCGGCTGGCTGGGCTGCTGGCTGGGCGGCACACTGTTTGTCAAACAAACGCTGTATGAGCCGGATGCCGATTATCCGGATTTTGGTGCCAACAGCCAGTGCTACTGCTGCGATCTGTTTGTGGAACTGGAAACTCTCGGCCCGCTGGTGAGCCTGGAGCCGGGGCAATCCGCCACGCACGCTGAAACCTGGGATTTGCACGCGGATGTACCGTTTCAGCCGGATGAAGAATTTGTTCAGCGCATCGCCGAAAGCCTGCGGCTCGCATGAGCCCGGGCGCGTACTTTTTGGGCCTGGATATCAGCACCACAGCGGTCAAAACACTGCTGATGGATGATCAGGGCCAGACGGCGGGCACTGCTTCGGCGGAGTACGGTTATGAAACGCCGCAGCCGCTGTGGAGCGAGCAGGATCCGGCCCTGTGGTGGGAGGGCACGCTGGCGGCAGTGCGTGGGGTGCTGCAAAAAACCGGCATATCTCCTGAAGCCGTTACCGCCATTGGGCTGACCGGGCAGATGCATGGCCTGGTGCTGCTGGATGAAACCGGTGAGGTGCTGCGCCCGGCCATCCTGTGGAACGATCAACGCACCGGCCGGCAGTGCGATGCTATCCGCGACCGGTTGGGGTGTGAAAACCTGATTCAACTGACTGGCAACGACGCACTGCCCGGCTTTACCGCCCCCAAGATCCTGTGGGTGCGGGAAAACGAACCGTTTATCTGGCAGCAGGTGCGCCACATTCTGCTGCCCAAGGATTACGTGCGCTTCCGTCTGACCGGTTTTGCCGCCGTCGACGCGGCCGACGGTTCGGGCACTATCTTGTTCAATTTGCAGCGCAGATCCTGGTCACATCAGGTGCTGGAAGCGCTGGAGATCCCGGAGGAATGGATGCCGCCGGTGTTTGAGGGTACCAGCACCACCGGGTTGTTAAGCCGCGAGGCCGCTGAAGCCCTGGGTTTACCGGCCAACATCCCGGTCGCGGCAGGCGGGGGTGACCAATCGGCGGCCGCGGTGGGCTGCGGGGCGGTGGAGCCGGGTATATTATCCATCAGTCTGGGTACCTCCGGGGTGGTGTTCGCCCCAACCGACCAGCCGGTGATCGAGCCGCAGGGGCGCCTGCACGCCTTCTGCCACGCCGCGCCGGGGAAATGGCATCTGATGGGGGTGATGCTCTCGGCGGCCGGCAGTCTGCGCTGGCTGCGAGATACCCTGGCGCCCGGCCGCTCGTATGATGAACTGACCGCGCTGGCCGGGCAGGTTGAACCGGGCAGCGAAGGTGTGTTGTTTTTGCCTTACCTGACCGGCGAACGCACGCCGGTGGCTGATCCGCTGGCGCGCGGAGCCTTCACCGGCTTGAGCGTGCGGCATGGGTTGGGGCATCTGACACGCGCGGTGCTGGAGGGCGTGGCGTTTGGATTGAGCGGCAGCTATCACCTGATGAAAGAGGCCGGACTGGCCGCGGTATGCGAGATCCGCATCACCGGCGGCGGGGCGCGCAGCCCGCTGTGGCGGCAGATCATCGCCGATGTGCTGGGCTGTGGGCTGGTGACGGTGAATACAGAAGAGGGGGCGGCCTATGGCGCTGCGTTGCTGGCGGCTGTAGGCGCCGGCGTGTGGGCAGATGTGCCCTCGGCCTGCCGCGCGGTGGTGCGGGTGACCGAAAGCACAACCCCCAGCGCGGAGCGCAGCGCTTTTTATGAAGACCTGTATGCCCGCTACCGGCAGTTGTATCCAGCGCTGAAACCGCTGTTTGTTTAAATAGAAAACGGGCTTTTCAGCCCGTTTTTTTATTGTTACAGGTCAGATCAACGACTCGTGCGGATATTTCTCATCCAGTTTAGCCAGCGCGTACGAGGCGGCTGCTCCCAGCACGAACATCAACGCGCACACCAGAATGGTCCAGCCGCTGACGCCGGAGGGGATGATGGCCAGCGTGGAGCCGATCACAATGCCCAGGATGATGTGGTACATGAGCGTGTAGCGCACCTTGAACAGCCAGGCTACCAGTTTGGCAAACAGCAGGACGCATACCGCCACGCCGATCAGGAGCGGGATGAGCACACCAAAGTCAAGCGATTTGATGCCGTTGGCCATGGGCTGATATAGACCCAGGTAGATGATGAAATTGGACGGGCTCATGCCCGGCACCACCGCCCCCAGCCCGAACAGCACGCCGCACAGCACCCAACTGAGGAAGTTCTCGGGCAGTTGCACGCTGGTGACCGATTCCATGTAGCTCATAAAGGCAAAGATACCCACTGCGCCCAGGACGAGCACGATGAAATGCCAGGGTTTGCGGCCTTGCTTGCCGGCTGTTTTGAACAGCGAAGGGAACGTGCCCGAAATAAAGCCGACGAACAGCCAGATAAACTGAGCCGCGTAGTGCGTGAAAGCGTAATCCACTACCGCCGAAAAAGCGACCACACCCAGCACGCCGCCCAGCCCGACCGGGATGAAGAACAGGACGTTTTGAATGAATTTGTAGCGCAAATTGGCCAGGAAGCGCATGATGGGCTCGTACAGCCCGAACACCACTGCCAGCACGCCGCCGGAAAGCCCGGGAACAATCGCTCCAATGCCTACCAGCATGCCTTTCAACAGGCGCAGAAACCACTCGCCCGGGGTATCTTTTTTGACTATTACTTTGTCTGCAGTCGTCATCGAATGTAACATCTCCGTATATAGGAATGGATGGATTGTACCCGTGATTGCGGTTTTTGGAACAGGGGGAGTGGGGGGTTGACTGTATGACGAAACAAGTTTTCTGCAAGGA
>CAZHMZ010000045.1:0-22985 GCA_964532655.1 uncultured Anaerolineaceae bacterium
GCAGCCTGCTGCTGCTCACCGCCCATACCACTGCCGCTCTCACGGCTTACGGCAGCATTCTGGGAGCGGGCATCGGGTTGTTCGTCACGGCCAACTGGGCGCTGGCAACCCGTCTGGCTCCAATCGCCGAAGCCGGTAAATTTTTAGGGTTGACCAATCTAGCCACCGCCGGGGCAGGCGCTTTCAGCAAGCTGGAGGGCCCGCTGATTGATCTGGTGAATAATGCCAACCCCGGCGCTTATTTGGGATACTACGGCCTGTTTGTGCTCGGCGCGCTGGGTGCGGCGGTCAGTCTGCTGCTGCTCCGAAAAGTACAGGAACCGCAGGTTGAAACCATGGTTGAACCAGCGGTTTTGGATGAAACATCAGCAGTACCTCCGGATGTCCCCATGCCGGATGAGGTTGAATAGTCCGGCTCTGCCATGCAGGAATGGAGAAACGTGGAAAGATGATAAAACCTGAAGAGACAAACCGGCAAAACAATAATCCTTCCATCCTGTCATGGATGGAAGAACTGAAAGAAGTTACCCGGCGCGAGATGGCAAAGCTCAATGTGCCGGGGGTTGCGGTGGGATTGTCGGTGGACGGCGCGGATGAGTGCTTTGGGCTGGGCGTCACCAGCGTTGAAAATCCGCTGGAGGTGACGCCCCAGACACTCTTCCGCATTGGTTCCATCACCAAAACGCATACCGCCACTGTCCTGTTCGAGTTGATCGAGCAGGGCAGGGTTTCTCTTGAAGATCAGGTGCGGAAGTATATCCCGCATTTTCAGGTGGCGGATGAAGACACCGCCGCGCGGGTGACCATCCGGCACCTTTTGAACCATACCAGCGGCTGGCTGGGGGATTACTTTATCAACACCGGCGACGGTGAGGACGCACTGGAAAAGTTCATCACCCGTATGGCCGATTTACCTCAATTAACGCCGCTGGGAACGCTGTACAGTTACAACAATACCGCCTTCAACGTGATCGGCCGCATCATCGAGGTGGTCACCGGACAGAACTATCACGCTGCCATGCAGAAGATGCTGCTGGATCCCCTGGGTCTGAAAACGAGCTGCTTCTTCGGCCACGATGTGATGCTGCACCGTTTTGCTTTAGGGCACAACACCGAAGGGGAACAGGCAGTGATCGCCAAGCCCTGGTTTGAGAGCCGCTGCGATGCCCCATGCGGAGGGCTGTCCTCCAGCGCGGAAGAAATGCTGCGCTACGCCCGCTTTCACATGGCGGATGGTCGCACCGAGACAGGAGTCAATTTGCTCAAGCCGGAAACGCTCGCGCAGATGCAAACCGCGCAGCTTGTCAGTGGAGTAGATGAACACATAGGCATGAACTGGTTCATCCGCGAATTCAACGGGGTGCAGATTTTTGAACATGGCGGCAGCTCCAACGGACAGCAGGCCGGGGTGTGGTTCGCACCTTCCAAACAGACGGCTTTTACCGTGCTGACCAATCTGGACCGTGGCTCGCAGTTGATCGACACCCTCAGCATGTGGGTGGAAGAGAATATCCTGGGTGTTTTCCGCGCGCAACGGAAGACTCAACCCCTGTCGTCTGAAAAACTGGAAGAGTACACAGGTATGTATCTCTTTGCTGCCGCAGGTGATCTGTTTTCGGTCACTATTGCGAATGGCGGGCTGACCATGACACACATTTTACAGGACACCGGCGAGGCGGCCGACGGTCCGTTTGGCATCCCGCGCCAGGTCATCCCGCCTGTTTCGTTCCTTTCCTGTGGGGAAGACCTGTTTCTCTGTGAGGAGGGTCTGTTCGCAGGATCTATTTTTGAATTTTTGCGCGATGCAGACGGCCGGGTGATGTGGTTCCGGTTCGGCGGCCGCGTTTTTAACAGACAAATTTCGGTTGAAGCAAAATAATTAAAGGAGAAAATGATATGACAGCAAAGCAGGCAGATCGCGTGGTGGACCCGCACAGTGTCGAAGAAAAGGTGCAGGAACTGAAAGAGATCGCCCAGCGTGAAATGCGCGAACTTCAGGTACCGGGTGTGGCCGTGGGGCTGACGGTCAACGGGCTGGACTACACCTTCGGGTTCGGCATCACCCATATTGAAAACCCGCTTGAGATCACATCGCGGACATTGTTCCGCATTGGCTCCACCACCAAAACCATCACCGGGCAGATCATCATGATGCTGGTGGATCAAGGCAAGGTGAACCTGGATGACAAGGTGCGGAAGTACCTGCCCAACTTCAAGGTACAGGATGAATACGCCTCCGCCAATGTGACCGTGCGGCAGCTTCTCAACCACACCGCCGGCTGGGACGGAGATATCTTCTTCGATACCGGCTCGGGCGACGATGCGCTGGAAAAATATGTGGCAAAGATGGCTGAAGTGGGCCAGCAAACCCCGCTGGGTGAGCTGTTCACCTACAACAACGCCTCGCTCAATATCGCCGGGCGAATCATCGAGGTGGTGACCGGTAAAACGTATGAAGATGCCGTGCAGGACATGGTGCTCAACCCGCTGGGTATGGACAACAGCTTCTTCTCGCTGGGCGAGGTGATGATGCACCGCTTTGCCATGGGCCATATGCTCAAAGACGGCAAGCTGGAAATCGGGCGGCCGTACGCTGAAAGCCGCGCTTCGGCTGCCTGCGGGGGGTTGATCTCCGATGCGGTGGATCAGATGAAGTATGCCCGTTTCCACATGGGTGACGGCCGTACTCCCTCGGGCGAACGCCTGCTGAGCGAACAATCCATGCGGCTCATGCAGACACCTGTCATTGACGCGAGTGGGGATACATGGATTGGCATTACCTGGCATATCAACGATGTAGGCGGCGTGCGCATTGTCTCGCATGGCGGCTCCACGGTGGGGCAGCAGTCCGCCTTCTGGATGGCGCCCGCTGAAAAAGTGGCCATGACCGTGCTCACCAACCAGGACGGCGGCATCGTGCTGCATGAACGGCTATGTAGGTGGGTACAGGAGCACTTCCTGGGCGCCGTGGAGATTTTGCCTGAACCGCTGATCCTCAGCGAAACGGAACTGGCCGAGTACACCGGCGATTACGTGATGGCCCAGACCGGCGATGTCTTCACCGTCACACCGAAGGATGGCGTTCTGGTGATGACGCACACCGTCGGCGATTATTCGGGCGTTTTTGATACCCCTCCGGATCCCTACCCGCCCATGCGGATGGGCATCTACGAACCCAATCACTACATCTTCATTGATGACCCGTTTAAAGATCTGAAGGGCGGCTTTTTGCGCGGCCCGAACGGCAAGGTTGTCTGGATGAGCATTGGCGGTCGGATCCTTAAAAAACGGTAACCAGAAACACTCGGCAAGATCGGTTGAAAATTTCAATTTATACAGGAGTAATTAATGGAAGACATACGTTCGAACAAAGAAAAGTTTGAGGCCCTGCTGGAGTACGCGAAGGAACGCATGGAAGTACGCAAGGTGCCCGGTGTGGCGATCGGTATAGTGGCCGGAGATGAAGAGTACACCGCGGGTCTGGGCGTGACCAGTATCGAGCAGCCCATGGACGTCACCCCGGAAACGTTGTTCCAGATCGGTTCCACCGGCAAGACCTTCACCTGCTCAGTCATTATGCGCCTGGTGGAACAGGGCAAGCTCTCACTGGATGATCCGGTACGCAAGTGGATCCCACAGTTCAAGGTGGCAGATGAAAGCGCAGCCGCCGCGGCTACCGTGCGCCATCTGCTCAACCATACCGCCGGCTGGGTGGGCGACTATCTGACCGGCACCGGCGTGGGCGAAGACGCGCTGGATAAATACGTGGCCTCCGTTGAGGATCTACCGCAGGTCTCACCGATTGGCATGTTCTTCGGCTATAACAACACCTCGTTCTGCCTGGCCGGCAAAGTGATCGAATCGGTCACCGGCAAGCCGTATGAGACCGTGGTGCATGAGATGCTGTTTGAGCCGCTGGGTATGCCCAATACGCTGTACTTCCCGGCCGAAAACATGGAGATCATGCTGCACCGCTTTGCCGCGGGACATCAGGAGCATGCGGGCAAGCTGATCCTGGCCCGCCCGTGGGGCTTTGACCGCAACGTCTGCCCGGCCGGCGGCGTGGTGTCTGATCTGCACGACATGCTGGTATTTGCCCGCTTCCACATGGGCGACGGCAAAAGCAGTAAAGGCGAGCAGATTCTCAAACCCGAAACGCTCCAGTACATGCAGACCCCCAACAAACCCGCCTTTGATGACGGCTGGATGGGCACCAACTGGTTCGTCCGCAACATCGGCGGCGTGCGTATTGTGGCGCATGGCGGCTCCACCAACGGGCAGAAGGCTGCCTTCTGGATGGCCCCTGAACAAAAGTTTGCCTTCAACGTGTTTACCAACCAGAATATGGGCGGCGCGCTGCACGGCGATCTGACCAAGTGGGCCTATGAGCACTTCCTGGGCGTCAAACAGGAAGAACCGCAGACCTTTGTGATGCCGGAAGCCGAGCTGTCTGAATTCAATATCGCGTTTATGATGGGCGGCACCGGTGATATGCTTCAGTTCACCCCCCAGGAGGGTGGTCTGGTGATGAGCCAGGTGTTTGGCGATCACTCCGATATCACCGAGGTACCCCCGGAACCGGAACCCCCGGTCAACCTGCGCGCATTCGGGAAGGATTGCTTTATGATCCTGGATGAGCCGATGAAGGATGCCAAAGTCACCTTCCTGCGCCAGGATAACGGGCAGATCAAGTGGATTCACTTTGGCGGCCGTATTCTGGCCCGTCAGGAATAATTTGTCTGGATACAGGAACCAAACAGCCCCGCAAAGAATGCGGGGCTGTTGTCTTTTTGGGTTTAATTTTGACCTGCTACTTGAGCGGAAACAGGATCTGGGTTTGCAGATCCTGATCGGGTACCTGGCCCGGTTCGTTCAGATAGATTTCATAGACAATGCCGGTGGGTTCATATTTGTTGGCCTGCACCCACTGGGTGAGGGCATCATAGGCGCCACTCATTTCCTGATACGGGCCGGTAAACAGGGTGGTTGCGTAGCGGCCGGCCGGGATCTCACTCATCTGGACGGCGCCTTCACCGGGCAGCCCTTTAGAGACCGGGCAGCCAATCTCGAGGTCGAGATTTTCCATGTCCATGTTGTAGTAGGCTACAAACGGGGCGC
Organism: uncultured Anaerolineaceae bacterium; assembly: GCA_964532655.1. GTDB lineage: Bacteria > Chloroflexota > Anaerolineae > Anaerolineales > Anaerolineaceae > JAJFTV01. Next base: position 5,119 of record CAZHMZ010000045.1, read on the forward strand.
CGGCGGGCATTTCGCCCTGCTTGCCCAGATATTCAAAGATCTGTTTATAGGCCACGCCCAGGGTGGCCGGGAGCTGAGACGCGCCGGTATGCGTGCGGATGGAGAGGGTGGGCTGGGATTGCAGTTCCAGCAGATCGCAGTGATGGGTCATAGTACCTCCGAATGAATAAAAACGGATTGGATGAAGTGTATAGATTATAGAACGCATATTCTATAATGTCAAGCAGGATATGTGAAGTAAAGTGTCACTGCGTCAAAGCGATTGTGCATTATTGCTCGCTTTGTCATCCCGAGGATGCGGTGTCCTCGCCGCGACGAGGGATCGGCTATGAGCGAGTAAGAACGGGTTCCAGATTTGAATATACATAAAAATCATCTCACTGCCGATCCTTGCGTGGAAACTTCGTTTTCACATCAGGATGACAGAGGGGTGGTTTGGTGCATAGATTTTCCATATGCATTCCAGCCCATTTTGTCATCCCGAGGATGCGGTGTCCGCGCCGCGACGAGGGATCGGCTATGGGTCAATTAAAACGAGTTCCAGATATGGAAACTTGCGGGTATTGTTTCTTAGCCGATCCTTCACTTCGTTCAGGATGACAAAAAGGAGGCCTCCCTTTCGTGAATAGCCATTGCGTACCACAACCTTACCTTGTCATCTCGCAGTGAAAACGAAATCTTCACGCGGGATTACCAGAGGAGCGATTTTTACCTCATTCGTTTATTCGTTTCCGCCGGCGTCCGCGCCGGCAATTCGTTGATGGTTTTCCCCGCCCCCGCCACGATTTGGAAGTACAATCATAATAAGTGTTTGATTCGTCTGAATGGCTGGGTCTACCAGTCATTCTATTTATAAGGTGAGAATTGCTTTTCCTCTACATCATCATCGGCTTAAGCGTATTGTTCGACCTGCTCAACGGCATCCGTGACGCGGGTAACTTTGTTTCCACGCTGATCTCCACACACGTATTCAGGCGGCACACCGCGTTGATCGTCAGTGCGGTGGCTGAATTTGTGGGGCCGCTGTTGTTTGGCACCGCTGTGGCCAGGGCGTTTGAAGAAAAGCTGGTTGCGCGCGAACAGATGACCCTGCAGGTGATCGGGGCTGCGCTGCTGGCAGCCATTTTATGGAATCTCATCACCTTGTGGCTATCCATCCCCAGCAGTTCCACCCACTCGCTGGTAGGCGGTATTTTTGGGGCAGTGATCGCCGCCGGGGGTATGGCGGCATTGCAGCCGGATGGCATCCTGCGCATCCTGCTTTCACTCTTTCTATCACCCCTGCTCGGTATCGCAGCCGGTTATTTGATGACGCTGCTGTTCTACTATCTGGCCCGCAATGCCACCCCAAACGTCAACGAGTTGTTCATGGCGCTGCAAGTACCGTTCTCGGTGCTGCTGGCCACCAGCTATGGCGCCAATGATGCCCAAAAAACCATGGCCATGATCACGCTGGGATTAATCGCCACCGGCCGGCTGGACACGTTTGACGTGCCCACCTGGGTGATCCTGGTCAGCGCGGGGGCGACGGCATTGGGCATTCTGCTCAGCGACCAGCGCCTGGTGCACAAGCTGGGCAGCAAGTTCTTCCGCCTCAAACCCATCCACGGCAGCGGGGCTGAAGCCGGCGCTTCCATCATCCTGCTGGGATCCTCACTGTTGGGGTACCCCGCCAGCAGCAGCCAGGTGATCACCTCGGCCATCCTGGGTTCCGGCGCCGCCGACCGCGTCAACAAGGTGCGCTGGGGAACCGCGTGGCCCGTTCTGCAGGCCTGGCTGATCGCCATCCCCGTCAGCATGGGTCTGGCAGCCGGTTGTTACTGGCTGCTGGGAAAGCTGGGATTTCTATTCTAGCCCAATCACTCCACCATAAAAAACATAGAAAATCTGTTTCAATATCAGCGTTCGGCAAGTATAATACCTGCATCATGGGTCTTTTCATTCTGATTTTGCGGTTCATCACCATGTTATGGATGTTCTGGATCCCGCTTGGGTTCTGGATGGGCGCCCGGCGCGCGTCATCTACTGAGCGGCGGCTGATTTCAGGCGTGGGTTGGGCCTGGGGCATGTGGGTGGTCACAGCGGCAGCCTGGGTGGCGCTGTTCTGGGTGGATGAACAACCTGGCGGCTGGCTCACCGACCCATCGGTGCGCTACGCCTTTATGATCACCGGTTTCCTGCTGGGTAGCATCTGGACGGTGCGCCAGGTTGTGCTCATGCTGCATCAGCGCCGCATGCAAAACGCCGATGAAGCACTGGATTGGTTAAAAGATATGCCTGCCGGCGAATTTGAAGCCCTGATCGGGCGGTATTTCAAATCGACAGGTTGCGTGGTACGGCATGTGGGCAAATCCGGCGATCACGGCGTGGATCTGGCCATCTACACGCCGCGCGAGGGCAAGTGGGTTGTGCAGTGCAAACGCTACAAAAATCGTACGGTGGGGGAGGGGGCGGTGCGCGATCTATATGGAGCCATGATGCACGAACACGCCGACCGCGCCTTCCTGTTTACCACCAGCGTCTTTTCGCAGCCGGCGCTGGATTGGGCGGAAGAAAAGCCGATCGAGTTGGTGGGGGGAGAAGAGCTGGTGACGCTGCTGAACAGCCACAACGTGCGCTATATACAAAAAGGGATCGCCGTACCACCAGCGACCCCTCCTGAACAAAAGTCCCTCTAGATAAACTTACTTCTCTTTGACGCGCGGACCTTCCGGCGTATCTTCCACCACATAGCCGGCGGAAGCGATCTGGTTGCGCAACGCGTCAGCATCGGCCCAGCGTTTCTCCTTGCGGGCCTGCTCGCGCTGAATGGCCATCGACAGGATTTCCGGCGGGATGGCGGCCCGCACCGGCTGCCACTCGCCCAGGCGCAGCCCCAGTACCCGGTCAAACACCAGGATGGTGGCCTTTTTTACCGCCGGTGGCAGGTCGCTTTTCACCAGCTCCCAGGTGAGGGCCATGGCGCGCGGCATGTTCAGATCGTCGTTGATCTGGTCGGTGAAGCGCTCGATAAAATCTTCATCCGCCGTGCCCGGCTCGCCCCATTCATAAACAGCATTGCGCAGACGGTCGAGCGATTTGGCAGCCGCATCGATACTTTCCCAGTTGAAGTTAAGTTTGGCGCGGTACAGCGCACTCATGCAGAACATACGGTAAGCCAGCGGATCGTAACCCTGGTCGATCAGTGTCTGCACGCGCAGAAAACCGCCGACTGACTTGGACATCTTGGAGCCCTCATCCTGCTGTAGGAAGTAACCATGCATCCAGAAGTTGGCCAACCGGGTGCCAAAGCAGGCTTCGGTTTGAGCGATCTCGTTGGGATGATGCACCGTGATGTGATCTTCACCGCCGGTATGAATGTCAAAAAAGCTGCCCAGGTAACGCGCCGACATGGCGGAGCACTCGATGTGCCAGCCGGGGAAACCGGTTCCCCACGGGCTTTCCCATTCCATCTGGCGCTGCTGGTCTTTGGGGCTGAACTTCCACAGCGCAAAATCGGTCGGGTTGCGCTTCTCACCCATATCCACACGCACGCCGGCCTGCTGGCCCTCAATATCCAGCCGACCCAAAAAACCGTAATCCGGCTGTTTGGAGGTATCAAAATAGATACCGTCGGAGGTCTGGTAGGTGTATCCCTTGTCCATAATACAGCGGATGAAATCGATCTGCTCCTGAATGTGATCGGTGGCGCGGCACCAGGTGACCGGCTCCTGAATATTCAGGGAATTCAGATCCTGGCGAAAGGCTTCGGTGTATTTTTCGGCGATTTGCCAGGCGGTCATACCGGTACGGCGCGAGCCCTTTTCCATTTTGTCTTCACCGGAATCGGCATCCGAGGTGAGGTGCCCCACATCGGTGATGTTCATGACATGCTTCACCTGGTAGCCGTTGAATTCAAGCACACGGCGCAGGATGTCATTAAAAATGTAGGTACGCAGATTCCCGATATGCGCATAATCGTAGACCGTGGGACCGCAGGTATACAGACCCACTTCCGGCGGGTTGAGTGCCTGAAAATCGCGCACGCTGCGGGTGTAGGTATCGTAGAGTCGAAGTTCTTTCATAGTGTCCGCCTTAATCCAATGATGCTACTATTATAATGTGTGCAAAATATAAATCAATTGTACACGACTTCAGCGTGATGCCACGACTTCAGCGTGAAGCCACGACTTCAGAGTGAAGCCACGATTACAAGAGTGAGATCGTTGGGATAGTGGCCGTGATGTTATGTTACTTTGATAAGAGGGGGTACAGGCGATGGAAAAGACCTTTCTGGTTACGTATGCCAGCAAATACGGCTCTACCGAAGAGATTGCGAAAACGATTGCCGAAACCATCCGCAGTCACGACGCAGCGGTGGATGTGCTGCCCTGCGGCGAGGTGAAATCACTGGACAGATATGACGCGGTGATCATCGGCAGCGCGGTGCGATTTGGCGCCTGGATGAAGGAAGCGATTGATTTTGTAAAGACCAACCAGCGCGAACTGGCCGGCATGCCGGTGGCGATTTTCAGCGTTTATATCCTCAACCAGGGGATCGAGGCGGAACACCTTGCGGCGCGGGCATCCTATACAGCCCTGATCCATTCGCTCATCCCGCCGCGCGCGGAGGCATTTTTCCCCGGCGTTATAGAAATGGATCAGCTTTCACTGCCTGAGAAGATGATCACAAAAGCAGTGAAAGCCGGTACAGGTGATTTTCGCGATTGGGACAAAATCAAGGAGTGGGCTGAAACAGCCTGGCATCTGTTATCGCTGGAAAAAGCGCACCACCAGCGGCCGGATCAGCCGGCCTGAGCGGTCTCCTGCTGCAGCCGTTCCTTGATCTGCGCTACAGCGGGCTGCGTCCCCGCAAAACAGACCTCATCTCCAAACAGCAGCGCCGGCGCAAACCGTGCGCCGTAGGCCTGGAACAGGGCCAAAATCTGATCACTCTGTGTTTTCAAAAGACCGCCGCCTCCGGCCAGCAGAGAGCCCAGTGACACTTTACACAGGTCGACCGTGATACCCAGTTCACTGGCTGCCTGGTGGATTTTCTTTTCCAGTTCGCCGTCCAGTTTGGCCATATGCGGCATGCAGCACGCACCGGATACCAGGATGATGGAAAGAGACGTGTTGTTGGTCATAAGATTAACTCCTGAAATTATGAGATCCAGTTCAACAGATAACCGATGAGGATGGCGGTGAATACCATCGCCAACGCAAAACCGTACACATATTTTTTCTTGAACAGCGCCGACAGCATGATGATCTCGGGCGGGCTGATGGTGGTAGCGGTGATCAAAAAGGCCAGCACCGCACCCTGGCTCATGCCCTTAAGAGACAGCGTATAGATGATGGGCACCACAGCGGCGGTGTTGACGTACAGAGGCACACCCAGCAGGGCCGCCAGCGGTATCACGTACCATTCTGCTCCGCCCGCATATTTGAGGATCCATTCCTCAGGGATAAATCCGTAGATCAGGGCCCCAATGGCGCTGCTGATAATGATGATGAGCAGCAGTTTGCGCGCGAAGCCCAGCGTGTAAAACCAGGCCTGCGATACCTTGGCCTTGAAGCTGTCATCGATCTGGATGAGCGGCATGCTTCCCACCGCGGGCAGATCCGGGACGGACGGCCCGTCAACGATCCGGATTTGTTTCTGCCAGCCAAGCTGCTGCGCCGCGAAACCGCCAGCCAACGCGATCACTCCACCCGCCAGGAAAAACGCTACTGCAGACGGAACGCCGAACAGGGGGGCCAGGATGGGAATGGCAATTTCCACCGGGTAAGGGGAGGCGTACAGAAAGGTGGTCATCACGCCGATGGGGATACCCGCCTTCACCATGCCGGCCAGTACGGGGATGGTGGAGCACGAGCAGAAAGGTGTCACAAAGCCCAGCAGCATGGCAGCTACCTGGGCGGCGAATCCTTTTTTCCCGCTCAGCTTTTGGCGCAGGGTTTCAGGTGAAATGTACTCCAGCGCCAGACCGGCCAAAAAGGTGACAATAAAAAAGAGCGGGATCAGTTCCGCCAGGATGGTCAAAAAGAACTTACCGGATTGCAGCAGGGTTTCAGTCATGGCAGTCCTCACAGGGGAAATTGACAATTTTTTGCAGGATGGGCATCACTTCCTGCCAGGTCTTAATCGCCTGCCGGTAAGCCAGCTCGCCCTTTTCGGTCAGGGCGTATACCTTGCGGTTACGGTTGCCGGCGTTCTCCAGCCGGCTTTCCGCGTAACCGCCTTCCTGCAGTTCCTTCAAAATCGGGTAGATGGTGCCGTAAGCCGGGGTACAGCAGCCCTCGGTAAACACACGCAGATCATCCAGGATGGCATACCCGTGGGTGGGGTTTTCATGCAGCATCCGTAAGACAAAAAAGCGTGTCAGGCTCATGTTGACAAGCGATTTCCAATACTCGGGGTCTTCAAGGTTCATGGTCGTCCTGATGAATGGTGTGGGGGGATTATTATATTGAGGGTCGATATATAGAACATCGATAGTATAACAATTTTTCCTCCAAAAATCAACAGGCAACGTCAAGAAATCTTTTATTTTGTCTCAACTAAACAGGATTGACAAATCAGGTTTAGTTTTGTATGATCTTTTTATGAAGAGTGTCAACCGAGAAGTGATCATTCCGTTTCAAGCAGCTTACGCGCTGTTGAGGGATGCCGCCGAACGCGACCGGACCACGGCGCGCCGGACGGCGTTGACAGAAATAGTATGGCATGAACGCTTTCTCAGCCGTGAGAATTTGATGGAGAGGGTGGAGCAGCGCCTGGGAGCCGGCTGTTTTGGCGAATCAGCCTGGGAGGACACCTTCAACCGTGATATGCAGGCTGTCAAAGAGGCGTTTGACACCTGCAGCAAGAGATTAGCTTTCTCACGCACAAAAGGGCTGGCTGGTTATTATCTGCGCGGAGAGGGGCGCCTGCACGCAGAGGTGGAACAAACGATTGCGCATAGTATTGTGCAGATAGACGCCCGCCAGTTACTCATTTACCGTTCCCTGGGTGGGGTTCAGCGGGTGAGGCAGGCTTTACGCATCACGGACCAGGAACGCTGGGAAAAGCGTTACGCGCGCGGCCGGCGGGATTCCTCTGCGGAGAATCTCACGACAGCGCAGTTTCTAAAAACCGTGCTCCAGGTGCTGCAGAACGCCGGGCTGGGATACGCTTTGGGCGGTACGGCCGCGGCCTGGGTGTGGGGAGAACCGCGACCCTTGCAGCAGTTGGAGATCTGGTTGATGCCCGCAAATGAACAAATGAAGAAACTGGCGGAGTGTATCCATACAGCGGGTTTCATCCTCAGTGGGATGGCAGAGCTGCAGGAAGAAGCGCGGAACCGCAGGCCGGCGCGGATGCAGGCGCTGCTGCCGGACGCGGATCTGCGTGTTGAGTTCGTCATCCCGCCGGATGGGGATGAATTTTACTTTCAGGCGCTGCGTTCGGCTGTGCAGATGGATTACGGGCGCGAAACCGGCTCTGTTTACATTTTGTCCGGCGAGTTTGTTATCCTGCAGGCGCTGCTAGAATACAGCCTGCAGCACACTGAAGAGTCGCTGCGTCGGATTGCCGCGGTGGTGTTGCACCAAAGAGAGAAAATAGATATCGCATTCATCCGCATGCAGGCGCAGCAGAAAGGCTGGCAGCGCATCTGGGAAGGCGTTCTGCAGCAGATCAAGCACTCAAAACCTGATGATTGGGTTATTTCAGGGTAAAATTAATTGATTAGTATAAGAATTGTTATACAAACCTAATAGTTTTCCTGACAAGGGGTTGACCTCCAAACCGGTCACCTGCCCCAGGCAGCGCTCAGGCAGCCATTTTTCGACAGCATGCAGTGAAACTCGAACCGCCCTTCTGATGGCGATTTTTCGATGTTCACCCGATGAATTTATCCGGCGAGATCTTCAGATCGCTCAAAGCGCGCTGGTAATCCTCACTTTCCACCGCATCCACCATGCGGCTCCACAGTGGGTCTTCCAATCTGCGATGGTCTTCCAGTCTGCAATGATCTTCCAGGATCACCCTTCTATCCTGTTGATAACCGAACGAACCGCCGCGATTTGAATCGGCTCATGGAAAGGCATGCGCACATCCGGACAGTATATTTTGTTTAGATCAACATGATTGTATTGACTCGCCGATTATGCTATACTGGTTGTTGGTAATACCACCAACCGTTTCCCCTTTGGAGGAATCCATCGATACAACCCAGCTTCCCAAATTGACCAAGCGCACGCTGGTGGATGACTTCATCCAGCGCTTTGAGCAGCTTATCCTGTCCGGTAAGCTGGAGGTGGGCGAGCAGCTACCCTCCGAGCGCGATCTGGCCGCCCGCCTGGGTGTGAGCCGTCCGGTGGTGCATGAAGGGCTGATCGACCTGTCTGCCAAAGGTCTGGTCAGCCGCTCCAGCCGCGGCGGCGCTGTGGTAAACGATTTCCGCAAGACCGGTTCGCTGGCCATGCTTAACTCCATTCTCAATTACGAGCAGGGCATACCCGGTCCGCAATTGGCGGAAAGCCTGCTGGCCTTTCGCTTTCTGGTAGAGGTGGAAAATGCACGCCTGGCCGCCCAAAACCGTACGGAAGAGAACCTGCGTGAGTTCCGCGAATTGTTAAACGAAGAAGCCGCGCTGATGGCTCATGGGACCAACCCGGAGGCGGCTGAGATTCCCACGATCAGCTCACTTGACTTTCGTTTTCACCACCTGGTTTCACTGGCGACCGGCAATCTTTTTTACCCACTGATGGTCAATTCATGCAAACCGTTCTACATTTTCAACGTGAGCCTGTTCTACGCTGTGCCCGGCATGATGCCGGTGGTGTTTGATTTTCACACACGCCTGGTGGAAGCCATTTCTGCCCGCGATGAAAACCAATCCGCCCAAATCATGCACAGCATGCTGGAACATGGACAGAAAGCTTATCAGGATCTGATTTCCAACCCCAAATAACCGTCCCTCTTTTGTTTTCGCTCAGGAGGCACTCCATGACCGCTCAAACCATCTCGCAGACTGAACCCCGCGCCCAGTTTGCCATCAAGAAGCCGTCCAATCTCTCACCCCGCATTCAGTGGCTGAGAGATTATTTTTTCCAGGGCGTCAACCGTAAATGGAAAAACGACTGGACCAGTTGGTCGACCGGCACACCCTGGGATCTGCAGTATAACGAGGCGCTCTATTACATCGTTCCGGAAGCCTTCATGCTGCTGGAAACCATGAAAGGTTCCTTCCGGGCATCCGCCCGAAATATCAGGCTGCATCCGGATTTTTGGAGCTGGAGCATCGCCGAGCGGCGAGCCTGGTTCAACAAAGAGGTCATCGTTCACTACATCCCGCAGGAAATCCTGCCCGGTGATCTGCTGTGTGGGGCGCGTTTCAACATGCTCACATCCCTGTGTCTGAACCAGGAGGAGGCCCGCGAATATGACCGGCTGACCATCGGGAAAGGCGGCGCGCGTGAAAAAGCCACCTGGTTCCATGATCACGGGTACGGCAACTCCGGCGCCACCAGCGGGCATCTCATCCCCGCCCATGAAGACGCCCTCAAACGCGGCTGGAAAGGGATTTACGCCGATCTGCAAACCCGCCTGGATGACTTAAGCCCGGCTGAAAAGGCCGGTCCGCGCGGGGCGCAGTACCGCGCCATGCTGACCGCCGCGCTCATGCCCAAAGAGCTGGCCGAGAAATATGCTGCCCTGTGTACAACTCAGGCTGCCGATATGACGGACCCGGTCCGCAAGGCAGAACTGGAGCAGATGGCTGCCAACATCGGCCGCGTACCGTGGGAACCTGCCCGCACTTTCTGGGAAGCCGTTCAGGCACTGTGGTTCAATCACATGCTCATCATGGCCGACGAAAACTACCCCGGTGCTGGCACCTCCATAGGACGCATTGACCAGTACCTGTACCCCTACTGGCAGACCTCGCTGGCGGAAGGGATGGACCGGGAATTCGGCAAGGAGATCCTGAAGTGCATGTGGGTGCACTGCAACACCGCTTATGATGCCATGATCAACAACGGTCCCAACGGCATTACCGCCGCCTTCGGGCAGCTCATCAACCTGGGCGGCATGGATCAAAACGGTCAGGATGCCAGCAACGACCTCACCTTCGCTATCCTGGAGGTGATCGACGAGATGTCGCCCATTTTGGAGCCGAAACCCAATGTGCGGCTGTTCCGCGGCAGCTCCGAGCAGCTGCTGGACAAGGTGGTGGATATGATCTCCACCAGCCAGGGGGCCCCCTTCCTGCTCAACTTTGACGAACGTTCGATGGCTGGCATGATGGTGGAGGCGAAAAGAGGCGGCTATACGCATCTGATCAATGAGAGCAACGTGTGGGATTACGCCGGCGTGGGCTGCCTGGAAAATACCATGGTCGGCAATGACCGCTCCGGCACGGTGGATAACAATATCAATTTGCTCAAAGCGGTGGAACTGGCCCTGACCGGCGGGAAGGATCTCCTGCCCTTCACCAACGCCATGACCGGTGTGACCTCCAAAATCACGCAGGACGGCCCGGACACCGGCGACCCGACCCAATTTTCAACCTGGGATCAATTCTGGCAGGCGTACTCCAAACAGACCGAATACATCATTACGAAATGCGTGGAGAACCACGAGAACACCGAATCGATCCGCGCCCGCTTCTTCCGCACACCGTATCTATCCTGTCTGGTGAAAGGCTGCGCCGAAAAAGGCAAGGATATCACCCAGGGCGCGGCGGAGATTGGCTTCACCACCATGGAGGCCGTCACCTACGGCACCACGGTCGACTCACTGCTGGCTATAAAATACCTGGTTTTTGATAAAAAAGAGTGCACCATGCAGGAATTGATCACCGCACTCAGGGACAATTGGGTGGGTCACGAGGTTCTGCAGGCCAAAGCCAAATACAAGGCGCCCAAGTATGGACGCGATGACGATGACGCCGACCGTCTGGCATGGCAGGTGATGGAGCTGTGGACCGAGGAAACCTGGAAACACAAAACTAAATCCACCGGCAGGCAGTACCGCCCCGGCATGCTGAGCTGGAATTACTGGATCTCGGAAGGTAATATTCTGGCGGCCAGCGCGGACGGCCGACCCAAAGGCCAGTATCTCTCCAACGCCATCTGCCCCTCCAACGGCGCCGATATTAACGGCCCCACCGCCAATGTCAACTCGGTCGGCAAGGTGCTGGGCGGTAAAGCCCCTGACGGCAAAGGGGATTGGGCGGAATACTTCAACAATCTGCCCAACGGCGCAAGCCATACCATCACCTTCAACCCCTCCATCCTGCGTGATCCCGAACACCGTGATAAATTCAAGGCGTTTCTGCGCGGTTATATCGAAAACGGCGGCACGGCGTTACAGATCAACATGCTGGATGCGGATTTGCTGCGCGACGCTCAGAAACACCCGCAGGATTACCGTCATCTGCTGGTGCGCATCACCGGCTACAACGCTTACTTTGTCACCGTGGGCAAAGAACTGCAGGATGAGGTGATCGCCCGCCTGAGCCACAACCGGATGTAACCTGCGCATGAACAGGACCGCCTCCCCATCGAGCAATACACCCAACCCGTCCGGGATGGTGCTGGAGATCCAGCGCATGTCCACCGAGGACGGCCCGGGGCTGCGCACCACCGTGTTTATGAAAGGCTGCCCCATGCGCTGCCTGTGGTGCCACAACCCGGAGAGCATTTCAACCAAACCGCAGCCGCAGTGGATTGGCTCGCGCTGCATGGGCTGCAAAACCTGCCTGGCAGCCTGCCCCAACGGCGCGTTGAGCCTGACCGATATCGGCATCCGGATCGATCGTGCCCTGTGCCAGGGCTGCGGTGCGTGCGCTGAGGCCTGCCCCACCACCGCCCTGGAGTTGATGGGCAGAAGCTGGCAGGCGGATGCGCTGGCGCGTGAACTGCTCAAAGACCGCGCTTATTTTGAGCAATCCGGCGGCGGTATCACCATCAGCGGCGGCGAATCGACCCTGCAGGCGTTGTTTGTCACCACCCTGCTGCGCGAGTTGAAAGCAGCCGGCATCCACACCGCCATCGATACCTGCGGGGTGGTCATGCCGCAGGTGCTGGATGAGTTGCTTCCGTATACCGATTTAGTGCTGTACGATCTGAAAGAGATGGATCCCCGGCGGCATCTGGAGTACACCGGCCGCAAGCTCGAGCAGGTGCTTGAGACGCTGTCGTATATCGTCAGATTCATGCATGAGACCGGGCAGCCAAAGGAAATGTGGATCCGCACCCCGCTGATCCCGCAGGCCACCGCCCGTATCGGCAATGTGATGCAGATTGGCAGCGAGATCGCGGGGCGGTGTGACGGCGCGGTCACCCGCTGGGATCTGCTGGCCTTCAACAACCTGTGCAAAGACAAATACCTGCGCCTGGGGCAGGTCTGGCCGCTGCAGGATACCCCCCTGCTCACACGCGCTGAGATGGAAACCCTGGCTGAGACCGCCCGCAATTCGGGTGTGGATGAGCGCATCGTGCACTGGAGCGGGACCACCCGCCTTGAAGAAGAACCTGTTAGTTAGGCATGGAGGAAAAATGAACCCTGTGAAATCAGAATTCAGTTCAGAGGATATGAAAGCCTTTCTGCCCGCTGAAAAGGTGGGCTTGATCGCCAGCATCAGCTTTGACGGCCTGCCGCATATCTGTTTGATCACCTCCATGCAGGCCAATCATTCCAAAGAGCTCATCGCCGGCGAGTTTGTGACCGGTATCAGCAAAAAATACATCCAGCAAAATCATAAGATCGCCTTTCTGATCATGACCTTTGATCGCAGCATGTGGCGCGGCCGGGCGGTATGGACGCATTTGACCAAAGAAGGCCCCGAGTATGAGCGGATGAACCTGATCCCCATGTTCCGCTACAACACCTATTTTGGCATCAACACCGTGCACTTCTTTGACCTGCTGGAAACCAGCGAACGTCAATCACTGCCCATGCCGGCGGTGGTACGCGAGGCGCTGAAGACCCGCCTGGTCAAAGGCGGGATGAAGACCGGCGAAGCGGCTCCCATTCTCAAACCGTTCATGCAGGAGCTGTTCAACGGTCTTTCCAACCTCAAGTTTCTGGCTTGGGTGGCGCCGGACGGTTTCCCGCGTCTGATCCCCATCATCCAGGCGGCCGCCGCCGACAGCCGGCGAGTCGTCTTTTCAGCCGGCCTGTACGCAGAGGAACTGCATCAGATCCCGGCCGGCAGCCCGGCGGCCGTGTTCTGCATGAATTTCGGCATCCAGGATGTGCTCATCCGCGGCAGATTCAGCGGTTTGAAAAAGTCGTTTGGGTTCAACGTCGGACAGGTGGATATCAACTACGTCTACAACTCCATGCCGCCGGCCAACGGGCAGATCTACCCGCCCCTCGATCTCAAGCCGGTGACCGAATTCTGATTTTCGCGTACAATCAAAAAGCCGAGCAGTCGATTTTTGTGCATCGCAGCACGGTTGGCTACCTTATTTGCGTGAAAATGGTATGAGGATAGGGAACTGTGATTAACGAACGCATGAACCAAACAGGCCGCAGGGTCTTCCTGGTCACCGGGGCGGCCGGTGAGATCGGCAGCGCCATCAGCCGCCGCCTGGCAGAACAGCCGGAGCATGAGGTGGTGCTGGTCGGCCGTGGCGAGACCCGCCTGGAGCAGCAGGCCGAGGAGATCATGCGTTCAACCGGAAACCCGCTCGTCCGTTATGAAGTGGTGGATCTCTCACGCAAAGCCGAAATTGAAGCGCTGGCCGCTCGCTGGCAGGGCCTACTGCATGTGCTGGTCAACAACGCGGCCATCACACCGCGCCAGCGCCAGGAGACCCCCGAAGGAATTGAGTTGCAGTTTGCTACCAATGTATTGGGATACTTCTGGATGATGAGGGCCTTTGAGGAGTTGCTCAAACAAACCGCTCACGAGAGTGCTGCGCAGGATGCTCCCCGCGTGGTGAATGTGGCCAGCTACTGGTCCGGCGATCTGGATATGAGCGATCTGGAATTCAAACACCGTTCGTTCCACAACGGGATTGCTTACCGGCAGTCCAAGCAGGCGAACATCATGCTCACAACAGCCTTTGCCTGGCGGCTGTCTCCCTACGGCATCACGGTGAATGTGTGCCATCCCGGTGATGTGCGCTCCAAAGTGAGCACCGGGCTGGGGTTTGGCGGCAGCCAGACCGCCGATGAATCGGCGGAAACGCCGGTATGGCTGGCGATGTCAAAGGATGTTCGCAATGTGACCGGCAAGTATTTTGAGAACCGTAGCATGGTGCGCAATCCCTTCCTGGATGATCGCGCCGCCGCCGAGCGGCTTTACCAGATTTGTGAGGGGTATTAATCTGGCGATCCGGGTCCGCTGTACATGGAGATTCCACGCGCCAAACTACTCCTTTGTCATCCTGACGTGAAAACTTCGTTTTCACGCAAGGATCGGATAAGAGTGAATCGCATACGCTTCCATATTTGGAACCGTTATTGTCAGCCCATAGCCGATCCCTCACTGCGGCGCGGACGCCGGTTCGGGATGACAGAATAAGCGGGTTTCCCAAATCCTTTCCTTGCGAAGGGGTCCCCTTCAGTGTCATCTCGCAGGGAAAGCGAAACGGTTTTTTTCGCTTTCCCGCAGAGATCCGCCCGAGGGCCAATCGATCATGTTTCCCTATCTGGAACCGCTATTGCCAGTCTATAGTCGACCCCTCACTTCTTTCGGGGTGACAAAAGGGATAAGCCTTGTAGGGGCACGGCATGCCGTGCCAGTGCCAGCTCATCGGTTGATGTTTACTCAGCCGAGGGCCGTTTTTTGGGTTGCAGCAGCATCATAGCCGGAAAACCTGCCAGCGATGGCAGCCAGAACGAGACCACCCGGTAGGCCAGCACCACCACCACACTCTCGGCAGAAGGTACTCCCAGCGTGGTGTACAGGGCGGCCATGGTGCTCTCAATCACCCCTACCCCGCCCGGCAGAAAGAAGGCCGCGCGCCCAAACAGCAGCGGCAGGCCGTAACCGGTTAACAAAATGGAGATATGCACCGGATACCCGGCCGCCAGGAAAATGAAGTACAGGGCGGTAATATCCATGGCGCAGTAAATCACTGCGCCCAGCAGCGGTTTTTGCCAGCGTCCGCCCTTCAGCATTTCCCAGGCAAAGTAAAAATCAGACAGAGTCTGCCGGCTGTGAGTGGGGTTGAATTCTTTCTTGCGCAGTTTGGCCCAGCGGCTGCCGATCCATTCAACCAGAGCTCCCACCTTTGACCAGTACGCCGATCCCAAAATCAACACCACTGCCAGCCCCAGGGTGGGCAGCATGCTGACCGCAAAACCGACGATCTGCAAACTGGTCAGTTCCTGCGAGATAAACAACTGTACCATGCCGAATACGGAGATCACCGCCAGCACCAGCGTGATCAGCGTGGAGGGCAGGATCCCCGCGATGGCCGCCCACTCACGCTGACTGCCGTGCTGATTCAACCAGCGGTATGTGGCCGGCACCGAGGCCACCATACCGCCCGCCACCAGCCCAATACTGTAAGCGGCCAGGGAGATGAGCATGCCGCGCAGCAGCGGCAGTTTCTGGTTTCCCAGGGCCACAAAGGTCTTCAGCATCAATCCGTTGCCCACATAGCTGAACGTCTCGGCGACCAACGCTAGGGCGACCAGCCAGAACGCCATGGAACGCAGCACCCGCACCGAATTCTCCAGTGAGGCCAGCAGCGGCAGGAAGAAGTACAGCGCCAGGCCTAGTAGAAGAAACCAGGGCAGTAACCGGCTGAGTTTTCGCCAGGGGATTCCCAATACCCCGTTCGTTGCCCCGTTTGTTGATCCGTTCGAAGCACCGTTGGGAGCACCGTTGGTTGTGCCAATCGGCGCATCGTCCGGTGCGCTTTCTGGCGTGACTTTTTTCAAATCTTTCATCGCTTTTTGATCGACGCTGACCGCGTCGTATTGTGAAACGTCATTTCGCTGCATAGTTGGCTGTTTGTCCTTACCCCAAACTGCCTTATTGTATCCTGACCCCTGAAAATCAGCAATCGAAAAACGGCTGCCGTGCTGCGGATGCACAATCACAACCGGCATGGTAAAATCGTATCAGGCAGCGTGAACAGGCCGTTATGAAGAAAATCTATTCCCGCACATCTGTTTTCTCTCCCCTTCAATCTGGTAACAAAATACTGTTAGTCAGAATTGTGTCAAAAGGATGCAGTGATTATGCCTGATCAGAAATATAAAATTCCATTCAGCAAGTCGGAAATTGAGTTTAGTCTTCCGGCGCAAATGACCGCGGAAGTGGCTGTCTCACAGCCGGTGCCTCCGCTGGCTGATCCGGTACAGGCCATCCGGGACGCGCTTGAGCACCCGGTGGGCACAGATCCGCTGGTCAGAATGGCGCATCCCGGTGACAGAGTTTGCATTGTGTTTACCGACATCACGCGCGCCAGCCCGGATCACTTGCTGGTACGCGCTCTGCTGTCTGAGCTGGAAAAAGCCGGCGTGCATGACGAGGATATCACATTGCTGTGCGGCATCGGCATGCACCGCGCCTCAACCCCCGCTGAAAAAATTACCAAGCTGGGCGCCGATATCGCCGCCCGTTACCGTGTGATCGACAACGAGCCGCAGAACCCGTCTGCGCTGGTGGATCTGGGCGTGACCCCCGGCGGGGTACCGGTATCCGCTCATCGCGCGGCCATGGAAGCAGATCTGTTGATTGCCACCGGCATTGTGGAGCCGCACCAGTACGCCGGGTATTCCGGCGGCGGTAAAACCGTGGCGGTAGGCGCAGCCGGTGAAGCCTTGATCGCTCACACACACGGGCCGGCCTTTATCGACAACCCGGCCACCCGGCTGGGACGCATTGAGGGCAATCCCTTCCGCGAGGCGGTCAACGAAGCCGCGCGCCGGGCAGGTTTGCGCTTTATTCTCAACGTGGTGCTGGATGATGAATACCGCATCCTGCGCGTGGCAGCCGGTGATCCGCTGCTGGCTTTCCAGGAGCTGGTGCAGTTTGCCAAAACCGTTTACGAGGTGCCCATTACCCACCAGTTTGATATCGCCATCGGCGGGGTGGGATTTCCGAAGGATGCCAACATCTATCAGGCCAGCCGCGCGCCGTCGTATCTGTTCTTTGCCCCCACCCCGGTGGTGCGCCCGGGCGGCATCTTTATCATCCCCGCCCGCTGTGAAGAAGGCGCCGGCGAAGGCGTGGGCGAACAGCGATTTCTGGCCGCCATGCGCGACGCCCCGGATATCCAGTATATTCTGGAGGATGCCCGTAAAAATGGTTATCCGCCCGGCCAGCAGCGCGCTTTTGTGATGGCCAAGGTGCTGGAGCAAAGCGAGGTGATCATGGTGGGTACCGAATGCCCGGATCTGATCTGCGATTGTAAGATGACCCCGGCTGCCACCATGCAGGAAGCGCTGGAATACGCCGCCCAAAAACTGGGACCAGCCAGCCGGGTGTTGATTGTACCGCACGCGCTGCATACCCTTCCGGTACTTTAGATAGATCGATGAGCGAGACAGGCATGGAAGAAACGAACGAAACAAAGAGCTTTACCGAAACAGATAGTTTCGACAATATAAACCGGTTTGATCAAATCGAAAAACCGGAAGAATCAGCGTATCTGAACTGCATCCGCTGCGGGTTGTGTCTGGCAGTCTGCCCCACCTACCGGGAATACTTAAATGAAACAGCTTCCCCGCGTGGGCGCGTGGCGTTGACCCGCAAGGGTATGGAAGGCGATCTGGAGATCACCCCCAACCTGATCGAGCAGATGTACGGCTGCTTTGCCTGTATGGCTTGCAACGAGTTATGCCCGGTGGGCATCAAACCGGCCGATCTGGCCATGCAGATGCGCTATGTGCAGGAACAGCTCAATCCCTCCGGGTGGAAGAAGGCCCT
>CAZHMZ010000046.1:0-10329 GCA_964532655.1 uncultured Anaerolineaceae bacterium
GATCGGTGAATTCCAGAACCAGAAACTCGTCGAATACGGATTGGCAGGTGACGCCTTCCGGCAGTAACGCGCCGCATTCAGGGCAGATGGTTTCGCTCACGGCTGCACCACCCAAATCGATGGCCCCTCCGGCAGCAGATGAACACCGCTTTCCAGATAATCGCCTGCCGGAAGATCCAGCAGTAATTCATCACCTGACGGAATCACCTTATCAAACGGGCCGAACGAGAGTGTATAGTCCTGCCCGCTCTGGTTGACCAGCTTTATGCGTTGATCAGTGGTTATTTGAATACAGCGCCCGGTCAGCGGCAGGCCGTCCGAGCCGGTTCCGAGCAGCACATCAACCACATCGCCTTCACCCTGCAGGCAAATGCCGGATGCAGGCGAATCGCTGTCAGCCGGGCGTTTTTCGAGCGTTGCCGTGACGGTAGGCGTGCTGGGTTCTTCGGTTGTCTGCTCCATGACGGTGGGCGTGACTGCTGCCGTCGCGGTGGCCGGCGGTTGGGTTGTTGAACAGGCCGCTAACAGCAGAACACCCACCAACCACAGGAGGGCAAGAGATTTTCGAGCGACGTTCAAGGTTTTCAGGGCCATATTGTTTCAACCGGTAAAACAGGCGGTTACAGGATCAATTTCACCCGCTCATCAGCCCCCAGTGCCAGGTAAAGGGCATCAAGCTGTTCACGGCTTTCGGCTACAAACGAGGCTGACACCGAAAGGTAATTACTCTGGCTGCTGCTGCGCGAGGAAAAGGTTTCAGGAAGCAGATCCGGGATATGTTCAATGATAATCCTTCTCACAAACAGTTCAAAGTCATTCTCGTCCACACCAATCACTTTGATCGCGTATTCACGCGGGAAGATTAATTCAAATTCGTCCATGATCCTCAATGCCGGTCCCATTCGGCTCCTTATATGGGTTCTCTTTTCACAGCCCTGCATGGATGTCAGGAGCAAGAGACTGTAAAAACCTTTATATCATGAAAAACAGTCCCCTGACAACCTGAGGCTGTATGAACCAACACGCCGACACAAAAAGCATGGTCCCTCTACCAGCATCGTGTACGTGTCCAGGCCCTTTTGTCATCCCGAACGCCAGTGAGGGATCGGCTAAGGGTCGATTAACCACGCTTCCCAATATGGAAAATTGAGGCAATAAGACCTCGGGCGGATTTCTCCGTGTCAGACAGCAAAAAGCACTGTCTGACCCTGCGAAATGACACAGAATTGACAAGGCCTCGCGTTCTGTATTTTCTCGACAAAGAAGGAATACCCCTCTCGTGTCATCCTGAGTCGGCGTCCACGCCGCGGCGAGGGATCCGCCCAGGCGTTCATTTTCTACTGCGTCTCGATATGGAACCACCGGCTGAGGGGTTAACACAAAATGGTGCGTTATGTGCAAACGGTTTGGTGGGTTGCGGGGCAGGGAAATATGCTGATTCATGTGCCTGCGTGTGCCCCTTCACCCACCCTACGACAATTTTATTCCGAAAGCCGGCGTAGGGTGGGTGGAGGGCGGCAACACGGTCGGTGATAAAGACCGCGCATCCGCCCGTAACCCACCGAAACACATTGAAAATATTTAGGGGAAGAATTGTTTTTCAATGGCGACTGTTCGGCGGGTTGCAGGGCAGGGGAATATGCTGATTCACGTGCCTGCGTGTGCCCCTCCACCCACCCTACGACATTTTTATTCCGAAAGCCGGCGTAGGGTGGGTGGAGGGCGGCAACACGGTCGGTGGTAGAGTCCGGACATCCGCCCGTAACCCACCGAAACACATTGAAAATATTTAGGGGAAGAATTGTTTTTCAATGGCGACTGATCGGTGGGTTACGGGGCAGGGGAAAATACTGATTCATGTGCCTGCGTGTGCCCCTCCACCCACCCTATGCCAGTTCCATTTCGGAAACGGTACAAATTCGTTTGTCATCCCGAGCCGGTGTCCGCACCGTGGCGAGGGATCGGCTAAGGGTTGATCGATAACGTTTCTAGATATGGAAACTTCCCTCTCCTCAGAGCATCCTCACGGCAAAAAAAGGGCTGGCTGAAAACCCTCTCCAGCCAGCCCTTTTTTCCATTCACTCCATCCGTCACTTACTCGTACCGCAGTGCCTCCACAATATCCTTGCGTGCGGCCTGACGGGCCGGCACTATGGCCGCCACAATCCCCAGCAGGATCCCACTGGCCACCGCCAGCAGAATGCCAAACAGCGGGAAATTGAACGGCATGGGGAAACCGAAGCTCTCCAGCGAGGTGGACGCCATGTACCCCAGATAAATCCCGGACAGAATACCGAATGCCGTTCCCAGACCGGCCATAATCAGTGACTCGGCGCTGATCAACTGGGTGATCTGCTTGCGCGTGATACCCACCGCCCGCAGCAGCCCGATCTCGCGGGTACGTTCCAGCACCGCGATGGCCAGTGTATTCACCATGGCAATCAGCGAGGGGATGGTGAGCACCACCACCATGCCAATCACTCCTGCGTAAGCAGCCTGAAACAGGCTGAGCATTTCATCAATATATCCATGCCCGTCGATCAGCCGGAACTGCGGAAAGTCTTTGATGATCTCGCGCATGGCGGTCTCGGCTGCGTCCGCATCGGCATTCTTTTTCAGATTTACCTGGATAAGCACATCCGATGAGCGGTCAAAATCTGCCGCCAGGTTGGCCTGGCTGATGTAACCGGTTTCGATTTTCACATTCAGAAAATCCCCGCCGATGGCTGCCACATGGTATGTCTCAGAACCGTTCGGGGTGACCAATTCCACATCATCTCCTACCCGGATGCCGGCCATGGACGCCAGGATGCCGTTGACAATAATGTTCCGGCCTTCCCCCAGCGACGCGTACGCTTGGTCAGGATCTCCCTCGTTGAATTCAAGCCCGCTCACCTGCGGATACGTCACCGGGTCGATGGCCATCAACGAAATGGCCTGGTCGTGAACACGGCTGGGCGCAAAGCGCAGCGAACTGACTACAGCCACCTCGTCCATTCCGGCAATCTGCCCGGCCAGCGAACTGTCAGCGCCTACATCCGACCCCCACAATGAAACCGAAGGCGGCAACAGCAGAAAGTCGCTGCCCAGGTTCTTGCGGATCACCTGCTCAAAACCGGTGACCATACTGCTGATCATCGAGGCTGCCATCACCAGGATCGCCATGGCGATCAGCGTGGTGCTGGCTGTAATAGCCGTACGGGTGGGCTGGCGCGACAGGTTGCCCTCCGAGAGCTGCAGCACCCCGCTGCGGGCGTACACCACCGATAGCAGCCTGCCAAACAGATTGGCGATCGGGTTGACCAGGCCGGGCGCAGCCAGAATCAGCCCCACGATAAACAAAACCCCGCCCAGAGCCAGAAGGCCGCTGTTTCGCGCGACCAGCGCGACCACCGCCAGAACAATCATCACCACACCGCTCCAAAAACTGAAACCGGTCATCTGCTTCCATGAAACCTGCCCAATGCCGGGCCGCAATGCTTCCAGCGGTGTGATGCGGCTGGCCTGGCGCGCCGGGAGAAGTCCTGCCAGCAGCGTGACACCGATACCCATGACAATACTGGTGATCAGTACACCGGGTGAGATGACAGGCCGGCCCATGGTGATATTGAGGAATTTCTCCATCACCGGGCTCACGCCAAGCACAATCAGATACGAAACCAGGTATCCCGCCAGAATGCCGGCCGCCGTACCTACCACACCCTGCAGCAACCCCTCAAACAGGAACATGCCCATGATGGTCTTGCGGGTGGCGCCCAATGAGCGCAGCATGCCGATATCGCGCCGGCGCTCTGCCACAATAGTTCGGAAGGTGTTGAAGATGATAAACCCGCCCATCAACAGCCCCATCACGCCAATCATGTTCAGCATCACCTGGGCCAATTGTAGATTCTGCAGCAGCTCCGAGTTGGATTGCAGCACGCCCACCTGGAAATTGGCTCCCAGCGCGTCGATAATGGACTGCTTCACCTGGCTGCGTGTATCCTCATCAATCGAGGTGAAATTCACCTCAATCACATTCACTTTTCCGCGCAAATCAAACAATGTCTGCGCTTCTTCCAGCGTGACCAGGACTTCTTCGCTGCCAGTTTGCATGCGCGGCGGTAGTAAGCCCACAATGGTGAGCCGGGTATCCCCGTTCACCGAGGGCACCCGCAAGGCATCGCCCAATTGCAAACCCAGATCGTCCGCCAGACTCTCGGTGATCACCGCCGCTCTGTTTTCATTGGCTTCCAGAAAACGCCCGCTCTGCACAATATAGGCGTGCATGGCGGTAGCCTGCTCCACATCAATCCCCATTACGGTCAGGTTGTTCACCGCATCCTGTTTGGCGGCATCCTGATCATAATAATCCTGCGGGATGTTCACCGCACGGCTCAGAAAACCAGAAGCGGTTCGCACCCCTTCCAAAGCGGCTACTTTATCCACATTTTCCGCGCTGAACGCATCCGAGGTGACATGCGTGATGGAAGCATCCACCTGACCGGCGGCTGCCATCAGGTTCACCTGTAAAGCCCCCAGCATGGTGGGGATCATCGAGTTGACGCCAAAGATGATCACCACCCCAAAGAATACCGCCAGCGTCGTCAGCAGTGTGCGCAGCTTGCGGCGGAATAAATAGCGCGCCGCCAGCATCAATTGGATTCTCATGTCAGCCTCCTGCTAATCCCCGCTGAGGCGGATTTTCTCCACCACAGCCTGCCGGTCGTTGCCCGGATCCAGCACGGTTTCATCGATGATCAGCCCGTCCTTCAAAAACAGGATGCGGTCAGCGTAGGCGGCGATGCGGGGATCATGGGTCACCATCACCACCGCGCGGTTGTACTCATCGGCCACTTTCCGCAGCAATATGGCGATCTCATCGGATGCGCGTGTATCCAGATTGCCGGTGGGTTCATCCGCCAGAATCAGGGCTGGTTCGTTGAGCAAAGCGCGCGCGATGGCCACCCGCTGCTGCTCACCGCCGGAAAGCTGATCCGGGCGGTGATGCATGCGTTCGCCCAGACCCATCCGGTTCAGCCACAACTCGGCTTTCGGGTAAGCCTCAGCCTGGCGCATGCCATCCAATGTGACCGGCAGGGCGGCGTTTTCCACAGCCGTCAACACCGGGATGAGGTTGTAAAACTGGAAGATAAAACCGATCTTGCGGCGGCGCAGTTCCGTCAACCGCTGATCAGACAGTTTGAACAGGTTTTCACCGTCGATGATCACATCCCCTTCGGTTGGCAGGTCCAGCCCTCCCAGTAAATGCAGCAGGGTTGATTTTCCGCAGCCGCTGGGGCCCATGACCGCCACAAATTCACCCTGGGCAATCTGCATGGAGATTCCCTTGAGTGCGCTCACTGCAGTGCTTCCTGAGCCGTATACCTTCTTTAAATTGTTCGTGGTAACGATAGACATCTTATTCTCCTGATGGAATGCTTGTTTCCTTTTTCCTGACAATCTCACCCTCGGCGGCTGGCTTGCTGTGCGGTCTTCCACGCGGTCTGCCGCGCTGTTTTGGCTCGCGCTCCGGCATGGGCTGCCGCTCAATATCGCCCAACCGAGATTCGATCATGTCCAGCCAGCGCAGATCGGCTTCCAGGTGCATGATGGCTTTATCCAGCAGAAAAATCTGAGCCAGTTCCGTGCGCGGATCCGTCTGGTTGCGCTGGGCAGTGAACTGGTGCAGATCCTGGTAGATCAGGCTGCGCTGGATCTGGATCACGCGGCGGGAATCCACAGCCTCTTCTTCGATACTGAGCAGCAGTTTGACAAAAAACTCATCCCGCTGATGCTCATTGGGTACCCCGCTGAAATACCATTGTGAAAGTTCCTGCTGACCAGCATCGGTGAGCGAGTAGATTCGTTTTTCCGGGCCTCCATCCTGCCCAACACCGTCCTGCACAATCAGGCCGCTTTCTTCCAGCCGCGCCAGGGTGGTGTATATTTGAGCAGGTTTAACCTCCCAAATGTCCCCACCGCCCACCAGCGCTTGAAACGCGGTGCGCAGGTCGTACCCATGCCGGGGCTGTTGAGCCAGCAAAGCCAGAATCGCGTGTCGAATGGTCATATAATAATCTACTCTACAGGTTACTAGATTGTATAATAAACCAATTTTCCCCGCTGTCAAGTGTTTTTCTCGGTTTTTTGCAGGCCCGTTTGCGGTCGCCTGGTCAAAGAATATAATAAAAGCATATTGAACAGGCTTTCATATCGAAGGGGTGTCAGATGAGAAGTGAAGTGGAAGAAAATCACCAATGGAAACAACCTGAATGGCGTTCGAGCGCCCTGGAGTGGATTCGCAGCGAGGTAAGCCATTTGGGCCTGAACATCACCGGCGAGCCGGAACAGTTTCACATCACCGACTGGTCCACAGTCATCCGCATCCCGGTGGATGGCGAAAATGTTTACTTCAAAGCCGTCAAACCCGAGCGCCGCTTTGAAATTGAGGTGACTCAACTGCTCTCCAGCCGCCACCCTCAGCAGATGCCCACGGTGCTGGCGATACACCCTGAGCAGGCATGGATGTTGACCGGCGATATGGGCGGCCAGTACCGGGCCGTACTGCGTACCACCGGCGATCTCACCCCATTGGAACGCGCTCTGCCCGTGTTTGCCGAGATTCAAATGGAAAGCATCCCGCACCTGGACGATTTTGTTTCACTGGGTGTACCCCAGCATCTGGTGCCTGACATTCCCAACTACCTGGATGAAATGCTAGCAGATAAATCCCTGCTCAAGAGCAGCGAATATGCCCTCTCGGATGAACAAATTGCGTTGCTGTCCGGCTTCAGACCCATGGTGGCGGATATGGCCGTTGATCTAGCGGGGTCACGGATCACGCACGCCATTCACCACGATGATATGCACGATGCCAACCTGTTCATCAAAGACCAGCAGATCTGCTTCTCCGATTGGGGCGATTGCACCGTGACACACCCCTTCTTCAGCCTGCTGATCCTCATGCGCAGCATCTCAGACAGTCTGAAATGCCGTGAAAACGATCCGCGCATTTTGAAGCTGAGAGATATTTACCTGGAGCAGTGGCTGGAGTATGATTTTATGGATCAACTAAAAATCCAGTTTTCCACAGCCTGGCGGCTGGGCATGATCAACCGGGCGTATGCCTGGTTTACCGATCTAAAAAGCTATGAAGAGCCGTACCGCACCCGCTACGCCTACACAGTACCCGGCTGGCTGGGTGACTTTATCGAGACCATGCAGGCTCCACCGGAGGACAACCCTTGACCCATCCCCTGTTTGAACATGTACTCACCGAAAAGCGCCCCATTCTGAACGCCTGGCTGACCATCCCATGCGCCTGGACGGCCGAATTGATCGCCCGCAGCGGGTATGACGCCATCACCATTGATATGCAGCATGGGCTGGCCGGTTATGAGACAGCTTTAGGTATGCTGCAGGCCGTTACCGGTTCACCGGCAGCTGCCCTGGTGCGCGTGCCCTGGAACGACCCCGCCCTGATTATGCGTATGCTGGATGCCGGCGCGCAGGGCATCATCTGCCCCATGATCAACACCGCCCAGGATGCGCGCCAGTTTGCCGGGGCCTGTCGCTACGCCCCGCAGGGATACCGCAGCGCCGGGCCCATCCGCGCCGAACAGTATTCGCCGGATGACTACATCAGCCACGCTAATCAGCGTGTGCTGGCACTGGCCATGATCGAAACCGGCCAGGCACTCGAAAACCTGGAAGAGATTCTGGATATACCCGAGCTGGACGGGGTATATGTGGGGCCGATGGATCTGAGCATCAGCCTGGGTTTGGCCCAGCGCGGCAGCGTGGACGATCCCACCATGCGCTCCCACTTCCGGCGTATATTGGACGCCGTTCACCAACGCGGTCTCATCGCCGGTATCCCGGCTTACCGGCCGGATAAATCGCTTGATATGGCTGCTCTGGGTTTTGACCTGGTGACTCCGTTCAAAGACTCCAGCGAACTGCAAAATCGCGCCAGGCAGATCGTCAAGGAAATGTGGCAGTAGATACTGTTTCCCTCCCATCCATCCTGTCCAGAAAGGGTATCCCATGAACAAACGTGATGCGGTCCTGAGCCTGCTGGATAAACAGCACACACCGGAGTACACTCCGGCCGCCTTCTTCCTTCATTTTCCACCCACTTTGCACTTTGGGCAGGGAGCCATCGATCAGCACCTGCAATTCTTTTACGCTACCGGCATGGATTTTGTCAAAATCCAGTACGAAAAAGAATACCCGGTGCTGCCGGAAATCCGGACCGCGGAGGATTGGCGCAAAATGCCCTCCTACCCGCTGGAGTTTTACCGGGATCAACTGGATGTGGTAGCCGGGTTGGTGAAAGCTGCCAAACAGGATGCACTGGTGATTCTGACGCTATATTCGCCGTTCATGTGCGCCCGCCACAGCCTGGCTGAGGGGCTGTCTATGGAACAGCATATGCTCGACAACCCGCAGGCCGTCAAACAGGGCATGCAAGCCGTCACCGACAGCCTGATGGGGTTCGTGAAAGAGGCCGTGCGCCTGGGTGTGGATGGGTTTTACCACTCCACTCAGGGCGGTGAGTTCGGGCGTTTTGACAGCCCGCAACCTTTCCAGGAATGCATCCGCCCGTATGATCTGGCGCTGATGGAAGAGATCGACCGTATGTGTATCTTCAACATCCTGCATGTGTGCGACTATCACCTGCCGTACCAGGATCTTTCACCGTTTGTGGATTACCCCGGTCACATCGTCAACACCAATCTGCGTCTGACAGACCGTACCATGACCCCGCAGGAGGTGTCCGACCTGTTTGGCAGCCGGCCGTTCATGGGCGGACTCGACCGGCACGGCGTGCTGTCGAATGGCTCGCCGGACGAGGTAAGGCAGGAGGCCAGGCGCGTGCTGGCCGATGCCCCCGAGCGCTTCATCCTGGGTGCAGACTGCACGGTGCCCGCCGGCACCCCATGGGAGAATCTGAAAGCGGCCATCTCAGCCGCGCATGAGCGGTAAATTATCACCCCACCCCTTTATCCCCGCCCCTCGAGGGGCGGGGAATTATTATTGTTAGCAGGACGGGGAAAGTCCAAAACGACCCATAGGGTGGGTGGAGGGCGGAATTTTACTTGGTTATATGTGGAATTGATCCGCCCGGAACCCACCATTGCCCAAATTCCCATTTTTTCGGTGGGTTTCGGGGCAGGACGTCGGATTGATCGCGGGTATCATCGTGCCCCTGCACCCACCCTACGCGAGCATACGTTTGGTAGGGTGGGTGGAGGGCGGAATTAGGATGGATGATGCGTGATGCGAATCCGCCCGGAACCCACCATTGCCCGGCTTTCCAACTTTTTGGTGGGTTTCGGGGCAGGACGCTGGGTTGATCGCGGGTATCATTGTGCCCCTTCACCCACCCTACGCGTATTTTCTTTTTCGATTTTTCCCAATATGAGTGAGCGTGTGCTGGCCTCAGCACACGCTCACTCATATATAAAATCTTCCCCCTTCCCAATGGGAAGGGGGTCAGGGGGATGGGTTATGTTCGATCGCCACGGCACAAGGCGCCATGTGCCTGGGAACGTGCCGTTACTCCTCGCGATAAAGCCCGTACTGCCGCCAACCGCCCGGTTGAACCGGGTACAGCCTTCCGCTGCCGGGGCTGACCAAATAATTCCTCCCGTTGCGGTGCAACAGCGGGATGCGCTCACGCCGTTCGGCGTACTGGCTGCGCAAATCGTGCGAATACTCCGCGTAAGCCTCCAGATCATGGTCCCAGCGCGACAGCAGATTATCATACACACGCACAAAGGCCTGCCGATAAGCCGGCGTCACCTCATCCAGATGGCTGATCACCCAGCACTGCTCGCGAAAAGCGGGTTCCACCGTGAGCCCGATAAAGCGCCCCGTCTCGGTGATATACGGGAAGAATGGGAACTGCCGGCAGCTCACCGAGCGGATCTCGCGCTGGCAACGCTCCGGGCCCTGGCAGGCCAGCAGCAGCATGTGCGACGGAGTCTCCGCCAGCACCTCTTCGGGGTCGCATGGGTCACCGGGGCATTCATCGCCGCGGTACTCATGCCAGAAATCACCGGTAGTCTGCAAATGCAGCCACTCCACCTCATACACCGCCGGAACCACCTGGCAGATATCACAGCAAAATGGTTTCCCGCTCGGATTATGCGGTGCACATTTCAACCCGCAATCCAGCCGAATGAGCGGTTCATCAAAATCACGGTACAGATCATCGAAAAATTTCATGCGGTCCTTATCCATCCAAAGCAATACACCGCCCAATTCTACCAGATCGGCAGAACCGGGCGGTGCTGTTGAAAAGTATTATTCAGTTGTTCGTGCTTACGGCATGCGCGCGCC
>CAZHMZ010000046.1:10429-22719 GCA_964532655.1 uncultured Anaerolineaceae bacterium
TTACGGCATGCGCGCGCCGCACTCCTGGCAGAATTTTCCGGTCTGGTCTGTGGCGCCGCAGGCCGGGCAGGAGGTTACCTTAACGGCTGCGTCAATTTTGGTGCCGCACTCCGGGCAGAACTTTGCGCCATGCGTGTCAGCTCCGCAGTTGGGGCAGGCCGTGCTGGTGGGTTGGATCATCTGCGTTCCGCATTCAGGGCAGAATTTGGTACCGGCTGGGGCCAGCACGCCGTCATTGGGGCAGCGCGCCATCTGGTCACCGGCTTTCTGCACAGCGTCGGTGGCTTTTTCAACCACTTTATCCAGGCCAAACATACTGGCAAAACCCTTGATGGCTGCACCGGCCTGGGCTCCGCGCGCTTCAGCAATTTCATTCGTGCGCGGACTGTCGTCCTGGCAGTAACCGGATTGCGTGTCGAAATCGGACAGGCATACAATGCGTTCACAGGTAGGGCACTGGCGGAAGTGCGGCTGCACCTGCTTCCAGGCCTCTTCCACCTGGGCAGGCGTCATCTTCATACTGTAACGCGGGTCCTCGCCAATCACATTGTCGGCCACGGTCTTGCCCAAAATGGGGATCTTGCGCAGTAACCCGCTGGCGGCCTGACGCCCCAGATCCTGGGTGACTGTGTTGGCAAGGCTGGGCTGGCTGCGAAACTCGCGATTGCATGCTTCGCAATAGAACACCGCGTACGGCCCTGCTCCGTCATTTCGAACATCATAATTTGGCATTCTGGTAAACGTTGACATATTCTCTTTTCCTGACTGTGAATTGAACTTCCTTTATCCAGTTGACTGACAAAAACAGACCGCTGATGAAAAATATCAGTCTGTCTAGTTTTCACTTACTTTCTGCGCGCGTTGATCCGGCTTCCACACCGTCCATACCTTACCCACCAGATTAGGTCCGGGTTTTAAGGTAATTTCGCCCGGCTCCCAGCCTGAAGGTGTCACCTCGCCGGTTTTGACCACATGCTGAAACGCCTTGATCTGGCGGAGCAATTCGTTGGGATTGCGGCCCACCTCGGGTGTGAGCACTTCCATTGCCCGCACTACAAAATCAGGGTCGATGATAAAGCGTCCGCGGATGTCCACACCGGCTTCTTCATCATACACACCGTAAATCGTACCAATCTTTCCGCCTGCATCGGAGAGCATGGGGAATGGAACTCCGCCATCCACCATTTTGCTGAGCTCCTCCGCCTGCCAGATCTTGTGCACAAACCGGCTGTCAGTGCTGAGCGCCAGCACCTCTACATCCAGGGCTTTGAATTCATCATATAAGGCAGCGACCGCTGCCAGTTCGGTGGGTCAGACAAAGGTGAAATCACCGGGATAAAAACATACCACAATCCATTTACCCGCATAATCAGAGAGCCTGACGGGTTTGAAACCTGAACCAGCCACAAAGGCGGTTGCTTCAAAATCTACAGCTTTTTTCCCAACACGTACCAGCATTTTCTTTTCCTCCTCAACTGGTTTTCCCGCGACTGCCGGAATATCCTGCGCTGTGACAGATAGAATGGGACCGCGGGCTGGTGTAACACACTTATCCTGCATTTCAGCCATGTATTACTCCTTTCCTGTAAAAACATATTCAACTGGTAGGAAGTTCGGAAGATGATCAGGCCCGTGATGGGCATCTCCCGTTCCATTATACAATAAGGGCGGCTCAATCAGGCTTTTTCTTAACATGGATGAAGCAAATCGCGCAGGCGCCGGATGAGAATGAGGAGACTGGTCTTCCGCAGCCGAATGTGTGAGTGTCCGGTACATGGAACGCACATGGCGCTGACCCAAAACGGTCAGCGCCATGTGCAGACAGAACGCGTTATCCGGCGACTGTCATTGCCGGTTCATGGTTGATCGAATTTACCCGGCCAGCGGTGCAGACAGCAACCATTCGCCGCCATATGGATCGCGGAAAGCGGCTGTTCGCTCGCCAATTTCCATATTAGCCGGCGTCGAGGTGGAAACCGCCCCCGCCTCCATGGCCCGCTGATAGACGGTATCCACATCCGGTACATACACATGCACCAGTCCGTGGCATGTGGAGGTACGCGCATACGTATCAGACACCTCCAGAATCGATCCGCCGATACGCATCACCGCGTTGTTGGCCCTGTTTGACTTGCCGTCTGAACACTCCAGAATATCCGCGTCAAATACAACCGCGATGAACTCAATCATCTTGCCGGCGTCTTCCACCGCCAGAAACGGAATGATATCCTGTATACCGGCAGGCCGAATTTTCTTTTTCATCTTGCTGTCCATGTCGCTCTCCAACATCTCCTCCCAAATATCTTTCATTATGTTTTGATCGAGATTATACAGACCCAAAATGAAAGGTAGATGATAGGTGGACCGCTGCATGGGTTGGCAGAGTAGCCCGGTAATGAGAGGCGCTGTCACGCAAATGGATTGCCCGTGATCCCGGTGTGGAATCGAAAACCTGGCCGTTACTCTGGCCAGGTTCGAAAAAAAGAACGTTTTAGCCTTTTTTCATTTGAGAGAACCTTTTCCTGCTTTGATCCCCTCCGGCAAGGCTGGTTTTCTAATTTCCCCCTGATGGAAAACCGCTAGTCGCTTGCCTTTACTTTGTTCAGTATAAGGACTGTGGATTAAGTGCGGATTAGCAAGGGGTTAAGAGAAGCTATTAATCGCCTGCGTGATCCGACTCATCCAGCGTCACATGCCAGTCAGGATACAGGTTGTTGAATTCCTCGCGCGTGATACCCAGCAGAATCTCATCGTGATAGGTGTCGTTGGAAAAATAGGTCCTGCGCAGCCGGCCCTCATCCACAAATCCGAGACGTCGGTAGAATGCCACTGCCCGGATATTGAAGTCGTATACAGCGAGATTGCACTTCTGGTAACGCACTTCATGGAACATAAAACGGAGCATTAGCAGCATGGCCTCGCGCGCGTATCCCTTGCCCCATTCTTCGCGATCACCAATGCCGATGCCGATGGAAAAGACGCCGTTGCGGGGATCGCACAACTGGGTATTGACGCCGCCCACCAGTTTACCGGAGAGCGTTTCGATCATCATATGGCGGTCGTCGCCATCCTTCTGGCTGGTTTTGCGTTCAATCCATGCCCGGATCTGCGCGGTGGAAGCAGGCCATGAAATATCAGAGTCCAGGCGGGTAATTCGCGTTTCCCTCCACTGTCTGAAAAGAACCTCTTCATCGCCGGGCTCCACTGCTCGCAGCCGAACCAGCTTGCCTTCAAATAAATTTTTGGGTTCCATTTTGATTCCTTTCTTTACATGGATGGGCGCTTTCACCCGCGCGATGCACGGTGAACCTTTTTCCGTACTGCCGCGTATGGTATAGTATCAATCATATCCTGTTTTTTTCAAAGGAATACTCCATGAAAACACTGGTCGTTTACGATTCAATGTTTGGCAACACCGAGAAAATTGCTCGGGCAGTTGGCGACGCATTAGGCGACGCAGATGACGTTCAGGTGGTCAAGACGTCCGCCGTTACCCCTGAAATGCTTCAGCAGGCTTCGCTGCTGCTGGTGGGCTCTCCCACACACGGCTTCAACCCCTCCAAAGACATGAAGGCTTTCCTGACAGGGTTGGTCGCCGGCAGCCTGAAAGGTAAACGGGCAGCCGCCTTTGATACCCGCGCCGATGTGAAACAGATCAACAACAAGATGCTGACCTTTTTCACCAACCTGATGGGTTACGCCGCCGAAAATATTGCCAAACAGTTGCAAAAGAAAGGCGCTGCGCTGGTCAGCCCCTCAGGGGGTTTCATCGTAGAGGATAAGGAAGGGCCGCTGAGAGAAGGCGAGCTGGAACGCGCGGCTGATTGGGCCAAAAAGATCGTTGCCTGAATCAGAAGTTGTTCCGCTACTCCACCCGGATTTCAACCAGCCACTTCACCCAATCGTTCCCGTCTGTCATGGGCAGAACCGCGCGCAATGGGAACCCGTGCAGAATGGGCAGCGTCTGGCCGTTCACTTCATAGGCCAGGATATTCTCTTCATTCAGAGCTTCCAGCATACTCAGGTTCACAGAATATCCATCGGCGCTCACCAGCGTGATGCTGGTGGCTTCAGGCTGAATACCGGCCAGATCCAGCACCTGTTTCATGGATACACCGGTCCAATCAGCCTGATCCGAAAAATATCCCTCGCACACCAGAAGCGGGTCACCGGTGACACGCGGCAGGCAGCGCAGGTCATCCATCGTTAACTCCAACGGGTGGTCCACCAGACCGGTCACCTTCAGGCGGTAGCTCACCGGGTCGATTTCCTGGGCGTTGCCGGTCACGTGCAGCCCGATGCTCTTATCCAGCAGAGCATAACCCGGAAATTCCGGCAGCGGAGTAGGTACGACCAGCGGCTCCAATTCACAGGCCGCAATGGCCTGCTCCGTCAGGTTTTCCGATTCGGGGGTTTCAGTAATTTCTGTCGCCAGGCCTGTTTGCCCGGCACAGGCGCTCAGAAACAGGCAAAACAATACGCCAAACAAAAAATGCTTAATCAGGCACCTCCAATTCAAGTGGATCCGTTTCAACGGGTACCACACGCCAGTTGTCATCGTTCATCGACACATCGGTGATTCGATCAGCCGGCAGGATCATATAACGCCCGCTGCCTTCCACCGCCGTCGAGCCGTCAGCCAGCAGAATGCGGCCTTCGGCCTCATAAGAACGCCCACCCTTACGGACGATGCGTCCCACCACCCTGATTTCTTCCTCCAGTGGCACCGGTTTGCGAAAGCGCACCTGCAGATCCACCGTCACACCCCAAACGCCTTTTTCGCCCACGTTGATGACCCTGCCCATGGTTTCATCCAGAATGGTGGCGGCCAATCCGCCGTGCAATCGGCCAGGATAGCTTTGATGCTGCGAACCGGGTTTAAAAACACCCGCCAGATCGCCATTTTCCAGTTCAAAAAACGCCGCTTTCAAACCGGCCGGGTTTTCCAGGCCGCACACAAAACACATACTGGCATTTTCCTGTTTTCCAGTGACAGATCGACGCATGAGTAAAACCTCCATAGTTGAGAATGAAAAGCCTGCCGGTGTTAGGGCAGGCTGCGATGATGACAGGCTGAAGCCGCTGCGGAATGAAACCCTTACGCCATCCTGCGGATGCGCACCTCAATCGGCTCGCCTTTCAGCAGATTCACCAGCAACTCGGTGTTGGTGCTGCTAAAGTGATATGGATACAGCACAGCCGGCTTGAAAGAACGCGCGGCTGCGGCAGTCATTTCGGGCGTCATGGTATAGGGCAGATTCATCGGCAGAAAGGCCACGTCAATCCCCTGCAGATGCTTCATCTCGGGAATGTTCTCGGTATCGCCGGCAATGTAGATCTTTTTCCCGCCCAGCGTCAGCACATACCCGTTGCCCACCCCTTTGGGATGAAACGGCTCGCCGTTTTCGCGTTTGTGTACCAGGTTGTACGCCGGAACCGCCTCAATGGAAAAGCCCTGTATTCCCCGCGCTTCACCGTTGTGCATCACAATGCCGTAGGCCACTTTGTTGCGGGCAGCCTCGTTGATCACAATATCCGTGCTGTCGGTGCGGATCTGCCCCAGGGCTTCCATATCCAAATGATCACCATGTTCATGGGTGATGAGCACCAGATCGGCTTTGGGCAGGCTGGCGTAATCGGCCAACTTTCCATACGGATCGACGTGGATCACCTTTCCGCCGAACGTCAGCATCAGCGAACCATGCCCCAGAAAGGTGATTTTCAGATCGCCGGCCGGGGTTGAAACAATATCTGTTTCATACAGTTCCTGTTTCATCTTCTCGCTCCTGTTGGATGAAAGTTTCGGATGCAAACTGCGGCGCGGGTATCAGTGTCATTGTGATTGTATCATCAACGCACCCCACAGAGGTTGTGAAAACGAAAAAGCAGGAGGGTTCGGTTTTCCCCCTCCTGCATAACATTATGTTACCCCGCCATCAAAGCCTGAAGGTATTTATTCCGAACGAGCCGTCGTTTATGAGAACGCCTCCGACACGGTCATCCCCAATGCTCTCGCTACACCCCGGCCGTATTCCACATCCGCGCGACAGCAATTGTCAATATGCCGCTGTTTGATAAAATCTGGAGCGTCGCCCATGGCTCGAGCAGTGTTTTCAAATAACACTTTTTGCTGATCCGGAGTCATCAACCGGAATAGTTTGCCTGGCTGAGTGAAATAATCATCATCGTCCTTGCGAAAATCCCATATCCCGGCTGCACCTTCCAACTGCAACGGAGGTTCCATACAATCAGGTTGTGCTTGCCATTCGCCAAAGCTGTTGGGTTCATACCCCAAAGTGCCGCCATGGTTGCCGTCCACGCGCATCTGGCCATCCCGGTGAGAACTATGCACCGGGGCATTTTTTGCGTGGTTAACCGGGATCTGATGATGGTTCACACCCAGGCGGTACCGTTGAGCATCACCGTACGCAAACAGACGCCCCTGCAGCATCTTATCGGGCGAGAAGCCGATGCCGGGTACAACAGCAGCCGGATTAAAGGCTGCCTGTTCCACATCCGCAAAATAATTCTCAGGATTACGGTTCAACTCCAGAACGCCCACCTCGATCAGAGGGAAATCCTTTTTATACCAGACCTTTGTGAGATCAAATGGGTTGTACGGCATTTTCTGCGCCTGCTCTTCTGTCATCACCTGGATGAACATCGTCCAACGCGGAAAGTCGCCTTTTTCAATACTATCGTACAGATCACGCTGATGACTCTCACGGTCCTTTGCAATAATTGCTTCGGCTTCCTGATCACTTAAACACTTAATCCCCTGCTGTGTGTGGAGGTGAAATTTAACCCACACACGTTCATTTTGCGCGTTGATCATACTGTATGTGTGACTGCCAAAACCATGCATGTGACGATACGAAAGCGGTATCCCTCGTTCGCTCATGGTGATCGTCACCTGATGCAAAGCTTCGGGTAGCGATGTCCAGAAATCCCAGTTGTTTTTCGCTGAACGCATATTGGTTTTCGGATCGCGCTTGACAGCCCGGTTGAGGCTGGGGAAATTATGTGGATCACGCAGGAAAAACACCGGAGTATTGTTGCCTACCAAATCCCAGTTGCCTTCTTCTGTATAAAACTTCATCGCAAAACCGCGAATATCGCGCTCGGCATCTGCTGCTCCGCGCTCACCTGCCACTGTTGAAAAACGCACAAATGCTTCGGTTTGTTTGCCTATCTGTGAGAAGATGGCTGCACGGCTGTAACGGGTGATATCGTTGGTGACTGTAAAAGTGCCAAATGCTCCCGATCCTTTGGCATGCATGCGTCGTTCCGGAATCACTTCACGATCAAAATGAGCCAACTTTTCCAGGTACCACACGTCCTGCAGCAACATAGGCCCGCGCGGTCCTGCCGTCATGGCATTCATACTGTCAGGTACAGGAGCGCCGGCTGCAGTGGTGAGTTTTTTCTTGGGTTCTTTCATAAGAGGTTTCCTTTCAATAAAACTTGCTCAAAACCTCGCTCATCATCCTGCGAGGGTGTCCACTAAGAATTTTGGGTGATATGTGTATCAGATAGCACACTGCATTCCCAGCGTGCCATCCAATGCTTGAGTTTTACTGCTTTTCAGGATTCTATAATTCGAACAACTTTATTGAACACAATTTGAAACATTGAATGTCCGGGATGTTTTCAGACTAATCTGATGACACACCCTGAAATCCGATGTGCGGTTTCACAGCAATCCTCGGTCTTTCTACTGCCGAGAAGAACCTTATTTTCCCTCTGGATGCTGCACGGAACCTTACAGAATCATACCACACTGTGAATACAGGCAGAACCTCACAGCGGGCATTCGCATCATCACTTAACTTGTTTTAATCTGTTATATAACTATTCTGTCAAAAACTTGACGAAATCCGTGACAGAAAGCCCGGCAAAATAGCGGGTCAGATCCATCTCCGAAAGCGCCCCGGACAGGCTGATGGGATCATAGCGCACACCGACCAGGCAGGTTTCCAAGCGTTCCACTTCATCGGTCGACTGGTAATCACCAAAAAATTTGATCGAGGAGATCTGCCCCTGGCTGACATTGATGCGCGCGTCAATCTCACCGAAATCGAAATGATGCACCTTTTGCACGTTGAAATCCGGCGAACGCCCGAAATTCCACTCCCAGGTGAAGTAACGATTGCGGGCTATTTCGTCAATCTGCTGCCAGTCGGCGTCCTGCAGCACATATTCGGGAATCTCCGCCTGGTTGCCAAACAGACTTTTCAGGATGCGGCTGCGAAATTCCAGCGTGTTCATCGGTTCGCTCAGATATTCGCTGATGTTGGCCACGCGGCTGCGCACCGATTTGATCCCCTTGGAGGTGATCTTAGTCGCTTTTACGTTCAGGGCGTTCACCAGATCTTCGACATTGGTATTGAGCAGCAATGTGCCGTGCGTCACCAGGCGAGTGCCCGAGTGATACTGGGCGTTCCCCGAGATCTTGCGCTGTTCCACCAGAATATCATTGCGACCGCTCAACTCAGCCGGTACGCCCATCTCGTGCAGGGCGGCAATCACCGGTTTGGTGAACTTGGCAAAGTTACGGAAATCGCCCTCGAGATAGGTGGTGATAAAACTGAAGTTCAGGTTACCCAGGTCATGATACACCGCCCCGCCCCCTGAAAGCCTGCGTACTACGTGCACGCCATGCTCGGTGACATACGACTGGTTGATTTCTTCGTAGGTATTTTGATGCCTGCCGATAATGATGGACGGCTCATTGATGTAAAACAATAAGATATCGTCGCTGGTGGGCAGCATGCGCTGCAAATACTCTTCAATGGCCAGGTTGATGCGTGGGTCATTGATATTCTGATTGTCGACAAAAATCATGATTTCCTCCCCAATAATTAATGATCAATACCAATTTTACCCAATAATTGTCCAAATTCGATTGGCTGCGTCAAGAGGTGATTGCCCTGCCTGATTCAACACCTGGTGTTCCGGAAAGGTATGCCGCCTACAGGGCAACCGGGCAGATGGATAAAAAAAGCAGCGGGGTTTCCGCTGCTGAGGTGGCTAATCTTCGGTGTATCCACACAGGGCCAGGGCGCCCGGCCCGGTATTGATGCCCAACACCGGCCCGGTGATGTTGATCAGCAGCTCGTGCGGGTTGTACTCAGTGCGGATTCGTTCTGCCAGTTGTGCGGCCTCCTCAGGGGCGTTCCCGTGCAGAACCGCCACGTGTTTCTTCTCGCTCGAACTCAGGCGCTCAAAAAACTTCTGGTACATCATCTCCACCACCGATTTGTGCGTGCGGGCCAGGGCCGCCGGTTCCACCAGACCGGTCTGATGGTTGATCGACACCAGCGGCCTGACGTGCAGCAGCCCGCCCACCCATTTGATGGCCCCGCCGATCCGTCCTCCCTTTTGCAGGTATTCAAGCGTGTCCATGGCCACCAGTTGTACCATCTTCTGACGGGCCTGATCGACCTGCTGCAATATCTCTTTGACCGATAGCATGGCATCACGGGCTCGTGCAGCCACCAACACCTGCCAGCCCAGCGTCATGGTGGGTCCTTTTGAATCGATGACCGAAACGGGGATTTTGACCAGTTTTGCGGCGTTGAGCGCCATTTGATAGGCGCCGCTCATGGCGCTGCTGACGGTCAGAACAATCAGTTCGGTCGCACCGCGTTTTTCAGCCGCTTCATACGCCTGTTTGAAGTCATTCACCCCCGCCTGGGATGAGGTCGGCCGCTGAGGGTCGGTGACAAGCCGCTCATAAAACTGTTGCGGCTGGAGATTGACGCGGTCAAGATACTGCTCTTCACCCCAGATGATATAGTGGGGTACAACGGAAATGCGGTATTCAGATAAGAGGGCATCGGGGATGTCACAGGTGCTGTCGGTCAGGATTTCGATCAAGTTCTACCTCAAACCGTTGTTACATAAACATTGTTAACTATTAATGACTGAATCTTACTCTCTGCCTGATTATTCGTCAAACATATTTTTCTTGTGACAAAAGACACCTGCAGCCGGGTTCGCAGTTCAGGACCGGATGATGAATTTATCCATCCGATCCCATCAAACTCT
This sequence comes from uncultured Anaerolineaceae bacterium, assembly GCA_964532655.1. Classification (GTDB taxonomy): domain Bacteria; phylum Chloroflexota; class Anaerolineae; order Anaerolineales; family Anaerolineaceae; genus JAJFTV01. Next base: position 20,480 of record CAZHMZ010000046.1, read on the forward strand.
CACGCCCGGCAGCCCCTCGGTGGGAAATGAAAAATGCATCTGGGCAAATTTCCAGCCATCCTGCTGCCGTACCACCACCGCGGTAATCCTCAGCGGCCACACAAAGTGATTGCCGCGCTGCATCTCAAACAGCAGGTTGGCACTATTTTGGGCTAACTGGCTGGTTTTCTGCTCCGCGCTGAGCTGCGGTGTATCGAGCAACTGCCGGGCCTTCTGCATCCAGGCTGCAAAACGCTCGTCTCCCAGTGTTTGCGTGACGGTAGCGGGTACGGCGATCCAGCCCGTTTCGCCGTTCACCTGAATGGATGCCGATTCCATCTCCAGTCTGACATCTCCCCACGTCTCAAAATCGATCACCATCAACTCTCGGGCTCCAGCGCGGTCCGTATACCATTCATTCACACCCTGGCGTAAACCGGGCGTTCCGATCATCTCGATATCGGGCAGAAACATTTCCATAAACTCATCCAACCGGTTCACATCACGGTGGATGTACCCTTCCTGAAAGGCTTCCAGTAGCAGCAGGATTTCCTGTTGAGCTGACATAATTCTCCTGTAATGTGAATAGATGCGTGAAAATATCCTGACAATTATAGAGGATTGTCAGGCATAAGGGAAATTCTCTTTTTGCAGAATACTGAAGGGACAGCCTCTTATCGAAGCTGTCCATCAAGATTGAACTAATCTACAACTGCCGGTTTTTGGCTGACGGGAGGTATAGTTTCACCTTTCATTTGCTCCAATACCGGACGGATCTCGATGGTGCCATATTCCGCGAGCGGGATGCGGGCCGCCCAATCAATGGCTTCATCCACATGAGCGCATTCCAGAAGATAATACCCGGTCAGGTGTTCTTCATCCATGACGGTGCTGTAGATCCCATTTTTGACCACCCGGCAGCCGCTGCGCACACGCAAGCTGATGGCATCATGCATGGGCGAAAGCCCATGTGCTGAAATCAGAATGCCGGCTGCCTCGGCATCTCGTTTCAGTGAATCCCAGGCTCCGGTGACTGCCTGGAACTGTTCCGGCGAGTATCGCGGAACCATTGCCTCATTGGCATATAACAATAGCATGTATTTCATATCCCCACTCTCCTGTATTCATTATTGACCATAATTGTCTGAATAACAAGAGCAACAGATTGCGCGGATCGGGAAAATCACTATAATGATCAAAAGAAGTACTTCTCATCTCGATTTTTCTCCTGGCCGGGTGAGGACTCTATGAAACACCTTTCACAGACTTGTTTAAAAATCATCGGTGTACTTTTCACGGCGTTTGGGCTGCTGGCTCTATACTATGCGCCGCTGGAGTTGGGCACGTTTTACATCTTTTCCGAGGGCGGAAGCGCGGCTTACCCCGGCTTTCAGGTGGGCACGCCCTGGTTCGCCCTGCTGCTATTGATGAACATGGGCTACTATGTACTGGCGGTGCTGTGTCTGCCGTTGGGAATCGGGCATTTCCTGCTGCGCAGGTGGGCGCTCAGATTGGCGCGCCTGATAAGCTGGTTCTGGCTGGGCTGGGGAGTGCTGCTGCTGGGCAACGGTCTGCTGCTCCTGCCGGCCATCGCCCGTGTGAACACGGCATACCGCCTGCTGCCCTGGCAAAATGGGCTCCTGGCAGCGGTGGCGCTGCTGGTTTTGCTGGTGCTGCCCGCCCTGGCGGTGTGGTTTTATCACAGCCGGCGTGTGACACAGTGTTTCGCGGATCACGGTTCGTCTGCCGGCTGGCTGGAGCGGGTTTCGTTCCGACGGCTGTCGCTGCTGGGGATGTATGCCTGCCTGCTGTTCTGGCTGCATATCAGCATCTTTTTGCAGGGCATGTTTCCGTTCTTCGGCCACATGGAATTTGAACGTACCGGCATCCGCTGGATAGGCGGGTGCGTGCTGATCACCTGTGTGCTGATATACGGCACCGCACGGAATATGCCCTGGGCGCGCTGGGGTGGAATTCTGTTCAGCGGGTTGTTATCTTTATCCGCAGGTCTTACCTTTGCATCGCTCAACTTCTATGAACTGGTCAGCATGCTCAAGGTTCCAGCCTACGAAATGAACCTAATCCAGGAGGCCAGCGTCCTGCACAATCTGCCGCTGGTGGGGTTGTTTTTGCCGCCCCTGCTGGTGATGCTGGGTCTGGCAGCCGGGTTACAACCTGAGCAGGCCCCCGCTATCCCGCCGGTCACACCCGGCGAGACATCCCCCACCGGGCAAACCATCCCCTCATAAAGAGCCTGCTTT
>CAZHMZ010000047.1:0-22629 GCA_964532655.1 uncultured Anaerolineaceae bacterium
CCCAGTTAGGAGCCGTCCAGCAGGCCAAAGAACACCCGGAGCAATGGCAGCAGCACGTGGAAAACGCATTGGCTCTGGCACGCGAGAGTCTGAATGAGGCGCGTCGCTCGGTCCATGCACTGCGCCCTGCGTTGCTGGAAGAAGCTCACCTGTCAGATGCGCTTGCGAATGCTGCCCGCCGCTGGTCACAGATGCAGGGTATACAGGCCAGCGTGATTACAACCGGGGAGCCGCTCATACTCACCGCAGAGTTGGACGAGGCCCTACTACGAGTGGCGCAGGAAGCGCTGGCGAACATTGCCAGACACGCCTGCGCAACCCGTGTGGATATCACCCTTTCGTATATGGGCGATGTTGTCGTACTGGATATTCGCGACGATGGGGAGGGCTTCAAGGTAGGCAAAACCACAGAGGATGCCGGCGGCGGTTTTGGGCTTGAGTCGATGCAGCAGCGTATGAGGCAGGTTGGCGGAACGCTGGAGATTGAGTCGGAGCCCGGGTACGGCACCACCATCTCGGCCCGTGTTTCGGTTCGCCGAAGTGAACAGGAGCAAAAAGAATCATGAATGCAATCCGGTTGTTGATCGTGGATGATCATCCCGTGGTACGGGATGGTCTGCGCGGCATGTTTTCCGGCGATCCCGGTTTCGAAGTGATCGGCGAAGCTGAGGATGGTACGCAGGCAGTAGCCCTGGCAGAGCACCTGCGCCCGGATGTGGTTTTGATGGATCTTCATATGCCCGGTATGGATGGGGTAAACGCCATCCGCGAACTGGTCAAACTGGTCTCCCCTCCGCGCATTCTGGTATTGACCACCTACGACCAGGACAGCGATGTACTGCCGGCGATCGAAGCCGGTGCGACCGGTTATCTGCTCAAAGACACGCCACGCGGTGAACTGATGCAAGGGGTACGCGCCGTGGCGGAGGGTAAAACTGTGCTCTCCCCTTCCGTGGCTGGTACACTGGTCAATCAGGTGCGCAGCCCACAGCGGGACCCATTGAGTCAGCGTGAAATTGAGATTTTACGTCTGGTTGCGGCGGGCACAACCAACCGTGAGATTGCGCGCCGCCTGTTCATCAGCGAAGCAACTGTAAAAACTCATCTGCTGCACATATACGAGAAGCTGGGCGTGGCAGATAGGGCCGCTGCGGTGAGCACAGCCTATCAGCGCGGCCTGCTTAATATTTGATGTTCTGGAAGACAGTCCCAAACGGACTGGTTGAAAATGCCATTCAAACAGCGACGAATCATGGAAAAACCATTTATTTACCTGCTTCAATTCGCGTCCATTCGATACGTAGCCTGTCAGATTTTTGTTCCATGATAAAATTCCACATCTTTTTATAACTATTGAAAAAATTTGAAGCAGACGCTATAACTTGCTTCAGTCAGTGACCCACCCGTATCACCAAAAACCTTTTCCTCCGGAGCCATTCATGGTGCACAGAACGTTACCACCTCTTTTTATTGCACTGATTGTCTTCATTCTTCTTATCGGTCAATTTTCCGTCGCTGATGCTTCCGGACATCCTCAGGAAACAGGGCCGGGTCTGACGGCCGTTGTGACCGAAACTGGAACGATCTCCTGGTCAATCGATGGCATTGGCACCACCGGAACCGGGGCGCTACAGGTGGATAAGCCGGCCGGCGCCACCGTGCGAAAAGCCTACGCGGCCGCATCTTCTTCGCCTGGCCAACTGATGACGAATACATCCTTTCTCTTGAATGGCAGTCCCATCATATGGGACGCAAGCAAGACTGTCTTTTCGGGCGTCATTAATATGACCAACTTCTGGGCAGATGTCACATCCATTGTAAAACCGGTTGTGGATGCAGCAGATGCCGGCATTCTCGATATATCAGCCTGGGATGCGAATTACGACAATGAAGCACTGGCATTGATCGTCATTTTTGATGACCCCAATCAAACAGTTCAAAATACCGTCATCCTGATGTTCGGCGGTCAAAATCCAGCGGGCGATACTGCCTCGATGATACTGGCCAATCCCATTAATACATCTGCAGCAGGCTTTGCTCTGGATATGAGTGTGGGGATTGCCTTCGGTTATCAGCCCGGCGGGCAGTACTCGATCATCCGCGTGAATGATACCCTGCTGACTTCCGCCGCAGGCGGTTTTGACGACGCGGCTGAGGCAGCGAATAACGGTAACCTGGCGACTGTCGGAGGGGTGGGAGATTCTAATGCCAATCCGGCTGATCCGGCTCTTACCTCTGCATCAGGCGGAACGGATGATGAGCTGTACAACCTGATCCCGTTTGTTCAGAACGGTGATACAACCCTGACCACCTTCACACAGAATCCTTCTGTTGATGACAATATCTTTTTCATCGGGTATTTCGTGGGCGCCAACACGGCCCTGGTAGATGGCGGAACCCTCCCGGCGCTGCTCAGCGTGTCACCAGACAGCGGACCCATAACAGGCGGCACCCCCGTAACCATCAACGGCGTCAACCTTGCCGGCGTCACCAGCGTGTCATTTGGCGATACGCCCGTGTCGATTGGCTCCTGCAGCATTTCAGCCAACCAAGTCACCTGCCCCACACCCGCCCATGACGCCGCGGTGGTGGATGTGTCCGTTACCACGCCGGCAGGCACCGCCACTTTGAGCAGTGCCTTCACTTATGATGAAGAGGGAGAGGGCGAACCCGACGATGAAACAGAAGAAGAACCGGAAACTCTGCCCTTGACCGGATTTCCGGTGGGCGGGGTGACGACACTGCCGGTCCAACCTTCTGAAAAGCTTTACAGCAGCAGCGGGATGACGCTGGTCATCCACGACCTGAGCCTGAGAACTGAAATTGTGGGTGTTCCGCTGGCAGATCAGCAGTGGGATGTAAGCTGGTTGGGTGACAGCGCCGGTTATCTGGAAGGGTCGGCTTATCCAACGTGGGCCGGCAATACCGTGCTGACCGGGCATGTGTGGGATGCCGATAATACTGCCGGTATTTTTGCCGACCTTAAAAAGTTGAACTATGGAGATCGCATTTACATCCTCGCCTTTGACCATACTTACACATACGAGGTACGAGAAAATTCACTGGTCAGGCAGTCGGATGTAGACAGCGTGTTCCGCCCGGAAGAACTGGATTGGGTCACGCTGCTGACCTGCGAAGGCTACAGCATCACCTCAGGCGATTACACCAACCGGCGGGTAGTCAAAGCGGTGCTGGTAAGGGTGGATTGAATCTGTGAAATGATTCACATAAATGACGGGAGCCGGGTCCATTGGCCCAGCTCCCGTTTTGTAAAACCCCCTACCTTACGATTACCAGGTCACCGTCACTTCATTTGAGCAGACGGTCGTACCGGCCTCGCATACTTTGTAAACCACAGTGGTCAATTTTTTATCCGGTTTATCTGTGTACGCTCCATCGTTGGCAGTTGTTGCCACCAAAACACCGTTGCGATATACATCCACGTTGGGATACTGCGCTCCGCTCCAGCTCAGATCCGCGTATTTGTTGGTGCGCACCTTATACGCGTAAACGCTCAGGGTAATCACATCACCAGGCAAAGGTAAAACCGTAACGGTCACTGAAGCAGTTCCTTCAAGACCACCCGCATCGGTGACCGAGGCGGTGATCACATGGATCCCCTCACTCAGTGCAGCCGCAAACGAGCCGCCCTCTCCAATCGGGCCGTCCAGATCCGAAGTCCAGACCAGACCGCCGGTCAGGTCTCCGTCCTGCGTATCATTGGCTGAACCGGTAAAGGTCACGGGCGTACCTACCGTCACGGATGTGCCCGGCGCGGGCGCGCTGATGGTCACCACCGGTTCGGTATTCACCTCACCTCCGCCGGTAGAGATCAGCGCCGGCACAAAAGTGGATACATCCAACAGGGGTTCCTTTATGCCGTCACCGGAATCATCGACCCAGTTGACGTTACCGGAATTTTTCACCTGATCATACAGGCTGAATACATCGGCCTCGTTAGCGGGATTATTCGCACTGGCCAGCAGAGCCAGAGCGCCCGCTGCGTGCGGGCTGGCCATGGAAGTGCCGCTGATGGTGCCGTAAGTTCCCTTTTCGATCGGGTATGTTGAAAGAATACACACGCCTGGGGCGGCGATATCCACCTGGCTGCCCCAGTTGCTGAAATCGGCCAGCGTATCATCCACATCCGCCCGGCAGGTTGCAGCCGCACCGCCGCCCGGTTCACCGTTGAAATCTGCCAGCGCACTGACCGACAGCACGTTATCGAACCCGCCCGGGCTGTAATTCAACGCGTCATCGTCTTCATTTCCGGCGGCCACTGCGAAAGCCACACCGGCTTCCACCGCTCCCTGGATGGCGTCATATTCAGCCTGGCTGAAACCGGCTCCGCCCAGGCTCATGTTGGCCACCTCTATGGTGCCCGCGTTAGCCGCCACCCAGTCGATGCCGGCCACGATCCATGAGCTGTAACCCGACCCGCGTTTATTAAGTACTTTCACCGCCCACAACCGCGCGCCAGGTGCCACACCTACCACCCCGTCGCCGTTATCGAGCGCCGCGATGGTTCCGGCCACATGAGTACCATGATAGTGATCATCATCCCCGCCGGTGGTGCAGGATGGAAAGAAAATCGAGTTGGTGCAAGTCACACCGCCCATCACATTCAGGTCAGGGTGCTGCAAATCGATGCCGGTGTCAATCACCGCCACATCCACATCCACCCGGTAGTCATCGCTGCCGTTAATGGAGATGTTGGCGTTCTCATCCGCGAAGATGCGTTTGATGCCGGTGGGAATGGTCTGGGCGCTGATGCTGCGTTCAAGATCCTCCACCACATATTTCACACGGTGATCTTTTTGCAGCGCGGCCAATCGGCCTTCCGGCACGATTGCCGACATGCCCTTGAGCGCATGTTCATACACAAACCCGGTCTGCAATCCATAAGCCTTTGCAAGGCCGCGCGCATTTTCGGTGGGCGCCGCATCATCATTGAAAACGATGATGTACGACCCGGCATTGGGTTGAGCCGCCTGCACTTTGCCAGTCGGGATGATCAGGCTGACAAACAGAAAAACGAAGACGGCGCATGAAATCAGACGATATGTACGACCCTGCTGGGTGCTCATTTTTCCTCCTGTGATTTCGGTGGATATACCAGCCAATTCGACGGCTGCACGGTTCAGCCGTTTTTAGGAAGAAAAGAGGAAAAGGAAGCCTCTTCAGCAATGCGTACAGGGTGCGTTGTTTGAATCGAGTATGGATTTCAATCAGAGAGAACAGAAAAATTTCGCTCTTGATGATATTGTACAGAACCGGAAGTACAGAGTCAATCATGTGACTCAAATTTGCCTGGTCATATCCCCGAATAAAATGCTTACCCCGTATTGCCGGTTATGAAAGTCAGTGATCCATGATACCCGGATAAGAAAAGATCACCCTCCTGTGGTTGAGGCGGCTGCTTGCGTCCAAATTGGTATACTGAGTGATGGGGGATACACATCATGCATGTTTTACGTCTTTTCTCAATCATCGCCTGGATCGCCCTTCCCACGGTGATGTACGGCGGTTATGCCCTGCTGGGAATGCTAACCCGCAACGGACTATCAGAATTTCAGCAAACCTACTTCCGGGCGGGACACGCTCACGCCGGGGTACTGCTGCTCATGTCGCTTCTGTATCATCACTACATGGAACAAACCTCTCTGAGTACGGGCATCAAGGTAGCTTCTGCTGTGGTTCTGTTGGTGGGTATACTGGCGCAATCCGGAGGGTTTTTTCTGCACATGGCCATCGGTCAACCGGGTCAACCATCCCTGGGGACCACGATTACCATTATCGGAGCTGTGCTGCTGGCTGCAGCCCTGTTGACCCTGGTGTACGGGTTGATCATTACAAAGCAGCCAGCCTGATTGGGTGGGTAAGGAAGAACAGGCCGTCCGGTAATACCCCTCCTGTTCCACAGCAGGATCGCCATTCGATTCTTTCCGGAACAGGAGGGAACCCAATCAAAATCTCACGCTGACCCCGGTGGAATGAAGCCGATTCCTCCGTATCCTTGTTGAACCAGGTCTGTGCTGACCTACTTATCCTGCCTGGTTCAATTTCGCATGTATTCTGCTGAGCCGGTAAGGGCCACCGCGGCATCTACCGTAATGGAAGTAAGAGAGTGGACGCGTTGATGGTGACCATTGCGGCTTTCGCCGGTTTCATAATTCAGATTTCCCATTGAGTTTTACGTCAGGCAGTATTGTTGGGAGTATGGATGACCGGCAGTTGGAAAAGATAAACCTCCAGTATCTAAATGATGTTTGCATTAAAGATTAGGGAGATGTAGAATTTAAATCAGATCCGCTTGGAAATTGACTACATTTCACATAAGATTTAGCATGAGAGATGCCCGACGAAGCACTGCGGGGTATTTTTGTAATATCGATTACTTTGATGTGCTCATCTTTCCTGTTCAACAACAGGTCTGCCATCGAGAATAAATCGATTGAGTATACCAACACGATCAAGCATGGCATCACAAAGCAAAAAACCAATTAGCCGAGAAAAATATATCGAATGTGGTTTATACATTACGAGATAATCATACCTATCACAATCTTTCTGATTTCACTGATCGTTTTTTTGATCTAGCAATAATTGATGGAATTCGAAGAATGGAATGCAGAAAACATGTGCTTCCAAAAGTGAAAAAGGGCGGTTGGATTTATTGGGACAATACGGACATGAGTGCGAAATCCATTCCAGCGAATGATTATCGACAAGCTGAACATTTATTACTGACTCATATTTCTTCTACTAGCGGATACAAATAAATATTTTACAGACTTTGTTCTGAGTAATTTTTTTGTTAATCAAGGTTTGCTCGTTCAGATATGAGATAGTCATAAAGGTTTAGGCCTTTTTCGAGCGTTATAGCCTTTTGGTTCTTCTCATATTTGTTCCATGATTTACAGTAACCCAGGGAGGGCAAAAGTGAACACATCTGATCGCCTCAATGAAAAAGAAATCCTTACGATTGAACAGGCAACCAACACTCTTTGGAAATGGCGAAAATATCGAAATCAAGTTTTTTGGAGTTCTGTTTATAGGATAGGAGCTTTATCTATTGCCCTTACAATCGCACCTTATCTTTTTCCGGATTTGATCGAAAAATTAGGCCCTGCAGTATTCACCTTTCCATTTTTAGCATTCCTGTTTTCTGCTTTTGGCGCCTATTTACTGGCTGTCCAGTATAAACTTTATAAGCAAGTTGATAGAAAATTTCGATCCTTGCTTGACATCTATAAGCCCGAAGAAACGCCGAAGGATACCATCATTAATAGAATTTTTCGAACATCTTTTGGAATAATTATCGTTGGTTTTTTCCTATTCTTTGGGACCGTTGTTCAGTTATTAAATGGATTCGTGTTATCTTACCTTCTCGAACGGATATAAATGTATGCTAAGGACTTAAAACGAATGTGAAAATAGAAGGCATATCAAAAATCCACGATTGCCATCGGAATAAACAAAAGCTGGCAGTAATAAGGGAAAGTGATACATCAAAAAACACAACTAAAAAACTTGACAAAGCAGAACGACCTTTCTCCTTATCAATAATAGGCACGTAATGCCAGGATAATTAGGATTTATTTCGGAGGACAGATATGTATCCCAAAATTTACAGTACACTTCGAAAATATTATCCGGGTGGCAAGGAAACCCAGCGGTACCTTAAGGAGTTTCGGAGCACCCAATGGTTGACAGGGGAACAGATTCGTGATCTTCAACTTAAAAAATTACAGAGACTGCTAAAGTATGCGTACCAGAACGTTCCATATTACAACCGACAATTCCATTCGCTCAGGATCAACCCGGAAGACATTCGATCTTTTAAAGATTTTGAACAACTTCCATTTTTAACAAGAGATGAAATCAACAATAATCTTGATGATTTAGTTTCGCAAGAAATGGCAGATCGTGTGCAGCGAAATTCTACCGGGGGCTCGACCGGAGTGCCGATGCGCTTCTTCATTGAAAACGCCTTTCACTGGTGGGACGCAGCACTCGAATTCCGAGGTCGAGAGTGGTATGGGGCAGGGGAAGGGGACAAAATCGCCTGGGTATGGGGAGCGCACAGGGATTTGCACACGCAAGGTTGGAAAGCTCGTTTGAAGGCGACACTACAGCAGCATCGGTATCTTAACGCTTTTGATATGACAGAGACAAAAATTCGGGACTTCGTCTTCGAGATGATTCATTGGAAGCCGGTAATGATTCGCGCATATGCCTCAGCCTTATCCCTCGTGGCGCAGTATATGCGTGAGAATAATATCAGCGGGATCCATCCAAAACTCATTGAAACGACCGCTGAAAAGGTGACCGATGTGCAAAGAGAACTGCTTGAGGATACTTTCTCATGCAAAGTGGCTGATTGGTATACCGCACGAGAAATGGGAACGATTGGCTTTCAATGTCCTGAAGGAAGCATGCATATATGCGAAACGCGCTATCTCGAGGTGATAACGAATGGCCAGCCTGCAAAAAATGGAGATTTAGGGGAAGTAGTATTGACTTCGCTCAGCCAGTATGCCATGCCCTTTATTCGCTACAAGATCGGGGATATGGCCGTAGCTGAAGAAAGCCCATGTTCTTGTGGAAGAGGTCTGCCAAGGTTAAAAGAAGTGGTTGGTCGCTTGCAAGATTTTTTAGTTTCTGCCGATGGAAGGTTCGTTCATGGCGGATATTTCCCTCATACGTTCCGAGAATGGCCGGAGATTAAGCGGTTTCAGGTGTATCAGCCAGATCAAAAACATCTTGAGATCAGCCTGGTTTCTACACAGCCCTTGTCCACAGAGTGGCTGAACCGCCTCCGCACCGAAATTCAAGGTTGCTTCGGATCTGAGATGAACATCAACTTCCATTTAGTGGACGAGATCAAGCTCACAGCCGCGGGTAAACATCGCATAATAATTTCGGATATTAAGCCGGATTTTTTATCAACTATTGACGATACTGGAGCAAATTAAAAAAACAGCTAAGAGGATAGCCCCGATCTGCAATCCATCGTTAGCTTATCTTACGTCTTCTTAGATTTTCTCCCTGGACGAGTCTTCTCCGAGATTCGTGTTCAAGATTTGTCGAAAATTTTCAAAACTCCGATCTACCGGGCAGAGCGAAACGGTTTTTCCAGGATAGTCGTGGTGCTGAGAACCATGGTTCGTTGAGGCCGATCTTAACATTGGGTTAGTCAGCCTGACCCCGCCCGAGCGAGAGGGGTCAGGCTGACAGTATTTCAGTGAGCTTGCATTCAGGATGGCACGTCAGATGGATTACTGCCAGAAGAGTACCTCCTCTCCTTCTTGTCCTTTCATGTCTTTCTAATATCCATCCATTAGTAGTTAAGTACATTGAAAGGAATTGTCTTATGAAGAAGCAAATTTTCACCCTTGTACTCATTTCCAGTATCCTCAGCGCCGCTCTGCTGGTGATCGGAACGACCGTACTGGGTAAATATTCACCCGTTCTGGCGTCTTCCCTGGGTGCTCTGGTTTCGGGCACCGAGGCGAACGGAACCGGCAACTTATTATCGGTTGAAAAAGAGGTTGCGCAGGCCGGTCCGGCACAAGACAGCCTTCCCAAAGTGGTCGCCACGCCGCTTCTGCACCCGGCTCTGTGGGAAGGCGTGCCCCTCACCGGCGGTGGGGGAAGCGTGGCTTACAAATCCTCGCTGACCGTCTCTGACCTGACCGCCAACCCTACCCAATATCTGCATCAGTTGTTTTCCATCAGCGGGATAGCTACCCTGCTTTCGGCCAACAAGATCCTCCTCAATGACGGTACCGGTGAAATTCAACTTACCGCGCTGAACGGTCTGTGGGAAACAATCACCCTGAATGATGAAATGATCACGGTCACGGGCTGGCTGAAAACTTTCAGCAGTATCTCCGGCCTGGGCGTATCGGTTTGTTCCATCACGGGTGAGGCCGGCGCGATGTTTATCGATGTGTGTGCTGAGAGCCGCCCGGTTCTTGAGCCGCAGGTCCCCGTCACTCAACCCCAAAACAACAATGGGAACGATAATCCGCCCAAACCCACTCTCACCGCCACACCGCAGCCCACCACACAGCCCACCGATGATCCGAAACCAACCGATAGGCCGAAACCCACCGAGAAGCCAAAACCGACTCAGAAACCAAAACCCACTGACGAGCCAAAGCCCACTGACGAACCAAAACCGACCGAAGAACCGGTTCCCACCGAAGAACCGGTTCCCACCGAAGAACCGGCTCCCACAGATGAACCCACCCAGGAACCTCAACCCACCGAAAACCCCGATGACCGCGATAACGGGCGCGGGAATGATCCGGTACCTACCGATGTGAATGAAAGCGACCAAGCATCTATCACCGCGCCCGGTGATACCCTGACGATGGATCAACTGGTTGAGGAGACCATTACCTTCACCACTGATCTGTCCAATCAGTTGTCAGACAGTATTGAGTCATTTTTCAGCGACGTGCTGACCGTCAGTCAATTGGATGGAGGGTAGCCTGGTGGATTAAATTCGCACGCTGAGTCAGATGATTTCACCCGGATCGGTCAGTTTGCAGCCAGCGAGCCGCTGGCTGCGGCATTTTCATCTGCCTCGGGATGGGGTATCATCAGTATGGATTTCCGTCTGAGAAATGCCTGTTACAGGGGGGACATTTTGAAGGAAAACGAACCATTATCCATCCTGATTGTGGAAGATGACCCGGCTATCTGCTCGCTGGTTTCATTGGGTCTGCGTTATGAAGGGTACGATGTTATCACCACCGATAACGGTCTGAAGGGGCTGCAAATGTTTGAAAGCCGTGGCCCGGATCTGGTGATTCTGGATTGGCTGCTGCCGGGTATGGATGGCATCCGGTTGTGCCGGATGATCCGCTCGCAATCGGATGTACCCATCATCATGATCACAGCCCGAGATGCGGTTCATGATCGGGTAAACGGCCTGGAAACCGGCGCGGATGATTATATTGTCAAACCGTTTCACATCGAAGAGCTGATCGCGCGAGTGCATGCCCGCCTGCGCCGCCGGGTCCACAGCGATTCGCTGCTCAGTTTTCAGGATCTCAGTCTGGATGCTGGAACGCATGAAGTGTATCGCGGCCGGCATGCGCTGGAATTGACCGGCACCGAGTTCAAATTGTTGACCTATCTTCTGCGTCATCCCCGCCAGGTGCTGTCCAAAGAGCAGATCCTGGAGGAAGTGTGGGGGTATGACTTCATGGGTGACGCCAACATCGTAGAGCAGTATGTCCGCTCCCTGCGGCAGAAAATGGGCGCGCCAGCCCTGATCCAGACCCTGCGCGGGGCGGGCTATTCGTTACGCGAGTCTATCTAATGAAACGGCGTCTGTCATTCCAGAGCCTGATCATTCTGGTCTTCCTGGGCAGCATGATCCCGCTGATGGTGATGGTGGGGCTGGTGGTGTTCCGGCTGCAACAATCCTATCTGATCAACGATGCCCAATCCCGCTTGATCGGGTTTGTGCAGGCCGGCGTGGAGCAGTACACCGGCCAGAACGATCTCACCACCCTGGCCGTTAACCTGGGTGAGCACCTGCGCGTGCTGGGCGCCGATTTATTTATCCAGGATGCTGACGGAAATCCGGTTCCGCCTTCACTGGGCACCGGGCCGTGGCTGTCAGATGGACAGCACCAGGCCGCACGCCAGTCACTCACCAGCACAGTGCAAATGATCGGTGAGGGAAGCGCCGCCCGCATTGTCTACCTGGCCACCGTGGTGGATAAAACCGGTCTGCTGCTGGGCAGCGTGGAAGCCAGTCTTCCCCTGGCCGCCATTCAGGATCAACTGGATGCCTTGCGGCGCTGGCTGATACTGATCATCACGCTGGCGTCGGCCGTATCGGTGCTGTTGATCGTCTCGCTCTCCCGTCTGATGACGCGCCCGCTCAAAAGCCTGGTGGATTCGGTAGAGCAGGTGCGCACAGGTCACCTGGAACAGCGCGCGCCGGTGCCCGATGTGGAGGAACTCCGCCAACTGGCCGTCACCCACAACCTGATGCTCGACCGCATTTCGGCGGATTTCGAGAAGCTGACTCAACTGGCCGAAAACATGCGCCAATTTGCCGCTGATGCCTCGCATGAACTGCGTTCGCCGCTGTCGGTATTCCGCAGCAGCGTGGATTTGCTCAGCCGCTTTACCGCGACTGACAGTCGCGGCGCTGCTGACAGCGCCGTGGACCGCTGCGCCGTTGTCAGCAACGAACAGTTCGCCGAGATCCTGGCCATTTTGCGCAAGGAAGTGGATACCATGACGCTGCTGGTGGAAAACCTGTTGCTGCTGGCCAGTCTGGATCAACCGGAGGAAACGCTGGCCTCGGTTCTGCACCGCGAGGAACTGCACCCCTTTCCGCTGCTGGAAGAGGTGTATGAACGCTCCCTGCTGCTGGTTCAGGGGCAGCAAATTGAGCTGGTCTGGCCGAATGGTGAAATCAACCCCATCTGGGCGGATCGTGAGATGGTACGCCGCTCGCTCAACAATCTGGTCGAAAATGCCATCCGTTATACTCCTCCGGGTAAAAAGATCTCGCTCAGCGTGGAAAACAGCGATGAATATTGCCGCTTTATTGTCGAAGACCAGGGGCCAGGCATCCCATCTGATCAACTCCCACGCATTTTTGACCGCTTCTTTCGCAGCGACGCATCGCGCAGCCGGCAAACCTCGGGCACGGGGCTGGGATTGTCGATTGTGGCAGCCATTGTGTGGGCGCACAGCGGCGAGGTACAGGTGGAGAGCCATCCGGGCCAGGGAACGCGTTTCTGTTTATCCTTTCGCGCCCAGCCGGTACAGGTTTTTTAATCCTCCTCAATTTTCCTGATACAGATCAGACAATTTTTATTCAGCAAATTTTCAGCCAGCATACGGTTTCCTTTCAGCATGGGCTGTTACCTTATAACTATGAAATGCGATTCGCCGGGCATGGTTGAAACACCATCGGATGGATCCTGACCTTATCATCATCTATACCCCGCAAAATAAACGATCGCTCCTCACAATTATTCTTATCATCGAGGAGCGATCGTCTTTTTAATCCCCACCTGTGTGACCATCACTCAGGGATGTTCATTGCATGAGAAATCCGGTTGCAAACACCTATACAAACCGTAGAGTGCGTACGGGGTTTGAACGCACCACATCGCAGATTCTATTCCCTGTGCGGTGCGTTCACAGATCGAACGCACCCTACCGTTTCCGGAGAGGGGCGATCATCCATTTTTGCTCAGCGTCGATCCATCAATACATACACCACAAATCGATGACGACCCACCCGGGATTGTGCTATACTGATTCTGTCAACAGAACGGATTTGGACTATGAGTGGTTTCTATCAGATGAGTATCATTCGCATTCGCACGAATTAGCGGAACCCATCGCGGATCTCTTGCATGAGTTATAAGGGATACGGCGGTCCGTCACGGCGCCGTTTCTTGCTGTTCGTCAGGTTCCTTTCTGCTCTAAAACACTGACATTTCATACAACTGACAGGATGGGTTTCGCCTTATCGCAATGGTCGATGACCGCTGCGATTTTTTGTTTCCCCCCACCCGTTCTGATCAGGAGGTTGTATGTCAGTCGTTTCACGTACGCCGTTGAGCGTATCCCAAAATTTTCTGCATGATCCCACGTTGATTGAATTTCTGGTTCAGCAATCCTCGATTGGCCCCCAGGATATCGTACTCGAAATCGGTCCGGGGTATGGCATCATCACCCGGGTGTTGTGCAGTCACTGCTGGCAGGTCATCGCGGTCGAAAAAGACCCGCGTCTGGCCGGATTGCTGAGAAAACAATTGCAGAACATCCCCAATCTGGCACTCTTCAACGGTGACTTTTTATCGTATTCTCTGCCGGAGGGTGCATACAAAGTGTTCTCAAATATTCCTTTTCAAATCACATCCGCCATCCTCAAGCGCCTCACCGGGGCAGCCAATCCGCCTGAAGATGCATACCTGGTGGTGCAGAAAGAAGCCGCCCTGGTTTACACCGGCGGGTCGATCCACACCATGCGCGGCCTCCTGCTGTATCCCTGTTTTGAAACGGCCGTCACGCATCGGTTTCAACGTGTTGATTTCATACCCCGCCCGCGCGTGGATGTGGTGCTGCTGCACATCCACCGGCGTAGCCAGCCGCTGATCGATCACCGCAGCCGGCAGTTCTATCGTGACTTTGTGGTGTATGGATTTTCCACCTGGAACCATACAGTTGAAAAAACCCTCAGAACGCTTTTTTCTTATCACCAGTTGAAACAAATACGGAAGAAACTCGGCTTGAACCTGGATGTGCCTCCGGGCGGCCTGCTGCCTGAAGCGTGGTTGCGTATATTTGACGCTTTTCAGCAGTTCGGCAGACCGGAAATGCGCTGGAAGGTCTCGGGCAGTGAAGCCAGGCTGCTCCGGCAGCAGAAGAAATTATGCAAACGACATCGAACCTGTGTGGCTTATCAAAGCGAGTGATAAGATTAATCACGCATGTCAAATGTCATATATCATTATGAATATTCGGTATTTACCGAACGTTCTAAATGGTGTAGAATTATCAAATTGGTGCGGTTGGCAGCCGCATCCGGAGACCATCATGGAAGACGATATCAGACATCAAATCGAGGAGAAACATTTTATCGAGGACATCGGTTTGTTCTTCGAGCAAATGGGGATGCCTCGCATCGCCGGGCGGATGATTGGCTATCTGCTGATCGCCGAACCCGAAGCCCAGTCGGTCAACGATATCACCGAGGCGCTCAAGGCCAGTAAAAGCTCCATCAGCGTGATGGCGCGTTTGCTGGTGGATAACGGGCTGATCGAGCGGGTTGCCTCACCGGTGCCCCGGCGCGATTATTACCGGTTCAAACCTGGTGGCTGGATTTTGTATCTGCGACACTGGATGGGATTGATGTCTGAACTGCACAACATCACCGAACGCGGACTGGCTTTGATGGACGGTAAATCCGACGAGCTGCGCGAACGTCTGCTGGAAGCCCATGATCTGTTCTCGCTGATGGAAGAACGCATCCCCACCATGCTTCTCACCCTTGAGAAGGAGCGCGGCGCCCGCCACCAGACCTAGCGCCGGCCGAAACCTGGCTTTACCCGCTCACACCGATGAAGAACTTTTCCATCGGGATGGATTTTTGTTCGCAAATTTAAGAAGGATTTGATATGAGAGAAAGAAGTTTTCAACGCCATACAGAACATGAGTTGCACACCCTGGTGGATCCGCACCGCCGCAGCACCTCCGGCCTTTCGGACATCATTTTGGGCGGTCAGGACGGCCTGGTGAACGTGCTGGGTGTCATTCTGGGTGTGGCGGCCGCCTCCAGCGACCCTCACATGGTGATGGTAGCAGGCCTGGCAGCCACCTTCGCCGAATCGGTCTCCATGGGCGCGGTGGCATTTACCTCTACCCTGGCCGACGCCGATTACTACGACAGCGAACGCGAACGCGAGCTGCGCCACATCGAACAGGCTCCCAGCCTGGAACAGGATGAGATCCGGCAGATTTATGCAGAAAAAGGTTTTACAGGTGATTTACTGGAGCGCATCGTGGAGACCATCACCGCCAACCGCGATGTATGGGTAACGGTCATGATGGCCGAAGAGCATCAACTGGCGCCGGTGAACCGCAAATCCGCGTGGAAGGCTGCCCTGGTGGTAGGCGGATCGGCCATAATAGGCTCGCTGATCCCGCTCATCCCGTTTGCCTTCCTGTCGGTGGCCACCAGTATGTGGGTTTCGGTTTTGATCACCGCGCTGGTGCTGTTTGCCGTGGGCGCCTATAAAGCGCGCGTCACCGTGGGCAAACCGGGCCGCAGCGGTCTGGAGATGGCCCTCATCGGCACGCTCAGCGCCCTGGTGGGGTATGCGGTGGGCATCCTGCTAAAATCGCCCGCGGTTGGGTAAAAAAACAAAATTGGAGGGATACGCTCGGTTACATCATTCACCAGTTGAAAACCAACGAAAATTTATTGTCGGAATTCACATTCAGTTACATTTTTAATAGTGAAGTATAATATAATTTGAAAATTGAATTGGCGATGAGGCTCGCCAGAACTGTCTGATGACTGATAGCCTCTACTGATGTTAATGCAATTACTCAGTAGAGGTTTTTTTGTTAGTATGTAAGGGCATTAAATCACGCGCCTACAAACAGCCCGATGGAACAAGGAAGTTTTTGCGAATGACTGAATTCAGTTTGCTTTTTCCAACATCAAATGCAGCGGCAAGTACGGAAAAGACCGATCCGCCCGAATTTTTCACAGACCTAAATCTCGATCAAGTGATTGATGCGATAACATCGCAAAAACCTGAATACAACTTGAAATCCTTTTTTTACACCCCTCTCATGGATATTAGGTCAATCGAGTTCAGGCAGGCAATATTTCAAGATTTACAAGATGATAATCTCCTGAGATGCCTGAAACATTTTGCAGAAAAGATGATATTTGTCAAACGGTATCTCGTTTTATCCGGTAACTTATACTTCCAGTTTCATAAAGCAGGCTGGTTTCTAGAGGCTGCATACGCTTATTGCAATGCCGTGTTAGAGCTTAATAATCACCTCAATAAATTAATAATTTCTTCTGAAGGATTGAAGGGCATTAGAAGTTTCCTTGCTAATTATACTGTATCACCATTGTTTTTTACCTTGTTTTCGAAAGCCGAAAACATCAAAACAGAGTTGGCAAATATTCAATATAACATCATTATCAAGGGCAGGTATGTTTATGTTCGCAGGTATGAAAATGAAGTAGATTACAGTGTTGAGGTCGAACGCACCTTTGAAAAATTCAGGCAGAGAGAAACATCTGATTATCGGGTGGATTTAATCACTCCTTCGGGAATGAATCATATAGAGGCCCGGATACTCGATTATGTAAGCAAATTAAACCCTGACATATTTCAAAAACTGGGTACCTTCTACCAAGAAAACCAATCATTTCTTGATGAAACGATAAAAGCTTTTGATCGAGAAATTCAATTCTTTATCAGCTATATCGAATTTATCGAAAAAATTAAAACCAAAGGTTTGAAGTTTTGTAATCCTGCTATTACCGTCTCAAACAAGGATATTCATGCAAATCAAACTTTCGATTTAGCGCTGGCAAATAAATACCTTTTGAAAACAACCGAAATTGTAACCAACGATTTCTTCCTGCAAAACAAGGAGCGCATCATCATTGTTTCAGGACCAAATCAGGGAGGGAAAACAACTTTTGCACGTATGTTTGGGCAGATACACTACCTGGCTAGTCTTGGCTGCCCCGTTCCTGGCACAAGCGCTCAACTCTTTCTCTATGATCAAATTTTCACACATTTTGAGAAAGAAGAGGATATTCGCAATCTGCGAGGCAAGCTTCAGGATGATCTTGTCAGGATTCAAACAATTATTGATATGGCAACCTCAAGAAGCATTGTCATTATGAATGAGATTTTTACCTCTACTACTCTAAAGGACGCAATCTTTTTAAGCAAAGAAATTATTTCCAGGATCAGCAAATTGGATGCATTATGTGTCTGTGTGTCCTTTATTGACGAATTATCGACCATGTCAGAGCAAACTGTCAGTATGGTAAGTTCAATCGTCGCAGAAAACCCAAATTTGAGAAGTTATAAATTAACAAGAAAACCGGCTGAAGGACTTCTTTATGCGATCAGCCTCGCCGAAAAGCATGGGCTTACTTACGATACCATCAAAAAACGGGTACAAGAATGAAAGTGAATTTAATGTACAGAGACCAAGATTTTATTCTTGATCATGAATTGCCTCAAAATAAAAATGACTTAATCCAAGACCTTGAACTAAAAACAGTATTTTCAGTTATGGCAAATCGAGATGACTTCGTTTATAAGGTTGCTCAAACCTCCATATTATCCAGTCTCGATGATATTGAAACAATTCTATATCGCCAGGCAATATTACAGGATTGTCTGAATTATCCGGATGTTATCCGAGAAATGTACCAGATACCTATCGATGTAACGAGAGATAAACAGAAAAGTTGGTTGGGAATTTTCACACACTCTCCAAGCGGTGTACTATACAGTGCAGTTCAGATGATGACAATGTTGGTAGACCATCTGAAACATTTGAAAAGAGTAGCAGATCAATATGTTAATGTGTTTACCTCCGAAGGTTTTACGACATTTTTCAAAATGATAAAAGGGGAGTTATCTGATGAGTATTTCAGAATCGTTGACAATCATTTGAAACAATTAAGATTTCGTGACGGGGTATTAATTAGTTTACGTTTGGGGCCAGGTAGTGAGAATATAGGTCATGTTCTAAGGCTGCCAAATCAAAAGACAAGAAAAAAATTTAAGGACATTCTTATACCTCAAAATCCAGTTTACTCTTTTATGCTTAGTGAAAGAGATAATGCGGGTGCCCGGGCGCTTTCTGATTTGAAAGATATTGCAGTAAATTCAGCGGCTAATTCATTGGCTCAGGCAACAGAACATATTGAAAACTTCTTTAATACGCTAAAAACTGAAATAGCTTTTTATATTGGCTGCATCAATCTAAAAGAACAACTGGTAAACACCGGTAATCAGTTTGCCTTCCCAATACCTTACCCTACATTTGAACGAAAACACTCCTTCCGAGAGATTTATGATATCAGTTTGGCTTTGACCATGAAAAAGAAAATTATTGGCAATGAACTGTGGGGCGACAACAAAGATATTTTTATCATCACTGGGGCTAATCAAGGAGGAAAATCAACTTTCCTGAGAAGCATTGGTCTTACTCAACTGATGATGCAGGCAGGTATGTTCGTTCCAGCTGAGAAATTTGAGGCTAATCTCTGTGAAGGAGTGTTCACTCACTATAGAAGGAAAGAGGATGCCACAATGAAAAGTGGCAAACTTGATGAAGAATTATCCAGGATGAGTGATATCGTAAATTTATTAAAGCCAAACTCAATTGTGTTGTTTAACGAATCTTTTGCTGCAACAAATGAACGGGAAGGATCTGAAATTGCTCGTCAAATCACAAAGGCTTTGTTGGATCGAAAAATCAAGGTCTTTTTCGTCACCCACATGTATGAGTTTGCCCGGATTTTTTATGAATCCCAAAATGAAAATTTCTCATTTCTTCGCGCAGAAAGAAAACCTGGGGGAAAGAGGAGTTACAAATTACTGAACGCTGAACCATTGCCCACAAGCTACGGGATAGATTTGTTTACCAGTCTTTTCAAGGAGAATGATTCCCCTACGCCAGCTAATAAATCGTCCGAAATATGTTGAAAATCCTGTCAGAAAGGTATCCTGACTCTGCGAGGGATATGATCTTTTATTGACATGAATGCAAAAAAATATAAAAAGTTGAGCTAAGCTCTGTGCCTAGCCCAACTTTTTCACATCTCAATGCACAAAGGCACTATTTCCGGCATAAACTGCTTCAGCGCCAAGTTCTTCTTCAATTCGCAACAACTGGTTGTACTTTTCCAACCGCTCTCCTCGACATGGTGCCCCGGTTTTTAGATGACCAGTTCCCATGGCAACGGTAAAATCAGCGATAAAACTATCAACAGTTTCACCGGAACGATGTGAAACCATAGCACCCCATCCCGCATTGCGTGCCATTTCAATTGTAGCAATTGTTTCACTGAGAGTTCCGATCTGATTAAGTTTAATCAAGACAGCATTTGCTGCATTTTCCTTGATGCCTTGTGAAACACGATCAACATTTGTGACGAATAAATCGTCTCCTACCAGTTCAATCTCATCACCAACCGTACGATTTAGAAGTTTCCACCCTTCCCAATCATCCTCTGCCAACCCATCTTCCAATACAACAATTGGAAAATCGCTTATCCATTGTGCATATAAAGCTACCATTTCTGAAGACGTAATTGCTTTTCTTTCGGTTCTCAAGTGATAGAGGCCATCTTCAAAAAATCCGCTCGAAGCTGGATCAAGCGCGATACAGATTTCTTTTCCGGGTTTATAGCCTGCCTTCTCAATCGCCTGGAGAATCAGCTCTACCGCTTCAGAATTTTTTTTCAATGCAGGCGCAAAACCCCCTTCATCGCCAACTCCTGTTGAATAGCCATTTCCTTTCAAAATGCTCTTGAGAGAGTGATAAACCTCGCTTCCCCATCTCAAGGCTTCTCGAAAGTTAGGAGCACCAGTCGGTGCAATCATAAATTCCTGAAAATCTGTACCCTGCCAATTGGCATGTACCCCGCCATTCAAAATATTGAACATCGGTACAGGCAGCGTTTTCGCTGAGTTCCCTCCTAAATATCGGTAGAGGGGAAGATTTGCATCCTGTGATGCAGCGCGTGCTACGGCCAAACTGACCCCCAGTATGGCATTGGCGCCAAATTTACTTTTGTTTGGGGTGCCGTCAAGATCAAGCATTGCCTTATCCACCGCCAGTTGATCCAGTGCGCTCATACCCATAATCTCTCTAGCGATTTCTGTGTTCACATGGTTAACAGCTTTTAAAACCCCTTTTCCGCCATATCTTGATACATCACCATCTCGCAATTCCAAAGCTTCATGAATACCTGTTGAGGCACCTGATGGAGTAGCAGCACGCCCAAATGCTCCACTCTCCAGTTTTACCTCCACTTCGACGGTTGGATTGCCCCGGGAATCAAGAATTTCTCTAGCATGTACATTGACGATTGCACTCATCATTTGTCTCCTCAAATCAAGTTATGAGATTAGTAGATTTCAGCAATGTCTGATCGCTTTAAACATAACTCGATCAGTATTAAATCAACAATTTGCTTACTTAATTGATAAAGATAATCTTCATTTTTTCTGTCAAATGGATCTTTTTGTTTGTTAATTTTCAGTTTGTTATTTTTTGTATTGAACACAATCGATATTATCTGATTAAAAGCTCTTCCTAAATCCTGAGCAGTGCGGACGATATTGGACGGTATTACTTGTGTGCTTGTATTATATTTACTCTCAGGTAAATGAAGTGAGGCATGCAGACCGGTACTGAACAATGGGAGATCACATTCCTCATAAATCACCTCGTCAATTTGAAATAAAAGCAACCAGAATGATTTCTCCCATTCTTCGATTGACATGGTTTTCTGAGGGGAATATATCGTTTGAACTAAATCCGTCTTAATTAACTCATCCGCTAGCAAGTAAGCAGTTCGTACCAGATGCGAGTATTGTAAATTAAGAATTTGACTTTCCATATTCATAATCCCGGATAAAAAAAAGCCTCCATCTATCGAAATAGACAGAAGCTATCAGCCGTAGTCGGCGGTTTGTTAATTATTCAGCGAGCTTCATCGCTCTTCTATTTTACTCTCTACCGACTTGATGTCAAGTGTTTTCATTTGTAAAAGTATTCAAATCAATCGGAGAATGAACTACACCCCGTGATATAAGTTTAGCTCAAAGGTAAGCACAGTCAGTCGTCCTTCTCCGGCAGCAGCACCAGCCGGAGAAGGAAAAATACCACAAAAGCAATCACAATCAACACCGCGGCCACCGGTAAAGCAGCCGACAGACCAAACCCCTCGAATCGTTCGTACACCAGCACCGGCACAATTTTGGGGTGGTAGGCAATAATCACCACCGCGCCAAACTCGCTGATCCCGCGCGCCCACATCATCAACGCACCGCTGACAATCCCGCGCCAGACCAGCGGCAGGCTCACCTTGCAGAATGCCTGCCATTCAGACGCGCCCTCCACCAGGGCGGTCATCTCCAGTTCACGGTCCACCCCGGCAAATGCCTCACGGCTGATATTCACCAGATACGGCAGGCTGACAAACAGCATGGCGATGACAATACCGGCCAGGTTGTCCACAAAAAACAGCCCCAGCCCGGCCAATGGGCTGCCCATCAATCCCCGCGCGCCAAACACCATCAACAGCGCGATACCGGCGGCCGTGTGCGGAACCACCACCGGCAGGTTGACCACTGCCTCCACCAGGCGTTTGCCCGTAAAGCGCCGCCGCGCCAGCAGATACGCCAGCGGGATCCCGCCCAGAGCAGCCAGCCCGGTGGCAACCGCAGCCGCCAGAAAGGTGAGCCGGATGGAGCGCAGCACCTGGTCATCCGTCAGAGTCTGCCAGACGGCCTGCGGGGTGGCTGCAGCGATGGTGGTGATGAGCGGGAGCAGGATGAAAAGGATCAGCAGACCGCCTGCCGCCGTCATCATGCTCTGAAAGAGCCGTTTTCGCCGCGGGCGGTCTGGCTGGGTGCTCATGGGGTTACGTCGCAGTACTTTTGCAGACCGGGCGGAATGTTCTCCGTCTGGTCGCAGATCAACGGGTCTAACAGCGGGTGAGAAACCGATTGCATCACCTCACGCCCGGCCTGACTGAGCAGAAAATCAACATACCGTTCGGCGGCGTCCGGGTTGGGCGCGCTGGTGGGGATGGTGATGCCATAGCCGATCGGTTCGCCGAGGAAGACCGGCTGCACGGTGGCAAAGCGTTGAAAATCAAGTTTCACCTGCACCGCGCTGTATTGTTCGGTATAAGCCGGATCGCCCAGGTTGATCTCATCCGGCAGGGTGATGCTCTTCAGATCATGTTGGGCAATCACACTGGCGTATTCGAATGCGTAATCGATATCGCCGGTCTCCAGCAGGGCCAGAAGCTGGATACTGGAACCGCGCATAACGGTACCG
>CAZHMZ010000048.1:0-8198 GCA_964532655.1 uncultured Anaerolineaceae bacterium
TCCATGCGATCCAAATTCAAATTCATGGCTGATCAAATGAGCTCAGGGTTGGATGAATCAGCTCGTAAACGTTATCACCAGGAAGAATATTTCAACCGGCGCGGACGTGATTTCATCCGCGATTATCCGCTCAAACTGGTCAACGGTCACCTGATTGCACGTATTGAAAATGCCACAGTGCTGATCGATACCGGTTTACCCATCAGTATGGGAACCATGGGCAAATGGTATTTCCTCAATCAGGTGCATGAGCTGTCGCCCTCCTATATGGGCGTCTCCCCGGAATACATCAGCCGAATGGTAGGGACCCAAGTGGACATCATCCTTGGATCGGAAATCTTAAGGAACCTCGACGTGCTCATCGAGTTGGATAAAGAGCGCATCACCTTCTGTACCGGATATCTACGTGGAACCCGTGAGGAAATCCCGCTGGCTGATTTTATGGGCATTCCCATCACGAAAGCAACCATTGGGGAGACCCTGTGTGACGCCTTTATTGATACCGGCGCACGACTTTCTTATGTGGATAGTACGCTGATTTCTGCCTTATCACCCATCGGGACCGAAAAGGATTTTTACCCCGGCATGGGTGAATTTGAAACGCAGGTTTATCAGGTTCCCGTGCAGATCGGGGATCAAAAGTTTTCGCTTCGCTGCGGCGTCTTGCCCGTCTTGCTTGAAAAAGCCCTGTTTGTCACCGGAAAACGTGGCATCATCGGCGCCGAGTTGTTCAAGAAATTCCAGGTTCACCTGGCCTTCATCCTGCAGAACATGTCTTTGAATTAATCCGGGGGTCAACTCTCATGTCGGCCCGGTTTCAGTCATTAGAAACCGGACCGCATGAGAAAGGCAGCGGTTCGGTTGAAATTTGAGGGGTGGGCAAATTCTGACATAATAACAGACAAGGGGGAGCGCTATCCAGGCAGTGTGATGATAAAAACGGAGCCTTCTCCCGGCGTACTGCGGACCGAGATCTCACCGGAATGCCGAGCGATGATCTTGTCACAGATGGCGAGGCCGATGCCGGTACCTTCGTATTCACTGCGCCCCACCAATCGTTCAAACGGGCGGAAGATACGCCTGGCATACATCTCATTGAAACCGATCCCATTGTCCTCAATCGATATCTGTACCTTCCCCTGTTCTGTCTTTTGGCCGGTAATACGGATATGCGGTTTCTGACCCGGTTTCTGGAACTTGATCGCATTGGCGATTAAATTCTGAAACAACTGGCGAAGCTGCATGGCATCACCCTCTACAGACGGCAGCGGATTAAGCTCAATTTGGGCATCGGCATTGCGTATTTGAATTTCCAAATCGGTCAACACTTCGGCAGCAACCTGCGATAGATCCACCTGGCTGAAGGCGCTCCCATGCGTGGATATCTTCGATAGGTTGAGCAGATCGGTGATCATCCCTTTCATGCGATGGGTGGCCGCGCTGAGCCGGTGGATATTTTCCCGCTGTGACTCATCCAGATTCCCGGCGCTATCCATTAAAATGTTGCTGAAGGAGATAATCTTGCGCAGCGGTTCCTGCATATCGTGTGAAGCGATTGTGGCGAACTGCTCGAGCTCCTGGTTGCTGGCCTTCAGACGTTCGTTTAGGTTCCGCAACTCTTCTTCCATACGTTTTCGCATGGTGATATCGATAAAAACGCCGACAGCGCCCTCTGAATTCCCGGGGGTTTGATTAAGCGGTGCGGCATTTCCATACAGGTGGATCACCTGTCCGTCCTTGAACTGGAGAGTCATCTCATAATCTTTGATTATTTCACCGGCAGCGGCGCGCTGGATCGGCAAAATCTGGGGCGGGATCTCGTTCCCTTCCCTAAATGCTCTAAACTCACGCTTCACACTGCTTTCTGAAGCTGTCTCGGATAAATTCTCGCCTAATTCGGCTTGCAACAGTTCATAAGCAGCAAGATTGCCGGTCAAATAACGCGCCTGGCGGTCATGCGTGATGAAGATATATCCCGGAGCGGCATCCATAATGCTCTGCAGATCCTGGTTCGTGGCTTTCAGTTCAGATTGCAGCGTGTACAGGTTGGTGATATCCTGAATGACCACCACACTGCCGATGATATTCCCCTGCGCATCGATGATGGGAGCCGCACTGTTCATCACGTAGGCATCGCTGCCATCAAAACGCTGGATCCTGAGCATTTGTTTTTCGATCGCTTTTCCGTGCTGCACAGCCTGCGCGGATGCCCATTCTTCAGGTTTGATCGGCTGACCGGTTTCCAGCCACCAGGCGTGAAAATCAGCGTAGTCATTGATCGAAAGTGTTTCAGGGATCGGGTAGCCCCATATCCGTTCATAAGCGGTATTGGACAGTACAATTCCCCCGGCTCCATCGGTGATAGCCAGTCCGGCTGGCAGAATCTGCATGACTGCCAGAGAGCGGTTTTTCTCATTGACTGCCTCATCGCTGGCTTTCTTGAGCGCTTCTTCTGTTTTCCGCCGCTGGGTCTGATCCACCATGTAAATATTGAGATAACCATCTCTCGAAAAAGGAACCAGGTTGATCTGGTATGTTTTCTTTACAATAGCCTGTTCTATTTGAACAGGAGAATTACTCGACAGACTGTCTCTTACCA
Organism: uncultured Anaerolineaceae bacterium; assembly: GCA_964532655.1. Lineage (GTDB taxonomy): Bacteria > Chloroflexota > Anaerolineae > Anaerolineales > Anaerolineaceae > JAJFTV01. The sequence goes on from CAZHMZ010000048.1 coordinate 2,600, forward strand.
ATGCCTGGATATCATCCGGCACCTTACCGGTTTTGCTGACGCCCCAACCTTGCAGTACTTCCTGACTGGCCGGGTTGGAATATAGGAGTTGGCCATTCGGATCAACCCGTAATACAGGATTTGGATTTTCACTCGGAAATCTGATCAGGCTTTGTTGAGTTTGTTCAGCCTCTGTACGTGTTTTGATATCCTGTGCAAAAACGGATATTCCATCTGTGGAGGGATAAATCTTTACAGAATAAACTGTGTCATGATATACACCTGTCGATTCAAATTGAGCCGGCACACGGTTATGCATGACGTCTTTGTATTTCTGCCCTATAACAGAATTTTCCAGCTCGGGAAAAACTTCCCAAAGGTTCCTGCCGATGATGGTTTCTGGCTTGACATTACCGGATTGGGCGGCCTTATTATTCATGAATGTGATCACCCAATCACGATTGATGGAGAAAAAGCTGTCCTGAATGCTTTCCAGCAGGTGCATGCGTTCCTGCAGGCTGTCTTCCAGTTTCTGTTCTATCTGCTTTTGCCGGACCGCGTAGCGAATCAACCGGTCGAGCAGCAGGGCGTTGGCATCGCCCTTGGAGATATAAAAAGAAGCTCCAGCTTCCAGTGCTTCTACATCTACCTCATAATTTCCGCGCCCGGTGTACAGAATGAGCGGAGCAGGGTAATCAGAGGCGCAAATTTCCCGAATGAGCTGGATGCCTGTTTTATTCCCCAGATCATAATCGACGAGAACAGCGTTATAGGTTTGTGATCGGAGTTTCAGCAACCCCATATCGTAATCGCAGGCCCAATCCAGAGAATACCGACTTCCCTGAGCCTTGCCAAGCATGGTGCGAGTGAGGATGAAATCTTCGTGATCATCATCAATCAATAATACCTGGTAAACCTGTAATGCAGAATTTTGCATTCAAACTACCTTTGAGCCAGTGAACTGTCACATTATCCAAGAACTGTCGTTTCGCAGAGTTTGGTTTTTTATTCCCCCTGAGGATCAAATCAATTATAGCATTGATTGGCTATTGTTTACAATCGATCCTTTTACAGTCAGAGGACATGATCCCCGGAGTCATCCGGATATTTTTCATTCAGGTATTTGTCACCACTCCAGGTGAATTACAAAAGAGCGTTACACAATGATCATATTATGGATTGATTTTAGAAGGATGATTGGAAATAGAGAGCGCCTGGTTTTCCAGGCGCGTTTTGAAAATGCTCTAGAATTCCAGTCGACTTGCTATGGAAGGGGACCGGTGTAGACAATTTCCAGCAACAGACGATCGGGGGTTTCGAACATGACCTGGTAGTAGGTGCTACCTGGCCGGCTGAACTCCGGGCGGTGGCAGGGTGTATTGAAGAGAGCCGGAACACCGCGGGCTTTCAGCCATTCGACGGCGGCATCCACATCGGCAACCGATGCGGCGGCAATAGCAAGGTGATTCAGGCCCGGTCCGTCATAATCATTGACCACCGGTTTGATGGGATCGCCAAACCACAGGCTCGCGCCGTTGCTGTCGGCCATTCCGAGCCCCGTTTCATCCGCGTACCTGACAGACCATCCCAAGAAGGTGAGCAGGTCCTTGTAAAAGGCAAGATTCTTTGTATCAATGTGATACACAAGATGTCCGATGTGCGATTGGATCATCATATCCCTCCTGTATTGATGAGTACTGACTTGACCAGAGTTAAGTATATGCCATACGTCATCATCATTCAACACGCTGATTTATGAATCTCAACCAGGTACGAAGCGCGAAGGTGTCTTGAAATGATGCCAGAACGACGTATAATAATAACAACTGAACATATACTCAAATGTTATAGAAATGGTGAACATGGTCTCTTCTGTATTTTTGGATGAACATTTCGCGGCTCATGTGGCCGAACTCTTCCGGGCTTTCAGCGATACCAGCCGGGTGCGCATCCTGTCTGCCATCATCGGCCAGGAGATGAATGTATCGCAACTGGCGGCTCTGGTGGGGGTCACCGAATCGGCGGTATCACACCATATGCGCGGTTTACGGCAGATGCGGTTGGTAAAAAGCCGGCGCGAGGCGAAAGAAGTGTATTACACCGTCGATGATCCGCATATCATCGAGCTGTTCCAGCAGGGAATCCGGCATGTAAAAGAGTAAGAGGATGGAATGAGAGCCAGACAGGCCAGCCTTACGGCAATGGGTATCGCGATCGCACGGGCGGTCGAATCAGAAAAGTCGGAGAGCGAGCGTATCTGCTATGACCCCTTTGCCCGAGACCTGGTTCCGGCCGGATTTTTCCGCGTGATGTCGTTTTTCATCCGCTCCGGTTATGGCGAACTGCGTGGCCCCGGGGTGATGGGATTTCTGGTGGCCCGCGATCGCTATATCGACGATGTGCTGAACTCGTTTCTGGATCAGGGTTTACGGCAACTGGTGGTGCTGGGGGCGGGGCTTGATTCGCGTGCATATCGCTTCCCGGTCAAAGGACGGGTCACCACCTTTGAAGTGGATCACCCTGCCACGCAGGCGGAGAAAGTCTGGCGAGTCCGTAAAATTCTGGATCCCTTTCCGGACCACGTGCGCTATGTGCCGGTGGATTTCAACCGGCAGAATCTGGCGGATCGTTTGCGGATGGCGGGATTTGAACCTGAGTTGAAGACACTGTTCATCTGGCAGGGCGTCACCATGTATCTGGAAGAGGAAGCCGTTTTATCGACTTTGAACTTCATCCGTCAGAGTTCTGGCCCCGGAAGCGCGGTTGTATTTGATTATGTGCATCAATCCGTGCTGGATGGAACTCGCCGGCAAAGCGAGATCGCGAGTATGCGGCGATACAAATTTATGACCGGGGAGGGGCTGCGTTTCGGGATCCCGGAAGGACAGGCGGAGGTGTTTCTGTTGAAAAACGGTTTCAGCAGCGCCAGAAACGTCAGTACGTATGACTTGAAACAAATGTATTTTGTTGGACGGCAATCTGATCGCAGGATAGCCAATGGATACGGCATTTTAACGGGTTGGGTATAGGCACTGGCTGGTTCAGGAGTCTGCAATGAAAAAGAGATATGACAGTATTCTATTTTTGGCGGGCGTTCTGGCAGGTTTGGGAGCGGGGTGGGCCATCTCTTTGGGTCGCCAGTTGGATAATTTGACTGTCTGGGAAAACGCCCTGACCCACCGTTACGGCGCGGGTAAAGCGAAATTGCTGATCACTGCGGTACGACGGCAGCGTAATCTGTTGAACATGATTACCTATATGCCCGAAAACCCGACGCTGAAAAAACACTTGATAAACCACATTCTTCCCGGTCTGGCACTTTACCGCGTGGTATTGCAGGAGCACGCCGGTGATAAACCAACCGCCCTGGCTGTGGTGGATGAAGCCTTCAGCGCGCAAATGGCAGCCAGAGCACGGGTGATGACCGCACCGCTGCGCGTTCATCCGCAACCGTTTGTGCTGTTCAGATCCATTTTGCCGGTGATCATGAAGCAATATCACCCCGATGGATGGGATTTTAATTACGAGGAAATGAGCGATTCCAGGGTCGCCTTTTCAGCCACACGCTGTTACTACCTGGATACACTGACCGAGTTGAAGGCCCCGGAATTATGCGCTTCATTTTGCAGGATGGATGTTGTGCTGGCAGAATCATTTCCGGAAGATATCCGTTTTATCCGCCCACACACGTTGGGTCGGGGTGACCGGCTGTGTGATTTTGAGTACTGCAGGATGAAAAACGCCTGACGTCAAAGACCGTTATTCCCTGTTGCTCACATCCTGCGTTCGATTGAAACTTCTCAGCGGCCTTACGATCAGTACCCCACTCAAAACCCGTAACATGGATCTTTTCCTGACCCTCAAATCCTGGTTCAACTGACCGTCTGAGAAGGTATTGACCTCCCATCCAATGGTTGCGTACAGTATTTCAGCCTTTTCCAGTCGGGTAAACAAGGCTTGATTCCTCGGCGAATTCGGCATTTTATCAGGAAATATTGTGCGATTTTGTTCATTTTCATGATAAATGTTTATGTTATTGATGGTTATAATCAAGTTGACGCCACCGGAACAAATGGTATAACAGTAAACAAATTACACACAAAAATGGCTGTTGACCGGCTTTATTGGTGTAAAACACTCGACTTAAGCAACATATTTATTGCGGAGGCTCCATGTTTGATGACCTTGACCTGTTTTTGATCAATGCGCTGCAAAAGGATGCGAGAATACCCATCACCCAACTGGCGAGACAACTCAGCCAGCCCATCCCCACCATCCGTGACCGGATCAAGCGGTTGGAAAAAAAGGGCATCATCAAGGGGTATTCGGCTGTGATCGATCTGAATAAGGTAGGTCTTTCCATCAAGGCCATTGTTCAAATACGTATAGCCGGCGTGGTCACCAACCCCGGTTACTTTCTGAACGAGATCAAAAAAATCCCTGAGGTGGAAAGCGCTTATCTTGTGACCGGCGATTGTGAAGGAATCATCATCATCAATGTAAAAGATGTGGATCATCTCCGGCGCATTATCTATGAAGAGATTCCCAAGCTTCCCGGGGTTTCCGATACGAATACCATGCTGGTTTTATCGGAATCTCACAGTATCACCATGCCATAGGCACGTTGATTGGCAGAGGGCATCATTTACTTCAGATGGGATGACGAACCTGAATGATCCGCATAACCCACAGGGAATGGATGCTCGTGCCCATTCCCTTCAACCATACACCATGAGGGATCAACGCGATGAAACACGACTATGTAAACTGGGTTGAAATCAACCTTTCCGCCATTGAAAAAAACACGCAGATTCTGATCGAGTCCAGCCAGCGCCCGTTGATGGCGGTGGTGAAGGCCAATGCCTACGGACACGGCGCGGTTGAGGTGGCACAGGCAGCCCTGTGGGCTGGCGCGAGCTGGCTGGCGGTGGCGCGCTACTGTGAGGCGCGTGCCCTGCGAGAAGCGAGAATCCAGGCTCCCATTCTGGTGCTGGGTATGGTGATGCCGGAAGAGGTGGACGAGGCCATCCAACAGCAGGTCACTCTGTGCCTGTACGACTATAAAGTGGCGGATCTTTTTTCTGCCCGCGCGAAAGTGTTGGGAAAACCCGTAAACGCGCACGTAAAAATTGATACCGGGATGGGCCGCCTGGGTGTATTCGCTGAAGAGGGTGTCCGGTTGATCCAGTATGCCCAGGCTCTGGGCGGCATCAAAATCGACGGTCTGTTCAGCCACTTTTCCATGGCTGCCAAAAAGGATCACCCGTTTACCCAAACGCAAATCTCCCGGTTCACTCACCTGGTGGACGAATTGATGTCTGTGCAACTGCTTCCCAAATGGGTTCATCTGGCAAATTCGGCGGCATCCTATTACGAAAAAGATTCACGCTTCAACCTGGTGAGGGCCGGTGCAGCAATTGTGGGCCTGCCCTTCAGCGATGATGTGCCTTTCCCGTCTGCCATACGCCGGTCGCTTTCCTGGAAGGCACGCCTGGCTTCGTGCAAACGGATGCCGGCCGGCTGGACGATCAGTTACGGCCAACGCTATACCGTGGAGCAGGATGAATGGATTGGCGCGCTGCCGGTGGGTTACGCTGATGGGTATCACCGTGTTGCAGGA
>CAZHMZ010000048.1:8208-22451 GCA_964532655.1 uncultured Anaerolineaceae bacterium
CTTTTGGATGGACAAAAAGTACCGGTGGTGGGGAACGTCTGCATGGACCAGTGCATGATCCGGCTGCCTAAACAGGTTCCATCGGGTACCGAGGTGGTGCTGCTGGGTTCACAGAACGGGGCAAATATTGCGGTGGAAGACCTGTGCCGGGTATGGAATGTGGTGGAAGATGACGTCACGTCGTGCATCGCAGCCCGGGTGCCGCGCGTGTACGTGCGCGATTAATCAATAACAGTCAATAAACGACAGGCTGCACAGCAGGATACAGCCTGTCTTTATTTGTTCTCTCGAAGCTGCGTATCTTACTCGCGTACCTGCCGGGCGGATTTGCTCTGCATTCTTCGGCGGAGGAAAAACCACACCAGCAGAAATAAAACCATCCCGATGGCTGCCAGCGGAATCAGCAGATTGAGCGGGATGGGTTTGCCCCGCAGCATGATGTCCTGCAGCATCTGAATACCATACGTAGCCGGCAATGCGTACGAGATTTCACGTACCGGCGAGACAAAGTAACGCAGATCCATGAAAAATCCGCTGAAAAACACACTGCCCAGCAGCAGGAACATGGCATACTGTACGGCCTGGATATCGGTTTTGGCTACCAGCGATATTACAAAGCCCATGCCGATGGAGGTGAAAATCACCAGCAGTAACACTGCGGCATAATAGGTCCAACTGCCCAGCATGGGCATTCCCAGCGCGTAAATTAACGTCAGCGTAATGGCAGCCTCCAATACACTGCCAATCAGGATGTAGCTGATGTACTTTCCAAGCAGGATTTCAAACGCCGAGATGGGGGAGATGCGAAATACTTCCATCGACCCCAGGCGAATTTCGCGCACAATGGTCAGCGAGGCAAAAGTAACCGCCAGATGTTGCAGCAGTAAAATGACCACACCGGGGGCAAAGAACAGTTCGGGTGTGATGGAGATTTGCGCCAGTGTACTGATCTGGCTGATAAACGGAGCGATAATCACCTGGGGTTCCACCGATTGCAGTTCGGTAAGCAGATCGCGCATGGTCTGGAGCTGATTCTTCAGCTCATCCAACCGCTGAATGCTCTGCTGAACATCACCGCCGCTGTTTTTCAATTCCTTTAAAGCGTCCATTTCGGTACGCATCTCGGTGATGGTGCCCTCAATATTTTGAGAATTGGCGCTGTTGCCGTCGCTGGCAATGGAGGAACTGATGCCAGCCAGTAAACCCAGATTGCCCTCCGAGGTGGTGAGCAGCGTATCCATGGTTTGGGTCAGCGTGTCAAAGTCCTGGTTGGCTAAATCCTGCTGGCCCTGCTCAAGCGTTTGTTGCATGGTATCTGCCTGCTGGTATGCATCGTCAATTTGCGGGAGTGTATCGGTAATTTCCTGCTGACCCTGGGCAGCCATATCACGCAGAATGCGTTGATTAATTGCCTCCACATAAGTGCTGCCAAAGCTCTGTACATAGGCAACCTGGTAGGGATCAATTTCATCATGATACAGCGTCACCGTGACCTGCTCGTTATTGCGCAGCGATTGCATGGCATTGGCCGGGATGGCCACGATCAGATCGGTATCGCCCTGGTTGAGCCTGCGGATGGCTTCCTGTTCATCATTGGTGATGCCCAGGTACACCAACTGCGGACCGATATTTTCAACGTTGCTTTCGATCTGCTGGCGAAGAAAAGGATCATCATCCTGCATATAGAAAAGCGTTCGCAGCGGCCGGGCTTCATTGCTGTAACCAACCCCAAACAGGAGCAGGACTAAAAACGGCCCCAGAACCAGCGTCAGGATCAATGGGGTCTGACGTATCACTTCCATCAGTTCCTTGCCGACAAATGCCGAGGTTCGAACAATAAAGCGCCAGATATTACCCATTTTCTTCACCGCTCCTTGCGCCTTCTTCACTCCTGATTAATGAGACAAACACATCATCAAATGCAGGCAGATATTGATCGACGGCATCCGTCTTTACGTCATTTCGCTGCCCCCAATCGATCAAAGCAGGGATATCCGCGGACGCATCTTTGACGACAATCCGGTACGATTTTTCACCGGTGATTTCGACGTTCCGAACCACGTACGGTTGACGGTTCAGGTCCTGGATTTGTAGATAATCAACCGGCTTTTCGGTGGTCACGTTGATCACATCGCCGCCGTAAGCCGCATGGCGCAGACCGTCAGGCGTATCCACCAGCAGTAATTTGCCGTCGGACATGACGCCTACCAGATCACAATAAGCCGCTTCGGTGACGTACTGTGTGGTGACGAACAACGTCACCCCCTGGCGGCGTAGCTCCTCAAAATAGTCCCAAAACTTTCGCCGGAGTACCGGGTCGATGCTGGCGGTGGGTTCATCCAGAAAGATGAGATCCGGTTGATGAACCAGCGTGGCGGCCAGGCTGAGCCTGCGCTGCATGCCTCCCGAGATTTTTTGCGCCAGTTTGTTGCGGTGATCTGACAGTTCCACAATATCCAGAAGCTCATCGATTCTTTTTCCCCGGTCTTTGGATAACCCGTACATGGAAGCGGCGAAACCCATGTTTTCACGTACCGTCAGGTTCGGATAAAGTGCAAACGTTTGCGGCATGTAACCGATCCGCTCGCGTTCCCGCACTGCAAACCCTGATGGCGGATGACCAAAAATGGCTACCTCTCCATGGGTGGGCTGATAAACACCGGTCAGTAAGCGAATAGTGGTGGTTTTCCCGCTGCCGCTGGGACCGATATAACCAAAAATCTGCCCGGGTGGGATATCCAGGTTGATACGGTCCACCGCGACCTGATCGCCAAACACCATGCTCAGGTCGCGCGCCTGGATCACCGGTTGTGATTGAACAAGGTTTACAGGAGAATCCGGATCTTGCACCAACTCCTGCCGGATGGGCTGAGTGTCTTCATTTGACATAGAACGTCCATTTCATTTTTATTTCCCCCCACATCTCTCATCGTAGCCATGAACCGGCCTGGAAAAAAGAGAATGAATGATTTGATTATACGGGTTCAAAAACGGAATGACGAGGTAGGCCTAAATGGTTCACCCATCGGTGAATTGGATTAAAAAACGGCCTGAAAAGGCCGTTCAGGATGGAAATAAAGGCGACAGGCTATTTGGTGATGCCGGTCGGTGAAGAGTCGTCAGGCTGCTTGCCGGAGGGTTTCTTTCGCCAGGCGAGCACAATCAATGCGATGACGATGAGCGGCCCAACATAAGGGAGAGCTGGATTGATCACTTTTTCGGCGAAACCCGGTGTTAAGGAATAAAAAGCTGCAAAAAACACCCCGACCGCTGCCAGATAGGTGACAAGTCTTTCAAATTTCTCTTTCATCGTCTCTCCTGAAATTCGAACCCCTGCGAATGGATCTCATCATACTACAGAGTACTAAAATGGGCATCCTGGTCAAGTTCCTCCAGGATGCCCTGTGATCCTTACGAATTACTCTGATTTACTGTGCAACTCAGCTTCCAGATTGGCCAGCCGTGATAAACGTTCCCAGCGCAGGCGGGCATCTTCGTTGGCTTCGGTCATCAACTGCTCGGCGCGGGTTTCATTCATGTTGACCAGCATGCGGTAGCGGGTTTCATTGTAGGCATACTCTGAAACCGGGATGCTGGGCGCCTTTGAGTCAAGCGTGAGCGGGTTCTGACCCAGGGAGGCCAGGCCGGGGTTGTAGCGGTACAGCGACCAGGCGCCGGATTGAATGGCCAGGCGCTGCTGCTCGAGACCCTGTTCCATGGGGATGCCATGCGAGATGCAGTGGCTGTAGGCGATGATCAGCGAAGAACCCGGGTAGGCATCCGCTTCCATGAAGGCCTTCAACGTCTGCGCATCCGAGTAACCCATGGCAACGCGGGCTACATAGATGTTGCCGTAGGACATGGCAATCAGACCGAGGTCTTTCTTGGCATTGCCTTTCCCGTTGGCGGCAAACTTGGCTACTGCCGCGCGCGGGGTCGATTTGGAGGCCTGCCCGCCGGTGTTGGAGTACACCTCGGTATCCAGAACCAACACGTTCACGTTCTTACCGCTGGCCAGTACGTGGTCGAGGCCGCCGTAACCGATATCATACGCCCAGCCGTCGCCGCCGATGATCCAGACGCTCTTGCGGATCAGAGCATCCGCCAGGCTGACCATCTGCCGGGCATCCAGGGTCTTATCATCAGCCAAAGCTGCTTTGAGCGTTTTCACCCGTTCGCGCTGCTCGTTGATTCCCTTCTCAGTGCTCTGGTCGGCGGTGAGCAGTTCATCTACCAGTCGTTCGCCCACCTGGGAGGTGAATTTCTTCACCAGTTCACGGGCATATTCTTGTTTTTTGTCAGAGGCCAGACGCATACCCATGCCGAATTCGGCATTGTCTTCAAAGAGCGAGTTGGACCACGCAGGACCGCGACCGGCTTTGGTGTGGGTCCAGGGGGTGGTGGGCAGGCTGCCGCCGTACACTGAGGAGCAGCCGGTGGCATTGGCGATGATGGCGCGTTCGCCGAACAACTGGGAGACCAGTTTGACATACGGGGTTTCACCGCAGGCTGAACATGCACCCGAGAACTCGAACAGGGGCTGTAAAAGCTGGCTGTTCTTGATGCTGTTGAGGGTCACTTTTTCGCGATCCACATCCGGCAGGTTGAGGAAGAATTCCCAGTTCACGCGTTCCTGCTCGCGCAGTTCGGCCTGGGGAGCCAAATTGATGGCTTTCTTGCCAGGGTTGGCTTTGTCTTTGGCCGGGCAGCTTGACACGCATAGCGAGCAGCCGGTGCAGTCTTCGGGTGCTACCTGGATGGTGAAGAGCGTATTCGGGAAGTCCGGGAATTTAGCCGGGGTGCTCTTGAAGGAAGCCGGGGCGTTTTCTTTGAGAGCCGGTTCGTACACTTTCATGCGGATGGCGGCGTGCGGGCAAACCAGCACACATTTACCGCACTGGATACAGGCGGAGGGGTTCCAGACAGGGATCTCCAGGGCGATGTTGCGTTTTTCATATTTCGCCGTGCCGGAGGGGTAAGTGCCGTCGATGGAGAGGGCGCTTACCGGCAGGGAATCACCGTCGAACACCAAAATGCGGTCCACTACCTGGCGAACGTACTGCGGAGCATCGGCGGGCATGCCGGTGCGCCTCACCAGATCGCTGGAAACGGCTGCGGGCAGTTTGATCTCATACAGGTTGGCAAGGGTTTCATCCACAGCCTGGTAGTTCTTCTGCACCACCGCATCACCGCGTTTGCCGTAGGTTTTCTTAATGGATTTCTTGATCTGCTGAATCGCTTCATCGCGCGGGAGAACGCCGCTGATGGAGAAGAAACAGGTCTGCATGATGGTGTTGATGCGGCTGCCCATGCCGGCTTTTTTGGCCACTTCGTAGGCGTCGATCACAAACACGCGCAGGTTCTTCTTCAGGATATCGGTCTGTACTTCAATCGGCAGATGCGCCCAGAGATCCTCGGGGCCATACAGGCTGTTGATCAGGAAGATGCCGCCGGGTTTGATGAACTTGAGCATGTCCAGTTTTTCGATGAACGAGAACTGGTGGCAGGCCACAAACGAGGCCCGGCCTTCGCCGATCAGATAGGGAGCATTGATGGGTTTGGGGCCAAAGCGCAGGTGCGAGATGGTGACCGAACCGGATTTCTTGGAATCGTAGACGAAGTAACCCTGGGCAAAGTTATCGGTATCCTCGCCGATAATCTTGATCGAGTTCTTGTTGGCGCCTACGGTGCCATCGGCTCCCAGACCGAAGAAGACGCATTCCACGGTTTCTTCCGGCAGAATGGCGAATGAGGAGTCGAAATCAAGGCTGGTGTGGGATACATCATCGTAGATACCCACGGTGAAATGAGTCTTTGGCTGTTCTTTTGCCAGCTCATCAAAGACGGCTTTCACCATGGCAGGGGTAAATTCTTTGGAGGCCAGACCGTAACGTCCGCCGATGATGCGCGGGGCAACCTTGAATGGGGCCAGACCACTGCTCACACCTTCGGTGAGGGCGGCGCATACATCCAGGTAGAGGGGCTCACCCAGAGAACCGGCTTCTTTTGTGCGATCGAGCACGGCCACTGATTTCACGGTGGCAGGCAGGGCGCGCATCAGGTGTTCAAAGGAGAACGGGCGGAACAGACGCACGGTGATCACGCCCACTTTTTCGCCGTTTTTGGACAGATAAGCGGCGGTTTCAGCGGCAGTCTGCGCGCCGGAACCCATCATGATAATGACGCGTTCGGCATCTTTTGCGCCGGCATAGTCAAACAGGTGATATTCACGCCCGGTCACCTGCTGGAAGCGGGCCATCACTTTTTCAACAATCTCGGGGCAGGCTTTGTAGTAGGGATTCACCACTTCGCGGCCCTGGAAGTAAACATCCCAGTTTTGCAGCGAACCGCGGATAAAGGGGTTCTCGGGGTTGAGACCACGATTGCGGTGGGCAATCACCGTATCGGTGGATACAATCTCGGTCATCTGCTGCTCTGTCAGATAGGTGATTTTGCTGACCTCATGCGAGGTGCGGAAGCCGTCAAAGAAGTGCAGGAATGGCACTCGGGCTTCCAGGGTGGAGGCCTGGGAGATCACAGCCATATCATGCGCTTCCTGAACTGAGCAGGAGGGTATGAGCGCAAAGCCGGTACCACGGGTGGCCATCACATCCGAGTGATCGCCATAGATGGAGATAGCCTGGTACGAAAGAGCGCGGGCGGAGACATGAAATACCGTTGAGGTTAACTCACCGGCAATTTTGAACATATTGGGGATCATCAACAGCAAGCCCTGTGAAGCCGTAAAGGTGGTGGTCAGCGCGCCGGTCTGTAAAGAACCGTGCACAGCCCCTGCCGCACCGCCTTCGGATTGCATCTCTGCTACCAGCGGGGTGGTTCCCCAAACATTTTTAATACCTGCGGCAGCCCATTCATCCGACAATTCACCCATTCCCGAGGATGGGGTGATTGGATAAATGGCAATCACTTCATTCAAGCGGTAGGCCGCATATGCAGTCGCCTCATTGGCATCCACCGTTATTACCTGGGATTTCATCTATTGTCTCCTTCAAAGAGATGGTTGAAAACGAACGGAATTTCAGTATAATATATATTATACCATATATGATCAATAGAATTTGCGCTCTATGTGGATGATATCTGATATAATTATACGGTATTCCCGGCAGGTTTGAAGGATAAAAAATGGCGTTGACGCCTTTGAAAGATTCGCTCTCATTGAACAGCCTGGCTTACCAGCAAATCAAGGAAGCCATTCTTTCGTTTGCATTCCTGCCCAATCAGGCGCTAATTGAAGCAGATCTCGCAGCGCAACTGGGAATCAGTAAAACGCCGGTCCGCGATGCGTTGAGGCAGCTTGAACAGGATGGCCTGGTAGAGCGAGTGGCTTTCAGGGGTACTTACGTTTCCGGTATCAGCAACCAGGATATGGCGTATACGTATCAGATTCGCATTGCTCTGGAGGGTTTGGCGGTCAGACTGGCGGCCCCGGCTCTCTCCGATGAAGGTCTGGATCAACTCAATGACATGATCCATGAGCACGAAGCCGCGCTGGAGCAGGGCCATCATCTGGAAGCCTCTTTTATCAATGCAGGATTTCATAACCGCATCATTCAGTGTTGCGGAAACCCACGCCTGATCCGAATGCTCGATTTTTTGGACGATAACCTGAAACGTTATCGACTACTTTCGATCGCCCAGGGCTTGAGAAAAGAGAAGTCGATCCAGGAACACCGGGCCATTTTTTCAGCGCTCAAAAGCCGAGATCCGCTTGCGGCCGAAATGTCCATGCAGTCACACCTGAATAGCGCCATCCGGGATTTAAGTGATCAAAACTTTGAAGAGTTGTGGCGCAACTCGCGCAATGCGCGCAATTGACCCCGTTTTACCATTTCTTTGCCTTTTCCCTCACTGAAATTTCATTGACTCACCGAATAGTACCTCATTGACGCACAACCATGCCGGTTGTGACAACCAATTCTCTGGAGGTTATTGACAAATGGGTTAATGTTGTGTATTATATGTTATACCATATAAGATGTTTCATTTGAAACAATGGTACTCCCCTGACATTTAACGTTGTTTATCCAAAGTGACTACAACTGAATATCGAGTAACAGGAGGTAACATGCCTAAAGTAGTTGTGATTGGTGGTGGCTGGGCCGGATGCGGCGCTGCAATTTCTGCCCGTGCAGCCGGAGCAGAAGTGGTGGTACTGGAGAGAACAGATGGTTTGCTGGGTACCGGTCTGGTGGGCGGTATCTTCCGCAATAACGGCAGGTTTACTGCTGCGGAAGAGATGATCGCCATGGGCGGCGGTGACCTTTTCCATCTGATGGATAAAGCATCTCGTCACACGAATATTGATTTCCCTGGTCATAAACATGCGAGCCTGTATGACGTAAGCCTGATGGAGCCAATGGTCAAACGTTACATGATCTCCAAAGGAATCGAATTACGGATGCAGCACCGTGCCATCAACGTGGTTAAGGAAGGCGATGCGATTAAAGCCATTGTGGTGGACGAAGAAGAAAATGTGGAAGGTGATGTTTTCATTGAAACGACCGGAACCGCTGGTCCGCAGAATAACTGCACGAAATATGGCAACGGATGTGCCATGTGTGTACTGCGCTGCCCCAGTTTTGGCGGGCGGGTCAGTATGGCTGCCAAAGCCGGAATTGAAGAAAAGATTGGTAGAAAAGCAGACGGTTCTTTTGCGGCCATGTCAGGGTCCTGCAAACTGCACCTTGATTCGTTGGCTCCTGAGATCCGCGAGCAGTTGTTGAAAACCGGTGTGGCAGTAGTACCCATTCCCAGGGAACTGGTGCACACTGAGAAACTGGCTTCGAAAGCCTGTCAGCAATATGCCCTACCGGAATTCGCCGAAAATGTAGTGTTGTTGGATACCGGTCATGCCAAATTGATGACGCCCTACTTCCCATTGGATGATCTGAGAAAAATCCCCGGTATGGAAAATTCCCGTTATGAAGATCCGTATGCGGGTGGACGCGGAAATTCTATGCGTTATATTGGCATGTCACCCCGCATGGATGAGTTGAAGGTCATCGGGCTGGATAACCTTTTCTGCGCTGGTGAAAAAGCCGGTCTGTTAGTGGGCCATACGGAGGCTATTGTCACCGGTGTACTGGCCGGCAACAACGCGGTCCGGTATGCTCTGGGCTTGCCGCTGGCCACCATCCCCACCAGCATTTCCATCGGTGATGCCATCAAGCACGTTCGCGAGCAAATGGATACGGAAGAAGGAATGGGTTACAAATATACTTTCTCCGGAGCCAATTATTTTAAGCGCATGAAGGAATTAGGTCTTTACACTATGGACATTCCTGCCATCCAAAAGCGTGTAGAGGATGCCGGAATGACCAATTTCTTCGCGAAATCATTAGTCAGTCAGCAAATTGGATAAGGATGAGAAAGGAGGCGATCAGGCGATCAGAATAATCCATTCGTTTTAGTTCTAGGGTGAGCTGAATATTCCAAAATTCCTGAGGGGGTAACAAATGGATGCAGTTCCTGTCTTGACGGCTGCGCATTGGGTCTATGCGATCTTTGTTGTGCTCATTTTTGTATTCCTGGCGATGAAACAGGATACATCGATCATTTCGATCATCGGTCTTTTCCTCATTGGGTGGATCACATTGGGTTCTCCCATTGGCGGCCTGCAAACCATTTTCAATGGTATGGTTCGCGCAGGTATCGTTTTGCTGGATGTGGTCTTTATCATCTCGGTGGTGGTAGCGCTCGCCAAAGGGATGGAGAGAGTTGGCGCGCTCCAACTGATGGTTATGCCGTTCAAAAAGCTGATGCGGGGCCCCGCGGTCGCTTTCTGGGTGGTGGGTATCGTCATGTTGATCTTCGCCCTGTTCATCTGGCCTTCCCCCGCAACAGCTCTGGTCGGCTCGGTTCTCTTCCCTGCCGCCCGCGCAGTTGGTTTACCTGCTATATCAACTGCCCAGGCGATGAACCTGTTCGGTCATGGTGTGGGTCTCTCTGGTGACTTTGTCATTCAGGCCGCCCCCAAATTGACTGCTGAAGCGGCGGGTATCCCTGTAGAGGCCGTTGTGGCGGCCTCATTGCCGCTCGATATCGCAGCGACTGTGGTGGCACTGGTTGTTGCCTGGTTCTTTGTTGTTCGTAAAGACATCAAGAACAATGTTGAATCCGAAACCGAATATATCAAATTCAAGGAAGATTCGGATGCGGCTTCTAAAGCGGAGTACAGTGGCATCGCAAGAACAGCAGCCTGGGTGGTTCCGCTGGTCTTCCTGATTGCTGTGGTTCTGTTCCTCATCTTTAAGATCCGTGGTGGTGACGCCACAGCCATGCTGGGTGGAATTTCCTTGATCTTGATGGCCATTTTCTGCCTGGTTGGATGCGAAGGCAAGTTGTCTGAAGGTATGGAGCGTATCACTGATCATGTCCGCGAGGGCTTCCAGTTTGGGATGAAGGTGTTTTCACCTGTATTCCTGGTAGCGGGATTCTACCTGGTAGGTGTGCCGGATCATGCTCAGGCTATTCTGGGTGACCGCGGCGCTCCGCTGATCTTGGACATCATCAAGAACATTGCCAATGTCATCCCCGTTAACAAAGTGGTGGTCGGTTTCCTGCATACCATTCTAGCCGGTATGACCGGTTTGGATGGCTCCGGTTTCAATGATCTACCCCTTATGGGTGCTCTGGCGCAGTCCTGGAGCCAGGCTCTGGGTCTCAAGACCGAATATCTTGCTGCGCTTGGCCAGGTTTCCATGATCTGGATCGGCGGCGGCACGATCGTCCCATGGGCGCTTTTGCCCGTCTCCGCCATCACCGGTGTGCCGGCCATGGAATTAGCCCGCAAAAATTTCTGGCCCTGTATGTTGGGCGTCACCGCAGCCACCATTGTGGCCATTATCCTGATGTAACCTTTCCGGTTTGATAGTTCTCATAGAGACGCCTTGCATGATCAGCGTCTCTATGAGATACTTTTTAGACCCTTTTAGGCCGATTTAGATGTTGGAAAAAAGATGAGCAAATCTGTTATTGACACCTGGAATAAGATGAAATCGCTGATTACAGCGAAAACAGCCGCTGTTGCTGGTATTGTCTGTCCCACCTGTTCAACCGTGTTGAGCCGTACTTTAATGTATAACAGCGCGCCCAAATGCCACGTGTGTGGAACGGTGATCAACCTGGATGAGGTTGCTCCACAGGAGGGAACCTGATTTGGAGCGTCTTCTTGCCGTGAAGCAAGAAACACAGGCTCATTTGATGAGTTGAAACACCCCTGATGGTTCAGCTAAGTTTCAAACCTTTGCACCGCATTGACACACTATTATGACTAATTCGCAAGCAAAGTCTGCTTCGCTCTGGGCAATGCTTTCTGCCCTGTTGATTGGCACCCTGATTGGCACCATGGGAAACAGTATGGTGTCCATTGCCCTGCCATCCTTCAGGGATTCTTTTGGGGTATCCTTATCGACCGCGGTCTGGTCAATCACACTGTATACGCTGACGTTTTCTGTATTAATCCCGGTATTTGGCAGTTTGGGCACAGCCGTGGGGTACAAACGCATGTTCGTATCCGGGATGGCTCTGGTGATTGTGGGGTCCGTGCTGTGTATTGTAGCCCCCAGCTTTTTCCTGTTTTTACTGGCGCGCATCGCCATTGGGGTGGGGGTAGCCACCATTCTGCCCACCATCATGGGCATTATCTCCCATTTCTTTCCGCCTGATTCTCAGGGTCAGGCAACCGGCGCGTGGGCTTTTGTCAACAGCCTGGGGCATGCAATTGGCCCCAGTTTGGGTGGGCTGCTGCTGGGTTTCTTCAGTTGGCACTCCATTTTTTGGGTCAACATCCCGCTGGCGCTGGCAGCCATCACACTGGCGCTGAAAGTCCTTCCGGACGATAAACCAACCACCAGCGTCAAACTGTTTGATTGGCCCGGTGCTGCGGCGATGACTGTGCTGGTATTCTCGGCCATGATCGGATTGACGCAAACCACCAAGGTGGGCATCGGTTCACTGCTGGTGATCCTGCTGTGGGTAATTGCGCTGGCCAGCCTGATTTTCATCCTGGTTTATGAGCGCCGAAAAAATCGCCCCTTTGTGGATCTCAAACTGTTCAAAAAACGTGATTATCTATCGGCTATCGTTCCCATTTCATTGCAGGCTTTCACCCAGTTTGGGCTGCTGGTATCGCTGCCGGTCTTTTTGATCGATATGCACGGAATTGATGATTCGCTGGCCGGACTGATCATTATGTCGATGACTCTGATGATGGCACTCACCAGCCCGGTGGCCGGGCGATTGATCGATCGTTGGACTACCCGCGATGTGTGTCGTATCGGTACCGTTCTGGTGGGTGCGGGGGCGTTGTTGATGTTCTTTATGAAGGTGGAGCAGCTTAATACCGTCACCTGGGTGATATTTTTAGTCAACCTGGCCGTCTTTGGGACGGGGTTTGGGATGATCCAATCCTCTTCCACCGTTTCTGCCATACAGGCTTCACCCAAAGAAAACAGCGGCGCCGCAACCGGGTTCTTCCACATGATCCGATTTATCAGCGCTTCGCTGGGTTCAACGGTCACCGGTTTGATACTGGAGAACGGCAGCCAGAGCGGTACAACCGCTTTTTATCAGTCCTTCTTTATGATTGTGATTCTGGCCGTGTTGACGGTGCCATTCACTTATTGGATGGCATCCAATAAGACGCACCAGCCAGGAAGCGCACCGCTGGAACAGCCCAACCAGGCAGGCGGGAAAAGCTGATCCGATCCATCAAACTCCCCCCTCAGGAGCATTTGCATAAAGACTGCCGCCTTGTGAAGAGGCGGCAATCGTTTTTAATTTCCCTTCCCTAAAACTAATGAATCTGACTTGCAAGTCAGATTATTTGCGTTATAATATGACTTGCAAGTCAGATTAATTCCTGTTTTGTTGAAACTTATCATTGTTGTTCTTTGTTTCCGATTTACAATTAAATATGTGTAAATCTGGCACTAACGGCAACAATCTATTAAAAAATTGATATGATTTATGTCACTTGTAATAAAGAGTGGATAATCATATAAACCTTAGTATTACGTCCAAATTTTGACAGACAGGGTTCATTATGAGCGATACAAAATACCTGCAAGACGTTGGGCAGTATGTACAATCTGGTTTTTCGGGTAACCCGGATGAATTGATCTCCATGCTTCAGCATTGCCAGAAAACATACGGATATATTTCTCGTATGGGAGCTGAGCAAATTGCAGATTCACTTGGCATGTCTACGGCACAGGTGTATTCGGTGGCTTCCTTTTTTGCGCAGTTCCGGTTTGAAAAACCGGGTGAGAACCATATCCGCGTTTGCCTGGGTACGGCCTGCCATGTTCAAAGTGGGCAGCGCCTTTCACAGGAAATTCAGGCTCGCCTGCACATCCAATCCGGCCAAACCACGCCGGATGGACGCTTCGATTTTGAAGAAGTGGCCTGTCTGGGGTGCTGCGCGCAGGCGCCGGTACTGGAAGTAAACGGTAAAATTTACGCCAAAATGACACCTGAGAAACTGCGCAAAGTGTTGGATCAGTATGAACGAGCTTGATGCCGTTCGCCAACAATTTACTACCGCCTGGCGGTCACGCATCCATCCCTCTCAAACAGTAATTTATCTGGGAACAGCCTCCTGCGGACGGGCAGCCGGCGCCCTAGAAACTCGTCAGGCTATCCTGGACTCATTGCAGGAACTGGGTATTCAGGCTAATCTGATCGAGGTGGGATGCATCGGCCCGTGTTATCTGGAACCGCTGATGGATGTGGCTTTGCCGGATCTACCGCGCATCAGTTATGCCAACGTGACCCCCGCAAAAGCTAAACGGATCCTCAAAGCCTGTCTGGTGGACGGTGATTTACAGCCTGCTTTAGCTGCAGGCCATTTTGGATCGGACGATTTCACCGCCCAAAGCGGTATCCAACGCATTTTAGACCTGCCCATGCTCAAACCTCAGGTGAGAATCATCCTCAAAAACTGCGGCTTGATCGATCCGGAGGATCTTGGTTCCGCCCTGGACGCCGGCGCGTATACAGGGCTGGCACAGGCTCTGGCGATGGGGCCGGAGAAAGTGATTCAGGAAGTCAAGCTCTCCGGTCTTCGCGGGCGGGGTGGAGCGGGCTTTGGCACCTGGAAAAAATGGGATCTCACCCGCGCAGCCCAGGGCCATCCCAAATATGTAGTCTGCAATGCCGATGAGGGCGACCCGGGCGCATTTATGAATCGGGCGCTGCTGGAAGGGGATCCTCATGCT
>CAZHMZ010000049.1:0-22231 GCA_964532655.1 uncultured Anaerolineaceae bacterium
TAATCGATACACGTATCGATTGCCCGTTGTTTCGAACATAATACCATATGTATAGAGTAAATGCAAGTTTCTGTCGGTGAAATGGATTCTATTATCAGCCGTTAATGTTTTCTGCGGTGTGATTACGGCACTCTTGTCTGACTAAAGCGAAAATGCTATAATCCCACATGCTTAGGCCCCAGTGGCTCAAATGGACAGAGCAAGGCACTCCTAACGCCTAGGTTGTGGGTTCGAATCCTACCTGGGGTACTGATTGGATCTTCAAGGCAGGCTCACGCGGCTTTCAGAAAATTGGCCGAACTGGCCGGCAATAATCAGTAAGTCACTTCATAGCGTATCAGCACATTGCCCGAGCCTTCCCAGGTGCGGGTTTCCATCAGCTTCAGCGAGGCTGATGGTTTGTTTTCAAAGGCCGGTGTACCTGCGCCCAGCACCACCGGCGCGATGATCACATGAAGCTCATCGACCAGACGTTCCCTGAGCAGGTATTTCCATAACGTGCGGCTGCCAAAAACCAGGATCTCCTTGCCGGGCTCCTCTTTGAGTTTTGAAATCTGTTTTACTACCTCTGCCTGTCTGATAATCTGTGTGTTATTTTGCCAGGGTTCTGTCTCTTCCGAAGAGAGATGGTCTGTGATGACGATTTTCCAGATATTATTTACCAGTCGGGAGATTTTTTGTTCAACCGGCGGCGCGTTTGGATCTTCCGCCAGATCCGGCCAGTATGCTTTCATTTGTTCATAGGTTTTGCGCCCCATCAGCAGCGTATCGGCTGCCTGAAGCCGCAGGGCATTGTATGCATCGAAACTTTCATCGGTTGGATAGGTGTTAAACCGGTATTCAAATACATCCATTACCTCTTTGTCCGGCCCCTCATAATAGCCATCCAGTGACATGATGTTGCTGACGATAATTTTTCGCATAATCTGCCCCCTTCTGATGATCAGTTTATCCTGTCCACATGAAGATATCAAGAACTGCCAGCGGGGATGTTGGCGGCAGTTCTGTGCAGGTTTCCTGCCTGCCCAGTCAACGAAGAAGAATCGAGTTAATCAACCACCGGTTCCGGGTGGATGGTCACATCCGCGTCCGGCGAAATTGCGTGGATCACGTTTTCTACTTCATCCATCAGAACGTGTGTCTCTTCCAGACTGAGAGTACCCTTTACCAGCACATGCGCATCAATAAACACATTGGCACCGGATGGCAGCACGCGGATGTGATGTATATTTTCCACCCCTTTCACCGTCTCCACAGCCTGTGTGATTTGTTCCACCAGACCCTGTGGGGCGGTATCCAGCAGGCCATCGATGCTGCGCTTTCCGAGCTGCAGGCTGACAAAAATCACGATGACGGAAACACCCAGGGCAGCCACCGCATCGGCGGAACGGAGGAAGTGAAGCGCAGGGAACCATTCCGCCAGTTTTACCCCTGCCAGCCCCAGGATGACCACCGAGGAACTCCAGATATCGGTGCTGAAGTGCAGCGCATCGGCCTCAAGGGCCTGCGATTTGTGTTTCTCGGCCGCCCGTTTGAGGATTCGCGAGCGGGTAAAATCGATCCCAATCGAGATGCCCATCACCAGGAAGGCCCAGATGCTGGCTTCCACCTGAACATGTCTATAAAATAGACGTTGAATGGCTTCATAAATAATCCATGCACACGTTGCCAGCAGAAGCAGGGTTTCCAGCAGCGCGGATATGTTCTCCACCTTGCCGTGGCCATAGTGATGATTTTCATCGGCTGGTTTATCTGAAACACGCACGGCCAGGAAGGTGACCAACGCTGCCACCAGATCTAAACCCGAGTGGGCAGCCTCTGACAGGATACCCAGACTGCCGGTCAGCAGCCCCACCACCAGCTTCATACCGGTCAGGCCAATGGCGGCCGCCACAGAACTCAATGCTGCCGAGCGCTTTTCCCTTGCTGCTTCAATTTGGTTTGCCATTCAACCCCCTGACGGGATTTTCTTCCGCAATCATACTTTCATCATTATAATCCGCCGATTTCAGAGGAATCCAGAGGAATAATTGGGATGGCGTTAACCCGGCGCGGCCTGAAAAATAATGGTTTCTCTTGATCCTACACACATTGTAGGTACCGGAAAGAATGCCGTCACGGAACCAGCCTTACATTGACCCCGATTCATATGGGCTGAACAAATTGCCCCAATCATTTCATTTATAATAGAAAGCAATATTTTACCAGTACGCCGGCCGGATCCTCGACGATCCACAGCCGTTTACTTTTGGATGAAAGGTAACGAGAGAACCTATCATGTCAACCATAACACCCACGGAGAAACCCTGCCTGATCCGCGGCATCGCGAGCCTCCTGGTGATCCTGTTTGTGCTCAGCGCGGTTGCGGCGGTTTTCATGTTCAACGCCAGTACCATGCTGCTCCAGCGCGAGACCTATAAACGCGCCCTGATCCGTCAAAATGTATATGCTAGTATGCCGGCGCTGGCCGCCGAACAGATCACCTACGGCTCAAGCGGTGATTGCGCTGAAAACGTCTGCCAGGCTGAAACGGCGGTTGGATTGTCAAATTTCCTGGGGATTCCCGCCGATTATCTGATGAATCTGGACCGCCAGCGGTGGGAGATCATTACTGGGATCCTCATGCCCCCGGATTGGCTGCAATCCCAAACCGAGAGTGTGATCGATCAGTTTTTTGATGATCTGGAAAGCCCCAACCAGTCCGTGCGGGCCTCGCTTTCACTGGGGAGCATGCGGGCCGGGTTGACCGATGATGATTACCGGGCGGTGTCACGCACCATTCTGGAAACCGCCCCGGTGTGTAATGCCGATCAGTTGTTGAACCTGGCTGCCATTTTTATGGGTCTTTCCTCGGATAACCCGCCCTTCTGTGTGCCCACCGAGGAATACCGCGGGCTGATGGAAAACCAGGTCGATTCCACCGTACGCGATCTGATCGCGCGTCTGCCCGCTGATGCCACCCTGAACGCCGCCCGTCTGACAGGACTGGCTGACGGGGATGTACAGGCAAAAGCTTCTGTGATGGAAGATCGCTATCGCGGCATGCGCACCACGTATATGATCAGCCCGCTGCTGCCGTTGTTTGCCCTGCTGCTGCTGGGCGTGGTGGCGGTGCGGTCGTGGTATGACGCCGGGCGTTGGCTGGGGATTCCCCTGGTGGCTGCCGGGGTGATTGTACTGGCGCTCTCGGCCGTCCTTATGCTGGCAGGGCCGTGGTTGGTTTCAGATGTGATTCTGTCGCGCCTGACCGCCCAGGTGAGCACCAGCATCGTTCAGGTGATCGAAAATGTCACCCGCACCATCGGGCTTCGATACATTTTCTGGAATGCCATTGCGGCGGGTGTGTTCTTCCTGTCGGGGGCGGGTTTACTGCTGGCGTCTGCCATGCGCCAGCCCAGACGGATGAGCTAGCGGAGCTTTTTTCGTTTTTCGCGATCACGCCACCATTCCAGCGTATCCGCGATGGAATGACGGAGCCCGCGGGGATTGTAACCCAGTTCCTGGCGGGCTTTTTCGTGGCTGAACACCGAGTTGTCGCGCAGGGTTTGGAGTGAGTAGCGGGTAAAACGCGGCACGCGTTTAGTGAGCGTGTAAATGGGTTCCATCATCCTGGCGAACAGATCGGCCAGTTTAATGGGCAGAACGATGGATGAGCCCCGGTTGCCTACCAGTTCATGCACAATTTGCAGGATTTCGCGTACCAAAATACGCTGCCCGGAGAGAATGTAGGTTTCACCCGTGCGGCCGTACCGGGCGGCCAGGATCATACTGAGGGCCACGTCGCGTACATCCACAAAATCGTAGGCGCCATCCACCAGCAACTTGAGGCCGCGGCGTGAAAAATTGAGGATGGTCT
This sequence comes from uncultured Anaerolineaceae bacterium, assembly GCA_964532655.1. Lineage (GTDB taxonomy): Bacteria > Chloroflexota > Anaerolineae > Anaerolineales > Anaerolineaceae > JAJFTV01. The sequence continues at coordinate 3,857 of CAZHMZ010000049.1, forward strand.
GACCCATCTCGGAATTGCGGAAATCATACGGCCCAATCACCCCGGTGGGGCAAACAATCACCGCGTCCAGGCCGCGCGCCACAGCCTGCCGTACCGCCAACGTACCGTTGGCTTTGGTGCAGTCATAAGTCCCTCGAGGGCTATCGGCGGCGATGGGGGTGTTTTCATCCACGATGACGCCGTGCGGCATGCGTTTGAATGCGTGGATGGAACTGGTATGTACCATGCGCCTGACGCCAGCTTTCATGGCGGCTTCCACCACATTGCAGGTGCCCTGCACATTGACCTTTTCCATGATCGCTTCAGAGCCCGGCAAAATGGAGATGATGCCTGCCAGATGGTAGACCAGATCCACGCCTTGCATGGCGGTTTCCAGCGTGGCAGGCTTGAGCACATCCGCCTCCACCAGATCCACATTCAACCCTTCCAGTGAGCTGACGTCTTCGCCCGGAAGGATCATGGCGCGCACCTGTTGGTTTTGCGCCAGCAGCTCACGGATGAGCACATTCCCTAAATGCCCGGCAGCACCGGTAACGAGTATCATGATGACCTCCTGAAACCCTGCAGCAGGATGGAAACACTCTTTTGGGCGGGAGCGCCGCCAAAACTGTTGAGTGTATTCCCTGGCTGCGCGGATTGCGAAAGCAGCATCCCCTGCAGCAGCAGACCGACTGCCAGCGAAATCAGCGTGCGGGCGCCAGCCTGCGGATCCATCTCGGACAGGCTGCCTTCCCGGATGCCTTTTTCAATCATCTGCGCGAAATAGGCCTCATAGCGTTGAAAAGGCTGGATCACTGCCTCCCATACCTCGGGGTCGCGAGAGGCCTGCATCCAGAATTCAAACAGGATAAGGATCTGGTCACGATAGGCGGCAAAAACCTCATCGATCACCTGCGCCATCGATGACAGCATCTCCGGAAATGGGGCTTGCTGCGCGGCGGCGGCATCCAGACGCACATCCAGATCGTTGAGCCACAGGTTCAGCAGCTGAATGAACAGCGCGTTTTTACTGGAAAAGTGATGGTAGAAAGCGCCTTTGCTCACCTGAGCGGCGTCGCAAATCTGCGCTACCCCGGCTGAGGCGTAGCCATATTCGGCAAACAGCGCGGCCGCAGACTGCATAATGCGCTGGCGGGTGGCTTCACTGCGGATTTCGTTTTTCATGGTGATCGAAATTTAAAAACCGAACGGTCGGTCTAATTTATTGTAACGCACAGGTCGCTTCCCTGCAATCATTTTGATGATTATTGGGCTGAATCTTTCAAATCTCTTAACCGTTGTTCCCGAACATCGGCTTGATAGGCCGTACGCCCTGGCTGAATGACGGTATAATTTTTTGGTTACGATCATTCCGTTCTGCTGGTGTGAAATTTTTATGGGTGAAATTGCCGGTATTTTAAGCGCGATCTTTTGGGCGATGTCCGCCACGCTGTTCAGCGAGGGAACATCGCGGTTTGGAGTGGGGCCGGTCAACCGGATACGGCTATTGATCGGGCTGAGCCTGTTTATGCTGACCAACCTGGTTGTGGAAGGTTCGCCGCTCCCTTTAGGGGCCGATCCGATCAAATGGGTCTACTTTGGTGTGTCGGGTATTCTGGGTCTGGCATTAGGCGACGGCCTGATGTACACAGCCTACAACATGATCGGCACGCGGCTGGCGATGCTGGTGACGGCTTTTTCTCCCATTCTCAGCTCACTGTTCGCCTGGCTGCTGCTGGAGGAAACTTTGCCCCCGCTGGCCTTTGTGGGGATTGGATTGACCGTGATGGGTGTGGGGGTTGTGGTGCTGGAGCGGAAAGAGATCGGTCAATCCGGCTCGAACCGCAAAACTTATCTGCTGGGCTTACTGGCCAGTTCCGTCGCGGTGCTTCTGTACGCTATGGGCAACATCCTCTCCAAAATGGGTCTGATGGATGGCTTTTCCAGCATTTCCGGCGTGACCATGCGGCTGGTATTTGCCAATCTGATTTCATGGGCGCCGGTGTTGATGACCCGTCAGAAAGAAGGCATCCTGCATAAATTCCGGCAGAACCCAAAAATCGCCCGGCTGGTGCTGATCGGCAGTTTGATCGGTCCGTTTGGCGGTGTGTGGATGTCGTTTGTGGCGCTTCAAAACGCCAAGGTGGGTATTGCCTCCACGCTGACCTCCACCGCCCCCATCTTTCTGCTGCCCATCGCACGCTTTGTCTACAAGGAAAAACTGAGCTGGCGAGCGATAGCCGGAACATTACTGGCCATCGCCGGCGTGGCGGTAATTTTCCTGGTCAGATGATTCGATTTCCGGGGTTCCGGCTGGTTATTTCCAGATAAACTGCAACATGTCCGGGTCGGGCAGGGTGACCGTCTGTGAGGGCGGGTTGACGGTGCCTGCGTATTCCGGGCGGGTATTACAGGCTGCGTCATGTACCACGCTGCTGCATGAAATGGCGGTATATGTGACCGTCCAGTCACCGGCAGCTTCAGGGGGCAGAAAAGCGGTAAAGATGCCGGTCTGATCGGTGGTGGCATCGGTACGCTGTTCACCAGATGCGCCTGCCTGGGTGATCGCAAACTGCACGCCGTTGATGGGTTCACCGGCGGGGGTGAGCAACTGCCCGGTGATGATCTGCACTCCCTCGGGTTTTTGAATGGGAATCTGACGAAGATCATAGTCCATCTTCACCAGCATGATATACACCCACCCTGTGGTTCCGTCGTCCAATTCAATTGAAAGCCACTCATCGCCGGGAGCTTTGGCGTTGATCGTAAACTGATCGCCCTCGTTCAGTTGCAGCAGCGATGGGAACAGATAACCGGGTTGGGTACGCACATTGACGTGATCGGCCCACACCGCTGCGGTGAAAGGTTCAAAGGGAGCCTGGGTGGAGGCAGGCAGGCTCGTTTCAACGGCTTGTTCGTCAACGCCCGTCTGGTCCACCGACTGCGAGGGGATTTCACCGGCTGCCAGAGAAGCAGTTGGCAGAGGAGCGCCGGGTTCTTCTCCGGATGGTTGCAGGGCTGGTGTGGCAAGGCTCAACGTACAACCGGTGAGAACCAGCAGTACAAGAAACGCTGGAATGATCCCTTTTGTCGTCATCTGAAAGCCCTCCGATTCATCGCCTGATCCACCCTGATTGTAACGCAAGAACTGCACCTTTTCAGAAGTCCAATGCCCTAATCAGCGCCATCCAGGTCTGACTGCTTAATCACAGTGCGCTTTTTACACCGGGCATCCTGTTCTTTTATGGCATAATGAGTGGGTACCCAAACCATTCATCCATCCGATCAAATCAGGAGGCATGATGCCGGCAAAATCGAAAGTTGCCGTTTTATTCACCCAACCTGAAACGGTTTTACAGGATTACCAGCACCTGTTTGATCTGGCAGGCGGCGCGCAGGTGCTGGATCACTCGACTGCTACCATCCTCAAGGATAACATCACCTGGCATTTTCCCATGCCCGGCGCCAATACAACGCCCTGGCAGCTTGAGGGCATCACCCTTGCCTTGCGCCAGGCTGGTTTTCAGGATCTGATATGTGTGCAAAACCAAACTGTCGTCACCAACGCATTCAAAGGCGAAGATCTAAACGGGTATATCCCCATCTTCCAGCAGTATGAGATACCGGTGCTCTACAACTTCCGCAAGACTGACATGTCCTGGCTGCCCTATCAACCCAAGGCAAAAATGCTGGCATTGAACCATATTTATCCTGAAGGCATATTGATACCGAATTACTTCATCGGGAAGAATATTGTTCACCTGCCAACCATTAAAACACACATGTATACCACCACTACCGGCGCGATGAAAAACGCATTTGGGGGTTTGCTGAGCAAGTACCGGCATTATACCCATACCTGGATCCACGAGACGCTGGTGGATTTGCTGGCAATCCAGAAAGAAATCCATCCGGGTATCTTTGCCGTAATGGATGGTACGACCGCCGGCAACGGGGCGGGACCACGCATGGTGCAGCCCGTGGTGAAGAATATCATCCTGGCTTCGGCCGATCAGGTGGCGATCGATGCTGTGGCGGCCAGGTTGATGGGTTTCGATCCGCTCGGCATTAAATATATCCGGCTCGCGCATGAACAGGGTCTGGGAACAGGCGATCCGCGTGAGATTGAACTGGTGGGAGAGGATGTTTCAAACGAAAACTGGCATTTCAAAGTAGGTTACAACACACACAGCTTTCTGGCCTGGTTGGCCTGGTTTGGTCCCACCCGCTTCCTGCAAAAGCTGGTTTTACGTACACCGCTGGTGGTCATCCCTACCCTGATCGGTGAAATCGAGCAGGATTCTTTGTACTGGCCGTTGAAATATCGAAAAATTGCTGCTCAATGGCGCGATGAAACCGGCTGGGGCAAGCTGTTCCAGCAATATCAGGCGCAGGGATATCTCCAAAAGTAATAATGTTCCATCTGCAATTCTGCTTAAGTTCCCATAAATAGGAAAGATCGGTCAGACTGACTGCCTTGAATTGAATATAATAATGCGTCAGAAAAAATCGATCATAAAGCTGGTAATTTATGGGTATTTGCATCAATGGAGCCATTCCCTGGTTTGGATGGCATATCAATCTGCAAAACTTGAGTATCAAAGATCAAGCCGATAAAAACTGCCTGCCGGTTTTTGTTTTACTCCCTTCAATAGCAGGAAGCGCTGTACCTGTTGTTCAACAGTCCCATGCATATCAGGAGGCCCCTGCCTTCTGATATGAATACAATCAATTTTGTTGTAAAGGTACTCAGCGAGAACCCGCTGCTGCTGCTCTTTTTGGTTGCCGCCATCGGTTATCCCCTCGGACGAATGAAAATTGGCGGGGTAAGTCTGGGCGTAGCCGCCGTATTATTCATAGGTCTGGCATTTGGAGCGTTAAGCCCCGACCTGAAACTCCCCGAGATTGTTTCCAGCCTGGGATTGGTGCTCTTCGTTTATACGATTGGTCTGAGCAGCGGCTCGGTCTTTTTCAATTCCCTGAGGCGGCAGGGGATCAAGAGCAATCTGCTGGTTGCAGGTGTACTGCTTCTGATCGGGTTGTTGACGGCAATTGCCAAAATTTTCCTGGACATCAAATCAAGCATGGCTGTTGGAATGTTCGCCGGCAGCCTGACCAATACACCAGCCCTGGCAGGGGTGCTGGAGCGCATCCATATCCTTGCACAGCCGGAAGCATTCGAGGCAATGTCGGCGGAACCTGTGGTGGCTTATTCATTGACCTACCCGGCCGGTGTTCTGGGTATGCTGCTGGTCACCTATTTTCTCCAGCGTCTATGGAGGGTGAATTACCGTACCGAGCTGGATAACTCGCGCGAGTACGGAGTTGCACAGGAACCGCTTGAAAATTGCACAGTGATTATCAAGGCAGACCAGGTATCCAGTATCGCCGAATTGATTTCATACCATCGTTGGGATGTTATCTTCAGCAGGCTGAAGCATGCAGGAAAAGAACGTTTGGTTTGCGGTCAGGATCATCTGATGGAGGGTGATTTGCTCAGCATGGTTGGCCGGCATGAAGAAATTTTGCAGGTCACATCCGTTCTGGGGTATCGAGCTCCCGATAATCTGGCTTTCGATTTGAGCGTGTACGATAAGCGGCGGCTTTTTGTTTCGAGCCCTTCTGTGGCAGGCCGCAGGGTGCGCGATCTTCGCCTGGGCACCATGTTTGGCGCCATCGTTAGCCGTGTTCGCCGCGGTGATCTGGAAATTTTACCGCATGGCGATACCAAACTGGTATTGGGAGATCAGGTACGTGTGCTGGCGCCACATGATCAGTTAAATCCGCTGGCGAAATTCTTTGGAAATTCCTACCGGGCAGTCAGTGAAATCGATATTCTGGCATTCGGGTTGGGCGTTGCACTGGGCGTGATCGTGGGGATGATCCCCATTCCGCTGCCTGGTGGGGTAGAGCTTCGTCTGGGCAGCGCAGGCGGCACGCTGGTGGTTGCCTTGATTATCGGCGCACTTGGACGAACCGGACCTGTCATCTGGGAAATGCCCTACAGTGCCAACCTGACTTTGCGGCAAATCGGGCTTGTATTTTTTCTAGCCGGAATTGGCACCCGATCCGGATATGCCTTTTTCTCCACACTCCAACAAGGGAATGCCTGGCTGGTACTTGTATTGGGTGCCCTGCTTACCTGTATTGCCGCTGCAGTCACGTTGTGGGTGGGGTACAAGTTGATGCACATCCCCATGGGTGTCATGCTGGGTGTGCTGGCCGGTTTACAAACACAGCCTGCCGTATTGGGATTTGCTCTGGAACAAAGCAAAAATGAGCTACCCAATATCGGGTATGCCACGGTGTACCCCATAGCGATGGTGATAAAAATATTGCTTGCACAACTGCTGCTGGTGATATTCATATAACATTCTGTGCGGATCGCATCATTTCAACTTTGTCAGGAAAATTTGGTCAGTTTAGACCTTGACTCAGAACAAAACCTCATGTATACTTTCCCTCTGAAGTACACCAGAAGGTTCATGTAGGATGAAGTAAAGTACAACGGCTCCTGGGTAATCTTGGGAGCCGATTTGTTTTGCAAATTCCGATGGAACGTCTCGAGTACACGAAACAAATATTTTTAAGGAGACTCAAAATGTCAGATCGTACCATCGGTACAGTCAAATGGTTCAACGGCAGCAAAGGCTACGGCTTCATCGAGCGCGAAGGCGGCGAGGATGTATTCGTTCATTTTTCCGCAATTCAGGGCGATGGCTACCGGAACCTGGTCGAAGGCCAGACCGTAGAATTCACCATCGAAAATGGCCCCAAGGGCAAACAGGCCAGCAACGTCATCGTCAAGAATTAGTTGTAATTCGTAACAGACGACCATTCAAAAGTCCTGAAGGCAACTTCAGGGCTTTTTTATTCCATAGGTCTGCGAGCGCTGCAGAGCGAAAATTTTATTACCTGACAGGATAGATGCGAAACTTTGATGCGGAAGTATTTCACTCTGTTTGGTGATCACCCGGTGGTCACCTTGAAGCGGAGGTGCGTGGCGGCCGGGGTGTCAAGCGACTCTGTTTTGCGCAGTTCAATTCCCTCAAAATCCAGTCCCTCAAAAAGCCGGATGCCGTCACCCAGCAAAATGGGGGCAAGGTGGATCTGCAGTTCATCCAGCAGACCGGCTTTCAGATACTGCCGGATGATGTTTGCACCGCCCCACACGCCCACATTTTTACCCCCGGCAGCGACAAGCGCCTGCGCAAGCGCATCATCAATCCCGCCGGTCACAAAGTGATAGGTGGTGCCGCCTTCCATGAGGAGAGACTCTCTGGCGTGGTGTGTGAGGATGAACACCGGCATCCCAAACGGGGGCGGATCGCCCCATGGCTCGTACCCCACCTCAAACATGCCCTTCCCGATGATCACTGCCCCGGTAGAGGCAAAATTTTCCTCGGTGATGCGCGCATCGGCATCGGTTTTTGCGTCAAACATCCAATCGTGAAGCCGCTCTCCGCCGTCACCCATCCCGTTGCCGGCCTTCACGTTGGGCCCAGTGACAAAACCATCCAGTGACATCGATATTTGAGCTGTAACTTTTGACATATTACCCTTCTCCCATCCATCCATCATTCAATGGAGGATTTGATCCGTTTGTTATTTTTTCAGTATATCTTCCGGTCTGAGAGAGGCCTTAAAAACCGAGGTGATCAGGGTTGGTTTCGCCCTGAATCTCCCGATAAAAATGCCCCCGAGGTTGTCTCGGGGGCGGGTAAGAACAGAAAAATCAATTACTCGCTGCAGTCGAGCGTAAATTCAAATTTTGTAAATTCCTGATGGTTGGGGTTGTCGATATAAATCCTTGCCCAGTTTGTGTAGGTGCCGGCTTCCAGGTTAAGTTCCAGAGGGTATTCAACTGTTTTGGTGCCGGCCTCATTGAATTTAAGGGATAGCGTATCGCTTTTGGTGGAATCACTGAACTTCCAGTAATAGGTCACCGTACCGGCATGGCTGGCCTTGATACTGACAGTCAGGGTGATGGAAGCCGGGTCGCATTGACCTTCATAAGCAGCCGGATCAGCGGAAATGGACACGCTGGTCACAGCAAAGTAGTCTGGATCATCGTCATCATCATCACTGGTTCCGCTGCCCACCTTGATTTGCACATAAAAAGTACCGTCGCGTGAAGCGCCGGATGAAAACTCTTTGCCGTCGGCGTTTTGGAGGATCCAATATCCGGTATACTCGCCTTTTTGTTCGGGGGCGACCAGATCGACGGAGATATCGATGGTCTCGCCGGGTGCGACCGTCTCATCGAATTTTACTTCATCGGGCGCGTCCATATCGTCTTCATATTTGAAGACCGCCGCGTAATCGGTGTTCCAGGTACAGGTACCCACATTCTTCAGACGCCAGGTCTTGGTGAACTCCTCGCCCGGATCCATCACGGTGCCATCCGGGATGGTCACATCCGCCACGAAGGCGGCTTTATCACAGACCTGGGGGGCGGAGGTGGGTTGAACCGGCGCCGAGGTATTGGTGGGAGGCATGGTTTGGGTGACCGTGGCAGTGGCGGAAGGTTCAAGAGTGTTGGTGGGGGTAGGAATGGCTGAAGTAGCGGTGACCGCGGAGGTCAGCATGGCTGAAACCGTTTCAGCCGCGGCAGTATAGACGGCATTGGCGCCGTCGGTGGGGGTAGTCTGGCTGTTGGGCATGGTGCAGGATGCCAGCACAACCATCAAAGTCATTGCGATCCATAGGATTTGTTTTTTCATTTTATTTCTCTGATTTTTCTTTGGTGTTACCTGGCCAACATGGTTGCCAGGTGCATATATTCTGCGGATAATTCCTTCTGTTTGGTGGTCACTTCTTCCAGTGCGATGGGCATGACCTCACGGGCCTGCATGGCGGTCATGCAGCCGTAATTCCCTTCCATCAAAAATTGAACCGACCGGACCCCAAAACGGGTAGCCAGCATGCGGTCAAAGGCAGTGGGTTTCCCGCCGCGCTGGATGTGCCCCAGAATGGTGACGCGTGTATCAAAGCCGATCTTCATTTCCGCAATCCGTTCGGCAATAACTGAGGCTTTCGGTTCAATCCCCTCGGCAGCCACGATGATGCAATGCGATTTGCCGCGGATATAGGCGTTCTCAACCGACTTGACCACCTGCTCAATATCCACCGGCAGTTCCGGGATGAGGATCATTTCGGCCCCAGAAACAATCCCGGCATGCTGGGCAAGATAGCCGTTTTTATGGCCCATGGTTTCGATGATAAAAGCCCGGTTGTGCGAGGTAGCCGTGTCACGCAGCTTGTCGATGGCATCCACGATGGTGTTGAGGGCGGTATCCACCCCGATGCACATATCGGTGCCGTAGATATCATTGTCGATGCTGGCGGGAATACCGACCACCGGTATCCCTTCGTTCATCAGCGATAAGGCCCCGCGCAGTGAGCCGTCACCGCCGATCACGACCAGAGCCTCGATCCCGGCCGAGTTCATCTCGCGTAGCGCTTTCATGCGTCCCGGTAAGGTGGGAAATTCAGCGCTGCGTGCGGTTTGCAGGATGGTGCCACCGCGCTGTAAAATACCGCCCACATCGCGGGCACCCAGCGGTCGCAAATTGCCGTTGATCAAGCCTTCATAACCACCCATCACACCCATGACGTTAAGCTTCAGATCCAGAGCCGTTCGTACAACCGCCCGGATGCAGGGGTTCATCCCGGGAGCATCACCGCCCGAGGTAAGTACACCAATTGTTCTGATATTATTCATCCTGCGACCTTTACTACCCGCCCCAGACAGCCTGATAACCTGTCAGACATTTTCGTTTGCCTGTCAGCGACGGATCCATGCGAAAAAAGTATTCGCAATATTTTAGTCTGGATTCTGAAAAATTGGCATACTGATTTGTCAGAAAACGACCCCGGATATAAATTATGACGTTACAACAGCTTGATCTGTTCCACCTGAACGTTTTCTTCTCCCACCAGGTCGGCCACTTTATGGCACAGGGTGGTGGAGACCTCCACGGTATTGTTCGGGAACTCCATCAGGAAGTAGTGACCATTTTCAAAGATGAGGAAAGAGAAGCGGTCTTTTCCGGGGCAGGCATGCAGCAGCCCGTGAACGCGGTGTAACCGGCGGATATCGCGATTTTTGTCACCGGTGGAACGCAGAATGATTTTCAGCATGCGCGGCTGGCTGGTATCTTCATTGGCGCGGCTGGCAGGAGCCACCAAATATGAAAGAGGCGCAAGGTTTTCAGGCAGTGTATTGGTGGGGATGTACTGCTCGGGGTCATCCAGTTCGGGGTCGAAGGCGCGAGCCGGGCGATCCGGATCCGGGAAGATGGCCGGTACGGTATCGGCAGCGGTTTCGATTGCCTCGGTCTCCGGGATGATTTCAGCCGCGGCGACAATCTCGGTATCCGCCCGGGTTTCCGGTGAGGCGGTATGCGGCAGATCAGCCGCTGGTTCCGCGATCTTGCGGGCGATGATTTCGGGCTGTGGGGTAACCGGTTCAGGCTCTGGCAGGGTTTCACTTACTGCGGGTTGAGCGGGTTTTTGGACTGGCTGTTCCCCAAGGAAGGGATCTTCGTCCATCACACCGCCGGTCCACACCGGTTCCGGGGCATCCTCATCCCAGGCCGGTTCGGCGGGTATATCGTCGATGACGGGGCGAGTGGATTGAACGGGCAGAGGCTTGCTGAAGCGTTCCTGCACTTCCAGCAGGGCGCTGGTTTTGCGGAAGGTCTCCAGATCGTTTTCACTCACACGGGTCAGCTTGTCGACCAGCACTTTGGCGTCGCCGCTTTCGTTATCCACCTTACCCTGGGCAATCAGCACCTGATCCACCTCCACCAGGCCGCGATAGCGTTCCCAGGTGGCAGGGAAAATGATTAGTTCGATGGGTCCCTGAACATCTTCGACGGTCACAAAACCCATATATTTGCCTGATTTTGCCAGGTGCGGGCGGAAGCGGGTGACCATACCCGCCACGGTAACCTGTGATTTCTTTTCCGCGTCGGCCAACCTGCTGGAAAAGTGGGTGACGCGCGATTGGAGGTAGGGTACATAGGGCGTCAGCGGATGATTGGAAACGTACAGCCCCATCAATTCACGTTCCCACTCCAACTGCTCGCGGGGGTCATCAAGATGGGTATCTTTCAGCACAATACGGTCTTCGATGCCGTTTTCGGCTCCAAAGAAGCTCAACTGTCCTCGATTGATGGCTTCAAAGTGACTGGCGCTGATGGCCAGCAGACGGTCCAGTGATTCGAGAATGGCATAACGCGATCCGAAAGAATCCAGCGCCCCCACCTTCACCAGGCATTCCAGTGAGCGTTTGCCCACCAGGTGCAGATCCACCCGCATGGCCAGGTCGTTCAAATCATCAAACCGGCCGGCCTGCCGGGCTTCCAGGATCAAATCCACCGGTCCGCGGCCCACGTTTTTGATGGCGCCCATGCCAAAGCGAATACAGGGTTTTCCTTCGTCTTCTTCAATGGTAAAGCCCCAGTCGCTGCAATTGATATCCGGGGGACGCACATCAATGCCCATAGACCGGCAATCGGCGATGTAGAAGGCAATCTTCTCGGCATCGTTGACTTCGGAGGTGAGCAGCGCGGTCATGTACTCGACCGGATAGTGGCATTTCAAAAATGCAGTCTGAACGGCCAGTTGGGCATAGTTGGCGGCGTGGCTTTTGTTAAAGCCGTACCGGGCAAAGCCTTCCCAATCCTGGAAGATCAGTTCAGCGGTTTCCTGCTTCAAGCCGTGCTGGGTGGCGCCCTCAATAAACTTGGCGCGGTATTTTTCAATCTCTTTGGCGTTCTTTTTGGAGATGGCCTTGATCAGGCTGTACGAATCGCCGGCCGCAAACCCGCCAATGGAAATAGCGGCGAACATGAGCTGTTCCTGGTAGATGGGGATACCGTAGGTATCGCGGAAAATCGGTTCCAGCGATGGATCGCGGTACGAAACCTCTTCTTCGCCGTGCATGCGTTTGATGTATGAGGGGATAAACTGCATGGGGCCGGGCCGGAAGAGCGCCACCATGGCGATGAGGTTGTCCAGCGTTTGTGGCTGCATCTGCAGCAGGTAACGGGTCATGCCCGTACCTTCAAACTGGAACACGCCGGCTGTGTGACCGCTGCGTAAAAACTCGTAGGTTTCCGGGTCATCCGAGGGCAGATTTTCCAGACTCCAATGATCCCCTCTGCGCTGTTCGATCAGTTCACAGGCGTGGTGCATGATCTTCAGCGTGGCCAGCCCCAAAAAGTCCACCTTGAGCAAGCCCATATAATCGACCACGCTCATCTCAAACTGCACCACCGATTTGATGGGGCTTTCATCGTTGTTGCTGGTGGGGCGGTGCAGCGGCGCGTAGGTGGTGATGGGCTCATCGGAGATCACCACACCGGCCGCGTGGGTACCGGCATGCCGCACAAGACCTTCCATCCCAATCGAGGTGTCGATCAGGTCTTTGATGTAGGGAGTTTCAGCGTCATCATAAACGGCTTTGAACTCGGGTACTTCTTCCAGAGCGCCCTTGATGGTGGTGCCGGGAGCGCCGGGGATCAACCGGGCAACCCGATCCACCTCGGAGAGAGGGATGTCTTTGACGCGACCCACATCGCGGATGGCGGCCTTGGCGCCCAGCGTACCAAAGGTGATGATCTGGGTGACGCGGTCGTCGCCGTATTTGTGGGCGCAGTATTCCATCACGCGTGTGCGCATATCGTCCTGGAAATCCAGGTCGATATCCGGCATGGAGACGCGGTTGGGGTTGAGGAAGCGTTCGAAGAACAGGCCGTGCGAGAGCGGTTCCAAAACGGTGATACCCAGCGTGTAGGCTACCAGCGAACCGGCGGCGGAACCGCGTGTGTTGTACCAGATGCCTTCTTCTCTGGCGAAACGGGTGAGATCCCAAACGATCAGGAAATAGGCATCGAAGCCCATCTCATGGATGATTTTCAGCTCATAATCCAACCGTTCGCGGATTTTCGGGTCACTGGCGCGCGCACCGTACCGGCGCTCCAGACCTTTGCTGCACAGATCGTACAGATAGGATTGCGGTGAGTAGCCATCCGGCACCGGGAAGTGCGGCAGGTGATACCCTTTAGGTTTCAGATCCACCGAGCAGCGATCGGCGATTTGCAGGGTGTTTTCCAGCGCTTCCGGTATGTCGCTGAACAACTGCGCCATTTCCTGCGGGGTGCGCAGAAAATAGGAGTCGCCCTGCATTTTAAAGCGGTTTGGGTCGCTCAGCAGCGCGGCCGTGCTGATGGCCAGTTGAATATCCTGCAGGTAGGCATCTTTTTGATGGATGTAATGCACGTCATTGGTGGCGATGAACTGGGCGTTGTAACGGCGGCCCATCTGCAGCAGAGTCTGGTTGATGTTTTCCAGATCAGCCATGTCATGCCGCTGCAGCTCCAGGAAGAAACGCTCACGTCCGAACAAATCAAAATACCAGTCCAGGCGCTGCTGCGCCTTTTCGAGGTTGCCTTCCTTGATGGCGTGCGGCACTTCGCCCACCATGCAGCTTGAAGTGGCGATCAGCCCTTCGGAATATTTCTCCAGCAATGAGCGGTCGATTCGCGGCTTGTAATAAAAGCCTTCCAATTGCGCCGCCGATGCCAGCTTGAGCAGGTTCTGGTAACCGGTCTGGTTTTCGGCCAGCAGTATCAGGTGATGAGAGTGTTTGTCCTGAGCGGGGTCGCGGTCCTGCATGGTGCGCTCGGCCAGGTAGGCTTCCATGCCCAAAACAGGCTTGATGCCTTCATTCAGGGCGGCCCGGAAAAACTCGACCACCCCAAACATGGTACCGTGGTCCGTGATTCCGATGGCGGGCATCTCCAGTTCCTTCACCCGTTTCATCAGACGGCTGATATTGCTGAAGCCGTCCAGCAGCGAGTATTCGGTATGAACATGAAGATGGACGAATGACACCCTGTGCTCCTATGCGCTGTAATGAACCGTATTGAATCAAAAAGAAAACCTGAAGGGTTAACAGAGGTCCAACCGGTTTTCCCCTGCCATGATGTACATGACCAAAATCATTATAGCATGCGGCAAATACACGCTTTCATAATTTTAAGATAACGCTAATTCTTGATTAACGAATTTTAATTGCGGTTGGAACCCTTTCATTTTAGCCTGATTCGTGCAAAATGATTGCCAATCTTAAAAAGAACATTTGAATGGAATCATTTTGATTGGAACGGTTTCCTTTAAGGTTGTTTTCCATTTCAAGGCCCGCTGCACTGGCCTGAAGATGGGATTTCTACTATAATTTGGTTGTTTGACATTTACCCGCTCTTTCCTAATTCTCTGGACCGGGGGTCTTTATGAAACTCAGGATTTCATGTCTCGCGAATGACAGCGTAGGGATGGATAAACCTTTTTGGGGAGAGCATGGGGCCTCCTATTTACTGGAAACGAATGGTGCGCGTATCCTGTTTGATACCGGTACCACCTGGGATATCCTTCAGCACAACCTGAAGATACTGGATCTGAACCTGGGCGGCGTCTCGCAGGTGATTCTCAGCCACGGGCATTATGATCACACCGGCGGCCTGCTGGGCGTCTTGCAGCACACCCAACATCCGCTGCTGCTCGGCGATCCGCTGGTCTTCAACCGAAAAGTCTCGCGCAATTCCAAAACCGGGCAGGATCACGAGATTGGCGTGCCGCATCCCCGCCATCAAATCGAAGAACTATCAGAGGTGCGCCTGAGCGTGGAGCCGGTGGAAGTGCTGCCCGGCATCACCGTTACAGGGCGCATTCCGCGCCTGACCGATTATGAACACATCCCGCCCAGCATGCTGGCCGAAATCGACGGTACACTGCAGCCAGACCTGCTGCTGGATGACCGCAGCATTGTGATTGATCTGGGTGACAATCTGGTGCTGCTGTGCGGGTGCTGTCACGCGGGTATCATCAACACGCTGATGTATGTCGACAATCTGTATCACAAACCGTTCAAAGCGGTGATCGGCGGGATTCATCTGAGCGGCGCAAATGCCGAGCGGATCGAACGGACCGTGCAGGAACTACAGCACCGTTTCAAACCGGAAATGTTGCATTTCAACCACTGCACCGGTCTGCAGGCAACCGCGGCGCTGATCAATGCCTTTGGCGACCGGGTGGACCCGTGCCTGTCCGGCTCTCAACTGGAATACGAAATGGAAACTGCAGCCTGATAAAAAAGGAGCGCCATGACCACTGCAAAGCTTCCGGAGGGATCAGAACGAATCATCGGGTTGCTGCAACCCTGGCAGCGGGCGATCGATCATCCCGGGCACGCGCAACTGGATGTGCTGCAAACCCTGCTGCAAATTTACCGTCAAACCGAGTACGGTAAACAGCACGGCGCCGCCTCGATCAGTTCGGTGGAAGATTATCAGCACCATTTCCCGATTGCCACGTATGAGGATTACAAACCCTGGATTCAACGCGTGATGGAGGGCGATGGACCGGCGATGCTCAACGAGCCGGTGATCGGCTGGGCCATCACACGCGGCACTACCAAGGGCGAGACCAAGTTCATCCCCATGACGCCCACCGATCTGAAAGGACGCATATCGGCCAGCCGGGCGATGGTCAACTATGTTGTCTCCACGCAGCGTTTCGATCTGTTCGAGGGCGTCAATTTGAACCTCAATTTCCCATCCGTGGTCGGTACCCTGCAGGTGGGTGGTAAGGAGATCGAATACGGCTACAGCTCCGGCATCTACACACGCTATGTATCGGCCTTCACACCCATCCGCTCGGTGCCATCACAGGATGAGATCGACCAGTTGGGCGGCGGAAAGACGATACGCGACTGGGAAAGCCGCTTTGAACTGGCGTATGAGAAATGCAAGGATGAAAACGTCACGCTGGTGGGAGGTGTTGCGCCCACCGCGTTGGATTTTGGCCGTTATCTGTACGCGAAACACAAACTGTATCCCAAAGACCTGTGGAAGACCCAGATCATGACGCTGGGCAGCGTACCCGGCATCAACACTCGTCTCGCGACTGCTCTGAAAGCCATGTACGGCAATGCCGCCATCCGTGAGATTTACGGGGCCACTGAAGGCATGTTTGGCCAGCAGATGGATGATAAACGAGCCTGGATGCCCAATTATGATTTGTTCTTCTTTGAGGTGCAGACCTCAACCGGGTTGAAACTGCTGCACGAGATGACACCCGGCGAGAACGGGCACCTGATTGTTTCCACGCCGGTACTGGCGCGCTATAAAATTGGGGATATTGTGCGGGCATACCGCAGACCTTACTTCCGCTGCATCGGTCGCGAAAAATGGTGGACCGGGCTGAAGTATCTGTGGGATGAACTCGCCACCCTGAACCTTGGTCGGCTGTAAGCAACCCGTTCTCGTTACAACTTTTTCAGCGTAAGAATCGACACCGAAAGGGGCGGCAAATCCAACCGGAAGCGTGTGCCGCGTTTATCCGGCAGGCTGATTTGCCTGGATTTCACATTTTCGGGTGTCTCAAAGCTGTTGGATGCCAGGAAGTCGTCTTTATTCAGCAGCCAGCCCTCAGACAGCATCATTTTGGGATAATCTTTCAGATCGATGTTCACATGCGTACGCAGGCTGGGATGGCGATTGAGGATGCTGATCACCAGCTTGCTGCCATCCTCATTGCGCGTAGCCGATAGCTCCACGTAAGGCACATCCTGCACAGCGCCGATGTTACCCAGCGCTTCGCTGTCAAAAAACTTGCCGCGTACGGTGCAGTTCAGGGCCAGGTTTTGCATCTCTTTGTACAGCAGGAAGGGATAATAAAGGGCAGTCGCGAAGGCTGTATTCTGGTTGGTATAGATGAGCGGCAGCACATTCACCAGTTGAGCCAGGTTGGCGATCTGCAGGGCATTGCACTGGCGCTGGAACACGTTCAGCATACCGGTCACATACAGCGCGTCGCGCAGGGTGAACTCCACCTTGTGCATGCTGGGTGCGCCCTGGGGGGCTGGCAGCCAGACATTCCATTCGTCAAAGGCAATCCCAATCTTCCGATCCGGCTGCAGAGCCTCAATCTGCTCATGAATGCGCTGGATGATGCGTTCGGCATCTAATGGGGCGGCCGTAACCGTTTTGTACAGGGTAGCCTGGTCGTACTCATCCTGCCAGCCATCCCGATCAGGCTGGTACAGATGGAAGGAAAGATAGTCAAACACGTCGCCGGCTCCCCTGAGAACGGTCTCATTCCACTGCCGGCCGGTGTCATCGGGGCTGTCGCTGAAGACGGCGTGACCCACCGCCACCAGCTGGATGGTGGGGTCAACCGCGCGCATGGCCTGGGCAAACTCGCGCAGACGGGCGTTGTAGGTGGGGGCATCGGTGTGACCGATCTGCCACGAACCCCAGATTTCGTTTCCCACACCCCACAGTTTGATGTCGTATGGTTCGGGGTGTCCGTTTTCGGCGCGGCGGCGGCCCTGTTCGGTATCGGCTGGATCATTGCAGTAGGCTACCCAGCGAGCCGCTTCATCAGCGGTGCCGTTGCCGCAGTTGACCACCATAAACGGATCTGCCCCGGTTTGGCGGCACAGCTCCATAAACTCATCGGTGCCCACCTGGTTGCTCTCCACAGCCTTCCAGGCATCGTCAAAGCGAACCGGGCGCTGGTCTTTGGGGCCGATGCCGTCTTCCCAGTGATAGCCGCTCACAAAGTTTCCGCCCGGATAGCGAATGAGCGGGGGGTTCAACTTTTTTATCAGATCCAGCGTATCCTGCCGCAGGGCAGAGCCATCGGCGGTCCAGATGCCGTTGTAGATGCAATCTTCCAGGTGTTCAATGAACTGCCCATAGATGTAGGGGTTGATCTCGCCGATCACATCGTTGTAGCGGATCAGCACATCGGTTTTGATGGGCCGCTGAAAACGGGATGCCAGATTAAAAGGCGAAGAAGATGCCCTTGAGGCAGCTTGGGCGGAGGGTGAAGCCTGTTTGGAGTTGACGCTGAACACGATGGAGCCTGCCTCACGTGTGTGGATGGTCAGCCGCAAATCACCGTTGCCGTACTGCGTACCGTTGGCACGAACAGTCACCAGCTTGCCCAGCACCATCGCGTACGGATTTTCCGCGCTGATCTGGTCGGTGGTCATAGGAGGTTCCTCGCCCAGTTGAACCGACAGCTTTTCAGCCGGTACGGTCTGCCCGTCGACATCCAGCGAGAACCACAGCACAGTGGCCGGTGACAAAGAATTGAGCAATTGAAATGAGAACCCGTCCTGATCGGTTTTGAGGCTGTTCTTTACAAACAGATTGCGCAGTAAAAATTCGGGAACGGCTGGCATGGGGTTTTTTCCTCCACGTGGGGTTTCCTGCAATTGTAAACCTAATTAAGGCCTGCTCTACTGGCGGGTAAGCTGACGATATTTGATTCGCTTGGGGATGTCGGCGGCAGCGCCCAGCCTTTCATGCCGGTCGG
>CAZHMZ010000050.1:0-22078 GCA_964532655.1 uncultured Anaerolineaceae bacterium
AGGTGCCAGGAACATCAAATCGGCCAGTTCGTCGATCATGATCACAATGCGGGGCAGTAATTCCGCTTTTTTCCGGCCGGGCTTGTGGTTATAGGTATCAATGTTTTTGCTGTGCGCAGCTTCCAGAATACGGTAACGCCTGTCCATCTCGGTCAATGCCCATTTCAATACCACCGGCATTCGGTCAGGGGCTGTTTCTACCTTACCCAGAATGTGCTTCAGGCCGTTGAAACGAACCAGCTCCACCATTTTGGGATCCAGCATGACCAGTTTCAACTGGTCGGGGGTGTTATTCATCACCAGGCAGGCTGTTAACGCGGAGATACAAACCGATTTGCCGGATCCGGTCGTACCGGCGATCAGGATATGCGGCATACGGCTTAAGTCGGCTACCACAGGCCTGCCGGATACATCTTTCCCGAGTGCAAGCCCCAACGGTGCGTTGAGTTTTTGAAATTCTTCCGATTCCAGGATGGAACGCAGACCCACAATACTGGAACGCGGATTGGGAACCTCGATCCCAACAAATGACTGCCCCGGTACGGGTGCCTCAATACGCAGCCGCTCGGCTGAAAGGGCTAGCGCGAGGTCACGCGTCAGCGCAGAGATCTGCGAAACACGCACCTTATGCCGCCCGGTTTGTCCATCCGGCGCGATTCGCTCCACATACCCGGGCTCTACTGCAAATTGTGTGACGGTTGGCCCCACCCTGAAACCCACCACTCGGGCAGGGATGCCAAATTCGGCCAGCGTGGCTTCCAGCTTACGAGCCGTCACGTGGATCTTTTCATCACTGAACGGTGTGATCTCTTCCGGCGCCAGCAGTTCCATGGAAGGCAGCAGCTCGGAACGCTTGTCAAAATCGACGGCTTCTTCCTGTAACTCAACTGTTTTTTCGAGCTGCGCCCCATCAAATTGATCCTGCTCTCCGGCAGAATTTAAATCCGGCTCGCTCAATACTTTCTCAGCCCAATCCTGTAACAAGGAAGCGACCTTCCCGCTTAATCCAAACAGGCTCAGCAGACAGAAAATGATGCCGATTCCGCTTAATACGGCTACAACCGCTATCGGTATCACACTGGAAACAAGCTCCACCATGCCCCAGCCGATTTGCCCCCCGTCCAGGCCAATGGAAGCGCGTGCCAGCGAATGCCCGCCAAGAGAGGAAAGAAAAGCAAGCAAAAGAAGCAGAGCAATTTCAGCCAGGACGATCTTTTTGATGGGGATCCCCTTGAAGGAGGAGGATCGTTTGCGCAGAAAGAGATATCCGCACCAACCCAACCCCGCGGTCAGAAGGTAACTGCCCCATCCCAGCCAGAGCTGAAGAAAATCAACCCAATTTTTGACCAGCTTCCCCTGGCTGAGAGACAGCAGACCTAAAAACGTGATCAAAGCCAGGGCAACAAGCAATACTCCCAGGATATCCCACCCCAGGCGGTCAAACCAGGAGCGCCACTTTTTAAAATCCGGGAGCATTGATTCTGGAGAGGTCTCCAGAGGGACAAATTCCTGTTTAGTTGTACCAACACTTTTATGATTTGGCGTCATTCACAATCCATTAATTCCAGGCCCAATCTACGGCGGTTCACATCGATGTGAAGAATCCGCACGTCTACCTGCTGGCCAGGATGCAAGAATTCTTCCAAAGTGATCTTTTCGGAAAAATCTCCCTGTGCCTTCTTCAGGTTGATGGTGGAAATATGGATTAATCCCTCGATACCTTTTTTGATCCTGGCAAAGGCGCCATAGCGGGTTAACGAGGTAATTATGGCGCTGGTAACCATACCGGGTTCATACTCACTTAAAATGTCAGCCCAGGGGTTGGGGAACTGGCGTTTATAACTCAAGGCGACTTTTTCGTCTTCTTCCGAGATAAACAATACCTGCGTTTCGATTTTCTGTCCAACTGAGAGAATTTCTTTAGGATGATTCACACGTCCCCAGGAGAGTTCAGACACGTGAATCAACCCTTCTACCCCGCCCAGTTCGACAAACACACCAAAATCGGTCACGTTCGTCACGGTTCCGCAGATCACATCACCCGCCTTGAGCGTCTTGAACAATCGTTTTCGGCAGCCCTCACCGGCTAAAGCTGCTCGCTCGCTCAACACTACCCGGTCCTGTGAAGGATCGCATTCAATCACCTTCAACTCGAGTTCTTTCCCAACATAGTCTTTGAGGGAGAGGGTTTGTTCCTCCGGATCACATCCTGAAACGGATACCAGGTGTGATACAGGCACGAATCCCTGAATACCATCACCCTGCACCAATAAACCACCCCGGTTGAACCCATTGACGCGAAGGGTAATCACTTCATCGCGTGCGTGAAATCCCTCGACGAGATCCCAATCAATATCCGGTTCCGATCTTATTGATGCTTTGGCAGCCATTGAAGCAGAAGTTCTGGGATTGTGCTCCTCAGCCAGTATTGAATCCCACCAACCCTCATCAATTTCGAATGATTCCGATTCATGAACAAATTTATCTGATAAATGATTTTTTCCGGCTACTTTCTGCATGATTGATCCTCCTCATCAATCTGATTCAAAAAACCTGCACTTACAAAGGTTTTCAGTATTCTCATATCTGGTGATTCTCTTTCGCCTGTTTCTCCATTTTGGAAATTTCGCCTGCGACTGTCTCAATTGCAATTTTCTGTTTTCGATATAAATCAGCTTCCGAAACAGATAGGCGCAGGGCGATATCTCGAACTTTCCGCCCCTCAATAAATTTCATTTCCAAAATATTAAACAAAATCCAGTCAGCGGTATAACGCCGTTCGCCTTCCGGTTTAATGTGGTCGATGGCTTCTCGCAGGATGCTGCGCAGGGCGTTCGTGCCGCTTCCCTCATATTTAGGCAGAGCATCCGTGACAATTTTGAGCTTCAGAAGAGGGTTTTGTGTAAGCCTGGGTCCCCCCCAGTAATGTGTCAGCGCACCTCGTACCCACTGAACCGTGTCATTTTGTGCAAGATTTACGCCAGTTTCAAACAGGAATTGTTCATCATAGCGGCCGGCTGCCCGCATCCGCTGGATGATTTCCACCTCAGGCTGCAAATTCTGAAATGCATCAAATACCTGAATTTGCATCTGTCGATCCCGTAATGCCAGGCGAGCCCGATCGATTAACACCTTGAGGTCATCCACCTGGTCCTTCTCAAACTCCTGATTCCCCTCACCGGTGACACCAATCAACCCTAACAGCGATTCTCCGTCCGATTCATTTCCCCAGATCGGAATGAGCAGATCATCTCCCCAGGTGACATACTCTTCTGAATGTGTATTCTCAGATACGATCCGCGAAAGCTCAGTGGATACTTCATCTTGACGGCGGTGATTATTCCCCAGGCTGGTAATAACCTCCGCTCGGCCGTCTGCCGGGATGGCGATAAACCCTCCCTGGGCCTGAAGACGATCGCAGATAGCGGAGATCACCAGATCCATGAACTGGTAAAGATCATTAGGCGTTAAAAAGTGATTCTCAAAATTTCGCAGTCGAGCTAAATCTTCACGATCTTTTCCAAAGAACAGCCACCGCTCCAAGAATGGGAACAGGAAGGAGATGGCGAATTGGACAAACAGGATGATCAGCACCAGCGATATCGGCACATAAGCGGTATACGCACTACCGTATGCGGCTCCGGCACGGCGGATCACAGTGGTGACGCCCAACGCCAGGATGGCCGTCAGGGGCCCGCGCATCAGCCATTCCAGCAGGCGGCTTTTTACCACGCGGTCAGGCCAGGTGACGCCAAAGAAGGCCACCGCGTAAGCCATCAACACCATCAGACCTGCCACCAAAAAGTTGCTGAAAAGGGCGATCATCCAGAAGAAGAACGTAAACTGGCTGGCGATACCCGACCCAAACAGCAGGAAGGGGAAAGATCCAAAGGCGGGAGCCAGCGCTCCGGTGATCAGATAGGCCATCCGGCGGCGGCTGGCAGATGTGGTAGTGCGGCGGTAAGCCCGGAAGAAGTTGAACCACGACATCGCCATGACCACGATGTAAAAGAGCGAAAAGGCCACGGTAACCAGCGTGGGCTCCATATGCGGAGCGAATGGCTGGCTGAAGCTGATCTCACCAAAAATGGCGGGAAAAGGCAGTGCGGCAAGAAATACGATGCAGGCCAGATAGGTCGCCCGGATGGCCCATACTCGTTTCCAGCGCGAGGGTTTACCGGTGGTCGCCAGAATGGCATCTGAAAACTGCAGATAGGTGGCTGGAAGGATGATGATGCCAACCCACTCCAGCCGGATCAGTAAGGATTCAACAGGTTGATTGTCAATCGAACTGCTGATGGATTCCGCAGAGTAGATGATCACCACACACAATAAAATCAGGGCAAAGGTACCGGCAACCCGGTTTCGTAAATTGAACTGGGACGTAGAAAGCAGAAGCGCGAATGCCGTGATGGCAATACCCGCAGTCAAAATTTGATTGATGGTGATCAGCAGATATTGAATGGTTTCAAAGCTAATCGTCATATACAACCGGGTGGATATTACCGGATGGTTTTATTGAAAAACAAGGCAATATCCTGATTTGGAAAATAATGATCGTTATACCCACAGAACTCAAAGCCCAGTTTTTGGGCAAAGCGAACTCCAGGATAGTTTTTGGATTGCATTTCAAGCATCACTCGCTTGTACTCATTTTGACGGCACCACTCCTGAACCGCAGAGATCAGCCGGGTGCCAATCCCCTGCCGCCGGTATGCTTTCCGGATCGCCATGACGCTGATCCAGACTGTGCCGGTTTCAGGCACAGGCTTAAAAAACAGGTAACCTACCTCATGATCCTGCAGAGAAGCCAATAAACCGGTTTTATCCTGCAATGCCTCAGGGTTATTCCAGGACAGTTTGGATGGATTATCCACACGGATGGTGCGTGGCAGTTTACTTTCGCGGAAACGCAGTGAAAAATTGCCGGGTTCAATCATCCGATCCATTTGCCATACGTGATCAGTCTGATAATCATGCTCGATGCTGCTCAACAGTTCAAAATCTTCCTGTTCAACGGGCCTGATGTGTATTTCCGCCATCCGATACTCCTGCATTATTCCGAACTGATGACTCGAACTGAAACATCACACGGGGGCAGTTCGGCATTGAGATTGTCTGTCACCACCAGCCTGAGGGTGTAATCTCCGGGCACCAGTTCGCTGGTATCCCAACTGCCGCCCAGGGGTTCTTCCACTTTCGGCTCATTTCCGGCTGCAATGGTGACCCACAAATTGCTCCCCGAAACGCTGTACATAAACTTGTAAAATGCCATGTTCGGCATCGATACAGTACCTTCCAGTACCACCGCATCGCTTACTTCCTGGTCAGACTCCGGAACCTTCCATTCCAGTTGACCTTCGATGCAACCGGTCGCACCACTCGCCGGGGTGCCTGCCGATGTACCACTCAGTACCCCAGCACCCAGAACATCCATGGTAGCTGTCGGTGTGACCAGCAAATTCAGTGTTGGTGTCGGCAGCAGCATCGATTGCGGGTAGGCGGGCATTACAAAAGAAATCAGGACGAATTCGGACAGGATCATGAGACCCAGCAGACCCACCATCGTCAGAGATGCGCGCACCCGTCTTTGCGCGTTTTCACGCTCCAAACCGAATAATGAAGCTTTCCATTCCTGCCAGGAGGCAGCCAGCTTTCTCAGATAGATCACAAAACCAAATCCCAGGAAAATATAGATCCAGATTTCGTTTTGCTTAAGATATCTGAGCAATTCCTCCATACATATAACCGTCCAGACGAGACACCGCGCCGAGGCAGTGCTACGGCTGCCTTACCAGTTTTTCAAGTACCCCCATAATCAGATCTTGCAGTTTTGGAACAATTAATTTCCCCGCTGCCAGAACCTCTTCATGAGTGGTGACTGTTGAACCGTCCAGGTTGGCCTTATTGCTGATCCCCGATAACCCCAATACTTTCATCCGGCCGTGATTGGCAACAATCACCTCAGGAACGGTCGACATGCCGACCGCATCAGCACCAATAATGTGCAGAAAACGCAAATCTGCCGGTGATTCAAACGAAGGCCCCGCCAGACCTGCATACACCCCTTGTTGTAACGGTATATTTTTCTCCATCGCCACCTGACGGGCTAAATCCATCAAACCGCGGTGGTAAGGTTGACTCATATCCGGAAATCTTACTCCAAATTCATCCAAGTTGGGACCGCGCAGCGGATTCATCCCACCCATGGTCACCAGAGCAATGTGGTCCTGGATCATCATCACATCACCGGGCATCAAATTGGGATTGATGGCGCCCGCCGCGTTGGTGATGATCATTGTGGTGATCCCCATGCGCTGCATCACCCGGATCGGCAAGGTAACCTGCGACATGGAATAGCCTTCATAATAATGAACGCGTCCCTGCATCACCATCACGGGGATTTCGCTCAGGTTACCCACTACCAGTTTACCTGAGTGACCGCCAATGGTGGAGACAGGCCAGTGTGGAATCTGCTCAAACGGAATGGTTACAGCATCCGTCACCAGATCAGCCACGCCACCCAGCCCGGACCCGAGGATGATACCCACTTGGGGGCGAAAAGTGATTCGTGAAACAACCGCCTGAGTCGCTTCGTCAATTTGTTCAATTTGAATGAATTTTTCCATACTAATATTATTCCGTGATTTACAAAAAATATTGGTAAAACAGCCTGATCAGGTTGACAGGCCATCAGATATCTTATCAACAATTACATGAATTACAAACGGATTATTTCCTCTAAATAAAAACGCAAAACGAATAAATTTTCCCATGCATAAATTTGGGATTAATATATTCATTATATCAGATTTATGTAATTGCGCTCTCAAAATGAGCGGGTTTGTAAGCAAACCTGCACAAACCCGCTCATGGTTGTTTAAATCCTCTGACCAGCTAAAAACTAGAAATCAGAGGACTTGTTTGTTAAAAAAACTGCGGTTTACAATGAAGACATGACCTGTTTGAACGCCTTGATGGTCATATTAACATCTTCATCTTTGATCCAGTAATGCGTCACCATGCGGAACGTTCGCGGTCCGGTGGATCCAATCAGAATGCCCTGTTCTGCCATTTTACTGATCACTGTGGCTCCATCCGCCTTCACGGAATCATCCAAACCGATGAAAAGCATGTTGGTGGAAATGGGTGGATTCAAATATTTATGCAGACCGGGGATTTTTGTCAGACCATCGGTGAGCGCTTGAATATGCTCATGATCTTCCCCCAGGCGTTCGGTCATTTCCTCAAGCGCCACAACACCGGCAGCCGCCATGAAACCCACCTGGCGCATCCCGCCGCCCAGTTGTTTACGGATTCTGATTGCTTCATAAATGAAATCCTTGCTTCCGCACAATACGGAGCCCACCGGGGCGCAGAGGCCTTTGCTCAGGCAGAATGTCACCGAATCCACCGGGGCGACCAGTTCTTTGGCGGTGGTCTTCAGCGCCGCAGCGGCATTGAAGATACGCGCGCCGTCCATGTGGAACTTGAGACCCATGGAGTGCGCGAAATCACCCACCTGTTTGGTATAGGCCGCCGAAATTGGCGCTCCTCCGCACCGATTTTGGGTGTTTTCAAGAACGATTAGCTTGGTGCGTGGATGGTGTGGATTTTCGGTTCGTACAGCCGCTTTGATATCATCCATATTCAGGGTGCCGTCATCGTTATTGGGAAGCAGCGCGATGGATACACCACCCAACGCAGAAGCTCCGCCGCCTTCAAACAGGAAGGTGTGTGCGCGGTTACCCATGATCACTTCATCGGCCCGGTTGCAGTGAACCAGAATGGCCGCGAGGTTACCCATGGTGCCTGATGGTACAAATAAACCGGCTTCTTTACCCATTCGCTCGGCAGCCATCGCCTGTAAACGGTTTACGGTTGGATCTTCACCGTACACATCATCCCCTGCTTCGGCGGCAGCCATTGCTTTGATCATCGATGGGGTTGGCATGGATACCGTATCCGAGCGTAAATCAATTTTCTTCATACAAAACCTCCGTAAGTCAATATTGATTTCAAACTGTGGGGTTGTGCTGCAATTCCAAATCGCTTAACACCTGTTGCAGATCTTCGGGAAGGCCGGCTTCAAAAGTTCGGGGTTCCTTTTCACCTGGCAGGGTGATACATAACCTGAAAGCATGTAAAAATTGTCGCTCGATGGGAAGGGAAGAATGCCGGTGCCCATATAACCGATCGCCAACCAGCGGGCATTTGATAAAGGCCATGTGCAGACGAATTTGGTGAGTCCGGCCGGTGAGGATTTTTACCTGCACCAATGTATGGTGTTTAAAGCTCTTCACCGTGGTGTACTCTGAGATCGCATCGCGACCTTTGCCGGCGGGCAGTACAGCCATCTTTTTCCTGTGGGATGGATCCCGGCCGACCGGAACTTCCACCCGCCCAACCGGTGTGGGAGGTTTTCCATCCAGCAGCGCCAGGTATGTTTTATCCACCTTGCGCCGCTTGAATTGATCCTGAAGCCAGCGCATGGAACGGTCATTCTTGGCCACCACAATCAACCCGGATGTGTCTTTATCCAGCCGGTGAACCACGCCGGGCCGGATCTCACCGCCGATCCCTTCAATTTGCGGCGCGTGAGCCAGTACTGCGTGAACCAATGTACCCGATTCATGCCCGGCGGATGGATGCACCACCATACCGGCCGGCTTGTTGATAATGATCAAATCATCATTCTCAAAAACGATATCCAGTTGGATCGCCTCCGGTTGCAGCCCAACAGGCGCGGCAGGAGGGATACTCACCTCGATATGGTCGCCGGACAAAATGATCTGTCCGTTTTTTATGGCGGTCTGGCCGTT
Organism: uncultured Anaerolineaceae bacterium; assembly: GCA_964532655.1. Classification (GTDB taxonomy): domain Bacteria; phylum Chloroflexota; class Anaerolineae; order Anaerolineales; family Anaerolineaceae; genus JAJFTV01. Next base: position 8,823 of record CAZHMZ010000050.1, read on the forward strand.
GATGGTCACCAGGCCATCCTGAATCAGGTTCTGCAAACGGGAACGCGAAAACTCGGGCAAACGGCTGGCAATGAACTTATCCAGTCGTTGCGCGCCATCTTCATTGATCAGCTTGCGAATTTCATGATCCGGATTTTGCGTCATGGATGTGTATTGGTAAAAAAATGAGTTATTGCTGCTCTTCGGAGTGATCCGTGTCAGCCTGGGTGGATTCGATTCGGGCGGCCTTTTTTTGTTTGTACTCCTGGATCAGGATGCCCAGCAGGAGCACGACCACCCCCACAGTGATACTGGCATCTGCCACGTTCCAGACCGGAAAATTTCCGACGGAAATAAAATCAATCACATGCCCGAACTGAACCCGGTCGATGGCGTTCCCCAGCGCTCCCCCCAATTGCATACTGAGGGCAACACGCAGCGCCTTTTCAGAGGCAGGGATACGCGGAAAGTAAATAATAATTGCCAGCGAAACCAGCACAGCCAGGATCAGGAAAAGAACATTCTTATCCTGAAACATGCCAAAGGCCACGCCGGTGTTATACCAATGCACAGCGCGTGCATACGGCGCCAACCAGGGCCATGGCGCCCAGGTTTCTCCAACCGCCAGATTAGTCCGTAAAAGATACTTGGTCCATTGATCCAGCAGAATGATCACACCGGCAACCGGTAACAAGAGAAGATACGCGCTGTATTGTTTTTTCAAATGCTCCTCCAGAAAAACATCCTCACCATTTTACTTCATTTCCACCATACAATGGTCATCTGGCGAGTTTCAGTATGGATCGATTCCCAAAGAAACTGCTCCATACCTGCGATGGGGTATTTTATAGATTTCTTCGTGAAAAATCATGAGTAGAATCTGTCAGTTTCATTAAGTTTGTGCGGCTGGCCGGTACTATCGATTACAATTGCAAGCTGCACAGTATTAATTATATGAACGGTTGACCATCCATGAATGATTCGCATATCCTACCGGTAACTCCTTCCAAAATCTTCCAGACATGGTGGCCGCTGGCTGCCAGTTGGCTGTTGATGGCCTTTGAAGGGCCCATGGTAAACGCCATCATCGCGCGCCTTGCCAACCCCGAGATCAACCTGGCGGGTTTTGGAAGTGTATCTGAACCCCTGCGTTCCTTAACCACAGCTCCTCTTCTTATGCTGCTTTCTGCTTCGGTCGCGCTGGTGCAGGACTGGAAGAGTTACCTCAAAATCCGGCGATTTATGTGGACCGCTTCAGGTGTGATGACCGCCGTACACTTTTTATTGGCGTTTACACCGCTCTACTTTGTGGTGGTACGCGGTCTGCTCGGGATCCCGGAAGAAGTGTTGGGGATCGCCCGAATTGGATTGATGATCTGCATCCCGCTGCCATGGGCCATTGGTTACCGGCGCTTTCAACAGGGCATCATGATCCGGTACGGGTACTCCAATGTGGTGGTGACCGGCACTTTTGTGAGGTTGAGTACCGTCACCGTGGTGATGTTTACGGGGTATGCAATCGGCTCGCTTTCCGGCGTGGTGGTCGGATCTGCTTCATTGACAGCCGGCATGGTGGCGGAAGCGCTTTTTTGCGGCTGGCGCGTTCGTCCCATCCTGCGATCCATCCCCAAAGAAGAAGCTGTTCACCAGGAACTGTCGTGGAAAGCCTTCTTCGCTTTTTATCTCCCGCTGGTGCTTACCTCTCTGCTGAGCATGATTTGGCGGCCTATCGGCAGTGCAGCCATCAGCCGTATGCCCGATGCCATCAGTTCACTGGCTGTTTGGCCGGGGATCAGCGGTCTGCTGTTTCTTTTCCAAACGTTGGGCATTTCTTATAATGAAGTAGTGGTAGCGCTTCTGGATAAACCGGGTGCATACAGGAATTTACGTAACTTTGCCATGGTTTTGTTCCTTAGCATTTCTGTGCTGTTCATTTTGGTGGTGGCTACACCGCTCTCGGATGTATGGTTTATAACGATCTCTGCCCTGCCCGATTACCTGGTACCGTTGGCTCAAAAAGCAGTTTGGTTCATGCTCCCCATCCCGGGTGCTGCGGTGTTGTTGAGCTGGTTCCAGGGATCCATTCTATACAGCCATAAAACCCGCGGGATCACCGAGGCCGTAATTATTTTCCTGGTTTCCATTTTAATCGTATTGGGCGCCGGGATTGCCTATAATCAGATACAGGGCGTATATGTGGGCGCAATCGGTTTTACCGCCGCCATGCTCTTTCAAATGGGATGGCTCTGGTTCCGCGCCTGGCCAACACTGCAAACCATCCGCAGGCAGGAACAGGCAGCCACTGCCTGATAGAACATAGTCAACCGGTCTCCAGGGAGTGCAGAGGATTGTACGCATCTGTTCACCCCGGAGACCGGTTTTTGATTTAATGAGGATGGCTTATTCGGAAAACAAGGGATGCGCCGGCGCCGGCATGCAGATGGCTTCCAGAATTTTCAAGTCAAAGAAGCTTTGCGCGTACGCGGGTTTCAGGATCACAGCCGTATCCGCTCCGCTGCCGGTTCCCGCCACTGCAATCACCGGTTGATTCACGCTGATTAACCCGGCGTCGGCAGCCATCATGGAGATCTCCGCCGCCACCTTCATGCCTTCACAGAAGATGCGCAGACTGTAAGCAATCACTTCATCCACCTGGTAGGTATTCAGTTTACGGCGAATCGCGCGGTTGACACCGCCAAAGGCATGTGTGGCAGTCAATACCTTCCCCCCTGCCAGCTCGATCCGTTGCCTGTTCGCAGCCGTCAATTCCTGTTGATCGGCTCCTTTGAACCCGGCCGAATGGCTGACGGCCACCACATGATACCCGGAAAACAGTTCGGCCGCTTTGACGCCGCACGTACCGGATGTGGTGGCGACCACAATGGATCGGATACCCATTTGCTCGGCTCTTTGTTGAACAAGCTGAAAAACCCGCTCTGTATTGACAGCGCCATTCGTTTTGAAATAGACAGTTGGGGAAGATATTTCGTTCATCTCAATCTCCTAATTTGGTCTGATATGGAATGAAAGAGGCAAAACGTGGATATTCTATTTACCCAAAAACGGCTATCAGGATGAAAAGAAATGGAGCTGTCGTTGATACTGACAGCCCCACTGAAAATCAGGAATGTTTGGGTGAAATGGTCACCTTGCGATTGGGTTCTTCACCGATACTTTCAGTGGTCACATCCGGATGATCACGCAGCTCGAGGTGAATGTAACGCCGCTCATTGGCAGGCATGGGCTCAAGCACCTGGCGGCGGCCGGTTTGCACAGCCTGGTCTGCCAGGCGGCGGGCCAGCTTGCGCAGTTGGTTCTCGCGCCGGGCGCGGTACCCCTGCACATCCACCAGAATGGTCACCCACTGCCCAAGTTCTTTGGCCACAATCAAACTGGTAATATATTGAATGGCGTTGAGCGTTTCAGCCTGGCGACCGATCAGGATAGACAGATCATTTCCTTGAACATCAACATGGATGACAGGACCGGATTGGTGTTCCGTTTCGGGGATCAGCTCGGTGGTGACCGATGCATGGACGCGCATTTTATCGATCAGATCTTCAACGACATGCTGGGTAACATCCAGGACGGTTTCCATGTCGATTGGAGGCATTACGGCAGCAGTTTTCTCGGTTTTGGCAATTTCCGTCATGGTGAATTCGACATCCTCTTCCTCTTCTTCGGGAAGAACTTGTTCAGTCGATTCCTCCTGAACCGTCGCTTTCCCGACAATGATACGGATGCGTGCCTGACGGTTTCCGATTCCAAAGATGCCCTTGCTGCCCGTATCGAGAACTTCAATTTCGACTGCGTCCTGAGGCAGGCCAAGTTGTTCCAGACCCAGTTCAATCGCCTCATCGACGGTGGGAGCAATCATTTCAAGTACTGTCTTCTTTTCCATAAAACACCTCAACTATTTCGAATCAATCGCCTTTTGTTTGTTCGCACCAGCCGCATCAGTTTTTGGTTTTGGCAGAAGATTTCGCCAGTTGAGCTTGCCCATCAGGGCATATTGCAGAATACCGATGAGGTTGGAGACGACAAAATAAAGGGCCAGACCGGCTGCCAGCGTATACGCCATGTAACCCATCAAAAAGGGCATGTAAATATTCATCATATTGCCCATCATGGCACTTTGATCACCCGGGTTCCCGCTGGTAGGCTGCATCAATTTCGACTGTAAATAGGTGGTGACCACAACGATGATGGCCAGCACCGGAATGCCAAACGGAATAAAGGAAAGATTCAAACGTTCAGGCTGTGAAAGATCCATCCACAAAAAATGGCTGTTCAGCGGGATCAGAGTACCCGCATCCAGAAAGCCTTTGTACATGAACCGCATCAAACCCAGCAGTTCAAGCGGAGTGCTGGCCAGGGCGCGGATGACAGCCTGGTACAGACCAATAATGATCGGGAACTGGATAAGGGTAGGCAGACAGCCGGAAAGCGGGTTATAGCCGATTTCCTTGTACATCTTCATCTGTTCCTGGGCCAGTTTTTCACGATCGTTTTTGTATTTGGCCTGCATCTCAATCCAGCGTTTATCTTTGTTGATCTCCTGCATTTTCTGCGTACCTTTGAGTTGTTTGTAGGTCAAAGGGTAGGTGATCAGGCGGATCAGGATAGTGAACAGAATGATGGCGACGCCAAAATTCTGACCGATCAGGTTATAGATGAACAGAAGTACATTGATGAAAGGACCGATGATAAGGGTATCCCACATAGTATTATCCTTTTAGGGGTTATTTTGCCGGAGTGAAGGTCCACACCTGGTTGCCGTTGAAGTTATAAGCAACCAGCAGTGCTTCGCCGCCCACCACGGACACAACAATACGGTCCTCGCCGACAGCCGGACGACCATACAGTTTTCCTTCGATCGGCTGCGTCCATTTCTTCACGCCGTCGAAACCGACCAAAACCACATCACCGGTCTCGGTGACAAATACCACACCATCTGTAATCAGGCTTCCTGAACCCACCACAGCGCCGCCCAGGCTCACCTTCCAGAGCTGCGAACCGTCAGCCGCGTTGATGCCGTATACCTGCCCGCTCAAGTCGCCCAGGTATAACACACCCTCGTGGATTACCGGGCTGCCCCAGCCTTCCGAATCGATACTGACCTGCCAGAGAACCTGATGTGTCTCCGTACTCACGGCATACAGGGATCCTGACAGCGTGATGACATACAGCACATTTTCATCCAGAAGAGGTGAATACACCATGGAGCCGTCAAGCTCGATGTTCCAAAGCTGTACCCCGGTTTTCGCATCGACAGCGTAAAGGGTATGATCCATGGAGGGCTGGTACAGTACATCACCATCGATCGCCGGTTGTGCCCACAGCGCCTGGGTGGAATCTTCAAAAACCCATTGTTCCTGCCCATTGGATGAAAGCGCATACAAGTTGGAATTGCTCACCGGTACATAAATTAGATCGTCCTTCACCAGTGCGCTGCCAATGTACTTGCCGGTTGCGCCTGAATAGGTCCAACTCTGCGAACCATTGCTGGCGTTCAAACCGTACAGCATATTTTGATAGCTGCCAACCACTACCAGATCACTGGTATAGGCAGCCGGGGCAAAGAACTGGGCTGAAGCTTTTCCTTCGGCGGGGTATTTCCAGTTCAGGTTTCCATCCGCCATCCGGATGGAATACAATGCGGTTGAATACGAAAGGATCATGTTCTCACCGTTCACGCTCATTCCCGGCCAACTGGTGTTTCCAATGGCCCCTGAACATGAGGTGAGCAGCAGCGCTCCGATCATGAAAATTGCCAAGATGATTGATTTTCGATAGTTCATAGATTTGGTCCTGGTTTTCTCTAGTTAATCGCGTGATCAGAACAGCGGTGTGGAAACTCCAACGGTACCGGATCAATTCCGCCTTCATTGAAAGGATTACACCGTACGATGCGTTTCATTCCCAGCAGGCTTCCACGCAGCGCGCCGAAACGGTATATCGCCTGATAGGTGTAATGCGAACAGGTCGGATAAAACCGGCAGGTACCTGGCGGGTTAAGCGGCGAAAGCACTTTCTGATAAAGACGAATCAATGCCAGTAAAACCCATCTTGGTAAGGTTTGAATGGTTACTGGCAAATCGCGAAGCCGTTCTTCTTTATAACTTTCCTGGAACTCTTCGTTCATGATAACCGATCAGCCGGTTGGATGACCCCGGCTTTTTTCAAAAGACTCATCACAGCCGCACGAAGGTCAGAAAACGCAACCTGCCCGCTTTTGGGGCGGGCAATGATCACGATATCCCATCCTTTAATCAGGACAGATAGCTGTTCATTCATGCAAGCTCTGAGTCGTCTTTTGACTAGATTCCTCTTTACAGCGCCACCAACCGGTTTTCCCGTGACGATGCCAATGCGGGTAGTATCCATCCCGTTTGGCAGTATGGCCACGGTAATGAGCGGATGTCGATAGACTTTTCCTGATTTCCGTATGGTCCGAAAGTCAGAAGAACTACGTAAACGATGTTGCCTGTTGATCACATCGTAACTGCCTGGCCGCCCATTTACCGGACCTGCCATACCGGAGAAACCGGGATGGTTATGTTAGAAGTTGATTTTCTTAACGTGCTTGTTGGCACTCACGGTCAGGCTGTAGCGACCGCGCAGACGGCGGCGTTTCAGAACCTTGCGGCCATCAGCAGTTGCCATACGACTTCGGAAACCGTGCACACGTACGCGTCGGCGAATCTTCGGTTGATACGTTCTTTTCGTCATTTCTTTTCCTTTTCCGACCGGATTTTTGATCGTTAGGATCGGTAGTGTGTACGATTCTGACGATCAAAAATCCCGTCTGCGAGTTGTTTTTTCAAGACCATTTATTATACCGTAAGGTTTCGGCAGGGTCAAATCTTTTCAGGCCTTACCGTTCTCTTCCGGTTTGAGCAATTCAGATAAATACCGAGCGCCCTCACCATCCGTCACCGCCAGCACCTCGTCACCTTCCTGAAATACCGTATTCCCATGCGGGACAATCAAATCACCGTCGCGGATAATTCCTGCGATCACGCATTGATCGGTCAAACCCAGATCTTTGATCGCCTTGCCCACCGAGCGGGCGCCGGTTGGAATTTTTTCTTCCACCAGCGAATAATTTCCCCGATAAAGCTTGGCCAGGGTCATCATGTCACCCATCGACATCTGTTCAGAGATCAGACTGGCAATAATACTGGCCGGGTTGATGGTCACATCCACGTGGAATAAATCGTTGAACAACCAGTCATGACCAGGGTTATTTACCCTTGCGATGGTTCTATCTACATTAAATAAAGTGCGGGCCATGTAACAAACCAGCAGGTTCTGGTCATCTTCCGCTGTCACGGCTGCCATTACATCGGCCTGCCGTATACCCGCACTCTCCAATACTTCGGGATAAATCGGGTTGCCCACATGAATAAGCTCGGTCGGGATTTCACGGTGCAGACGCGTGAGGATGTCTTCCCGTTCTTCAATGACATGCACATCATGATTATGCTGGATCAGCAAACGAGCCAGTTGCGCTCCGGTTCTTCCTCCACCTACGATTATGACGTACATCAGGCAGCCTCCTCGCTCATCCTGCTGATCTTTTTCCACAACGCTTCCATGCCCTCATGGTTTGCCGCGATATACAGAATGTCATCTTCTTTGAGCATCTGCTTGGCGGCGGGGATAAACGAATCACCCGAACGGGTCAGGGAAATCGCCCGTTGTCCGGTTCGGTCCGAAATGAGATCTTCAATCTGACGATTATCCCATGAGGAAGGAATGGTAATGTTATAAATCTCCACCTCTCCGCCAGCGATGGTAAACACCGGTTTGAAATCTTTGTGCGTCAGCATTTCTTCGAGTTGCTCGGCGCCCCAAATGGCAGAACTGATGGCCTGTAAACCCAACATTTCGCATACCATTTTATGTGTGGGATCAAAGCTGCGCACAATCACCTGCGGTACCTTGTAAAGTTCTTTGACCGCGGACCCGATAATGTAGTTGGTCGCTTCGGTTTCTGTCAAAGCAATCACTGCATCTGCTTCCTCAACCCCTGCCCGCAGCAGTACATCCTGATTCAACGGGTCGCCTTCATGGGTCCTGCCCACAAAATCGCGGTTCAGGTGAACGAAAGAGGTGCGGTGTTGATCAATCACCACCACGTCATGCCCGTGTAAACTGAGCCGATACGCCAGTTCAGCTCCCAACCGGTCACATCCAATCACAATGGCTTTCATGTCTGGCACTCCTGTAAGTATCCTATCGGTAAAGTGTTCTACTTGACCTGATACGACAACTCGGTAATCACGATTTTATCTCGGTTCAGTAACGCCTTGCGCAAACTGTCAGCGGTCCTGGAATGGAGGAAGCGTGACCATCGTTTGAGTGGAATAAACTGCGGCACCACCACGGTGATGAGTTCACCCGAACCCAACTGGTCTTCCAGACGGGAAATATATTCCAATACCGGGTCTAAAAACAATCGGTAAGGCGATTCGACAATCACCAAACGAGTTCCATCCCCCCATACTTCCCAACGTTTGATCAACTTTTGCGTTTCGACATCATCAATCGATACATGAACAGCGGTGATGTCCTCAGAAATGGTGCGAGCGTATCGCAGGCCTTCCAGTGTACCGCGATGCACACCGCTCACCAGCAGCACCACACGATGGCGCGTCACCTCGGGCATCGACCCGTACCCCTGCAGAGAGAGTTGGTTTCCCAGGGTTTTATAATGCCGGTGAATGATCATGAAGCCCACTACCAGCAATGGAATTAATACCAGCACAATCCACGCACCGTCTGAAAACTTGGTCACCGCAAACACAACCATCACGATGCCGGTGGTCAGCGCGCCAAATCCGTTGATGATCATTTTGATGGGCCAGTTTTTCTCAAACTTGAGGGTGCTGTCACCGTGTTTGGCTTCTTTACCCGGTTCGATATTTCCAACCCGCTTCCAGTGGATGGCCATGCCCACCTGAGAGATGGTAAACGATAAAAACACGCCGATGGCGTACAGCGGTATCAGGTTTGTCACACTGGCGCCGATCGCCACGATCAGCAACGCGGCCACCACGGCGAGAGCAATCATGCCATTGGAGTAGACCAGCCGGTCACCTTTATAGGCCATTTGCCGCGGTAGAAAACTATCCGCTGCGATGAGCGCGCCCAGGCGAGGAAAACCCGCGAAGGCTGTATTGGCAGCCATGATCAAAATGACGGTTGTCGCCGCAATGACCATATAGTAAAGGAGCCCGCGTGTTTCAAACACGGTCCGCCCGATTTGCGAGATCACCGTTTCTGTTTCAGAGGGAATGGCCTTGATCTGGAAAGCCAGGAAGGTGATACCCACCAACAGGCTGCCCAAAATGACAGCCATCCAGATTAGCGTAATTCCGGCGTTTTTACTGCGCGGTTCTTTAAAGGCTGTGATCCCGTTGGAAATGGCTTCCACGCCTGTCACAGCCGATGTCCCATTTGAGAAAGAACGCAATAAAAGGAAGAATGTCACCGGTTGAGCGATATCCATCAGTTCAATTGCCGGAGGATCAACCACAACACCCAGACCCCCGGTGAAGTATCGGATCATCCCGCCAATGATGAGAACGTACATGATGATGATGAAAAAATAGCTGGGGACAGCGATGATTTTCCCTGATTCACGCACACCGCGCAGATTGAGCAGCAGCACCAGGAAAACCATCACTACCGCAATCAGGACCCTGAATTCCAGTAAGGCCGGAAAGGCGGATACCAACTGAGCCACGCCTGACGAAATGGAGACCGATACGGTGAGAATGTAATCGGTCAGCAGAGAAGCGCCCGCAATCAAAGCCCATTTTTCACCGATGTTTTCACGCGCAACCACATAGGCGCCTCCGCCATTGGGATAAGCATGGATTACCTGCTCGTAGGAAACAATCAGGATGGTCAGCAACGCCACAATGGCGAATGAGACGGGGATGGAATAATGAAATGCAGAGACCCCCGCCAGTACGAGGATTACCAGAAGTTCCTGCGTGGCATATGCGGTGGATGACAGCGCATCCGATGCGAATACAGCCAGCCCAATCAATTTACCAATGGCTTCTTGCGGCGCATCGGCGGTGGGAAGAGGTTTCCCGATTAACCAGGTCCTCCAGGATCGTTTGGGCATGTCCTGGGGAGCGGTCGTGATCACAGTACCACTATTGCTATCTTTGATTTGCATTGATTCCCTCTAAGAGACAATCCATTTGTTGCCCTGATTAAGTATTATAAGCAACAAAGCGATTGAGTATATATGATTTCCTCCTTTTTGAACAGGATTACTCAGGCAGCATGCTGCCTCAACTACGCTGAAACAGGCTCATTTGAGCCACAGTTCAATGAGAGGGGTAAAATATAGCACTGCATCGAGCAGGGAAAACGAATGGAACCTTTATATGGATTAATGCGTTAATCCCTTGTATTGGCGTGATGAAAAAAATCATGGTATATATACCATGCGAGGTAGTTTGTTGAAAAAAATGGTTTGGATTTTCCTCCTGTTACTTCTTCTGGGGGCAGTATCGGCAGCCTGTACCATACCAGGCTTTTCTTATTTCCTGGGGAATACCCCTCTGGGTCAACCCAACACAAATTTATTTAACGGAAGCACCGCAGGAATAGAAACTCCCACACCCTTTTTACCCATGGGTGCCACTGCCACCCCAACCACTACAACCGAAGCGCAAGGCACAAACACACCACAGATCAGTCTTACACCCACCCGGACACCCACTCTCTCTATTCCCGATGATCAGGTAAACATCATGATTTTCGGAAATGACTACCGTCCTGCCATCGGCGGGCGTACCGACACCATGATTCTGGTGTCCATCAACACCGATGACAAAGTGGTGAATGCCATTTCATTCCCACGAGATTTATATGTAGAGATTCCTGGACATGCCTACGACCGATTGAATACGGCTTTCCCGTACGGCGGCTTTGCATTGTTCCAGCAGACGATGGAGATCAACTTCAACATCAAACCGGATTATTATGTGATGACGGATTTCACCGGTTTTGAGAATATCATTAACTCGCTGGGCGGAATTGACGTGTACGTATCCTATCAGTTGACCGACAGTTGCGATCTCCCGCAAGAGCACAATGGTAAATGCACTGTGGGACCGGGCACGGTGAATATGGATGGCGCCACCGCCCTCTGGTACGTGCGTTCCCGCTACACCAGTAATGATTTCGATCGAAATCGCCGCCAGCAGGAAGTGTTGATGGCAGTGCTTCGCAAGGTTCTGACCTGGGATGTGATCAGCAATGCCGGCGATCTGTATAACAGCTATCGCGGTGCAGTGAGAACGGATTTACCTGTCGAAGAATTCTTAAGACTCATCCCGGTATCCATCTTTATGAACGAGGATGGCCATCTCAACCGTTATGCCATCGATTCGACTTATACATCCGATTACCGTACCTCAATCGGTGCAGCAGTCTTACTGCCGGATATGGAGAAAATCCAGGAGTTAATCCGCAAGGTCATTTTCCGGCAGGATTAACATGTTATGAAATAACAGGTTATGAAATAACAGGTTATTGACAATCCGAATCTTATCCGGTAAACTGAAGTCAGCTATACGAATTCTTTTTCGTCAAAGGACCAACGATGTCTCCAGAAAACTCGCTTCCGGAAATTCACATATCCTCACATACTGCTTTTCAACCCGCAATTCTGGGTTGGGGAGAGTTTCTGAATGATCAGGGCAAATCGCTGTATACCATCAAAGCCTTCCTGGGTGATATTAATTTACTGGCGTCTTTCCTGGCGCCGGATAAAACAATCGGAGATGTCAGCACCAACGATCTGAACAATTTTCTGAACTGGCTTGAAAAAGGCCGTGGAGTTCCGTGCAGCCCTAAAAGCTACGCCCGTCGCATTACCTCCATCAAATCGTTCTTTCGCTGGCTGCAAAAATATGGCGTCACCACCCTGGACCCAGCCGAGAAGATCGTGCAGAAGTCGGTGATCAGCCCCCTCCCGGAGGTGTTGACCCCAGCGGAGGAAGCCGCTGTGCTTGAAGAGGCGCAGAAGCTGCGCACCGCGCAAACACCGGATATCCGGCCATATACATTATTGAAGCTGCTGCTGGATACCGGCATCAAAAAAGGCGAATGCCTGAGGATCAATGTCAATCATCTGGATCTGGATGCACCGCAAGGACCTTTTCTGTTTGTGCGTCGCACCAACGCTTCCAGCCAATATAAAGAGCGTAAAGTAGCACTTACCGATGAGTGGACTACGGCCTGCAGGGAGTATCTGGAGCGGTATAAACCGGACGAACAGCTCTTCCCCTGGTCAGCGCGCCGATTGGAATATCTACTGGAAGATCTCAGCAAAGCAGCCGGTCTCTCCAAACACCTCTCGTTTGACATGTGCCGCTGGAACAGTGTTCTGAATGACTGGCGTAGCGGTATGGATCACGACAAAATCCGCCAGAAACTGGGTATTTCCCGCATTCAATGGCGTGAAATCAGCGCAAAACTGCGTAAACTGGCTGGAGAGGCCTAACCGGATTTTTTCAAACTCAGTTGCAGGCAACTGGTGGTTTCAGCGGTGATCCGAAAGGCATGACCCATCCGGCACCCGGGTACCCACACCACCTGATCCCCGCAAACGATAACCGGATACCCTGCCCTTGCAAGGCGGGGTATTTTTTCATTGGTCAGCAGATCTGAAATCTTTATCGATTTTCCATTCATGCCATAAGGTTGGATTCGTTCACCCGGCCGATAACCGCGTATCACCAGTGGTCCATCCAACTGGTCCGCGTCAATGCAGATCACATTTGCGTCCGGCTGCACGGCACTGCTCAGAGCATTCGACCAGGGTTGGGGCAGGCTGGCGTAGATCTCCCACCCATTCACCATTTGAATCGATCCGCCGAACTGTAAAACAGTCTCCTGCTCGATACGCGGGTAGTCAGCCAGCCATGTAGAGCCTTCCGGGCGGTTGGCAGACTGCTCCACAAAACCACCGGTTGATCCGATGTTCCCGATGATCACTTCATCGCGTGCTCTGATAATGGATACACCCTGCACCAACTGGATTTTTCTGCCATGTGGTGAGGTCTTAAGAAACTCCACACCCCGCTCAACCACTTCAAAACCAATCTCTTCGTCATCCGCAACGAGCTGCCTGACGGCCTTCCGCAGGATCAGCCTTTGTACTGCTGGTGACTCTTCCTTAAGCTTATCGAGATGAAAAGCCAGGTATCCCACTCCATCGCGTTTCACGCATTTTTGCCAGG
>CAZHMZ010000051.1:0-22015 GCA_964532655.1 uncultured Anaerolineaceae bacterium
CGGAGAGCGATCTCGTAAATGGAATGGTCACCACGTAGTCGATGCCCAGGCGGTGCAGAATGCCGGCCTTTTCCTCCGGCAGGGTCAGATAAAACGGGTGCTGGAGACCACGCAAAACAACGATGGGGTGCGGGAAAAAGGTGACGACAACGGATGGCAGGGATTTCTGATGCGCAATCTCAATCAATTGAGACATCAAAACCTGATGGCCCAGATGAACGCCGTCAAAAGAACCGATGGTCACGGCTGAAGCGTCCAAAGAAAGTGTTTCCAACCCATCATAATGAAACTGCATTTTTCGGGCTCCTCAAATTATCCGGTGTGACGCTCAGTTTTCAATGATGGATCAGGTTATTCGCTGAAGAATACTTTCCGCGGCTGCCAGACCATTTGGTCTTCCATCAACTCAAGCAGGGCCACCAGCTCGCCCTGTTCGCTGATTGCGCGCACCTGTTTGGGGCTGTCAGGATCCGCGGGAATACGATGTCCATGATGCACATCATCCACCTGCTCCTGGGTCAGCTCTATCGAAGGCCAATCCGAGAGGGCTTCCGCAGCCGGGATGAGATACTGGTACCAGGAACCTTCATCAAAAGCCTGGCGGAGTTTGTTCAGCGGAGTGGAATCTCGCAGGGTAAAACGACCGCTTTTGGTGCGACGCAGTCCTACCAGATGCGCCCCGCAGCCGATCCGCTCGCCCAGCTCATGCGCCAGCGAACGCATATACGTTCCGGAGGAGCAATACACATCCACCACCACTTCAGGGGGAGCCCATTCAAGCAACTCGATGCTGTACACATGAATGGTACGCGGCTCGAGTTCAACTTCCTCGCCTTCGCGGGCAATATCATACGCCCGCTTGCCTTTCACCTTGATAGCTGAGTAGGGCGGGGGAACCTGTTCGATTTCACCTTCAAAAGCGCGCAGAACTTCTTCGAATTCTTCTTCAGTAATGGTGACCGGAGCGGTTTTGGTGATGACGCCGTTTGAATCATACGTATCGGTGGCGGTGCCCAATTGAATCACAGCCTGATAGCGTTTGTTGGAGGCAGAAACATATTCACTCAACCGTACAGCCGGGCCAATAAGAACTACCAGTACACCTGACGCGCGCGGATCCAAAGTGCCGGTATGACCGGCTCGACGGATGTGTGTTCCCCGGCGTACTACCTGTACTACATCATGGGATGTCAGACCTACCGGCTTATCAATGACCAGCACACCCGATATGGCATTCTTAAGATCGAATTTCTTATCCCTTGTATCCATTTCCTGTTAACCGTCCTGGAAAACTCACCTTTCTACTGATTACTGTAACAACACTTTTGTTGCTTTTAAGACATCCTCGTGGATCTGTTCCATACTGCCCGCGACTTCCGCCCCGGAGGCTGCCTTGTGCCCCCCACCTCCAAAGGCCGCCGCAACTTTTGACACATCAAAGCCGGGTTTTGCACGCCAGCTCACTTTGATTTTTCCGTCGCTTCCCTCAACAAAAATCACGGCAATGTTGGCGCCGGTGATGGAAGAAAGTACATTGATCAAATCGGCATCATCCCGGCCCGGATAACCGGCATTCTTCCGGTCTTCCAAAGACAGGCTGGTCCACACCAGGTTTCCATCCATCTGGATGTGAGCGATCCCGTATCCCCAGAATTGAACCGCCTGGAAGCTGCGTGCATCCAGCCCTTTGGCATAGGTGGATGGCAGATCGGCGCCGATATTCATCAGATCGGCGGCCAGCCGCAAGGTGGTGGGCGTTACGTTGGAAGTCTTGAACCCGATGGTATCGGTCACCAGACCCAACAGCAGCGCTTCAGCCACCGACAGGGTGATGGGCAGACCCCAGGCAGGCAACCGGTTGGCAAGGATCTCAGTGGTTGCGGCGGCAGCCGGTTCCACCCAGTTGATCTCGGCGAAATTGTCATTGGTAAAGTGATGATCGATGTTCAGACAGGGCTTGATCCCGGAAAAGGTTTCTCCCAGCCGTCCTTTGTCAGAGCAATCCAACGCAATGACGCAATTAACCTCACCATGAATCTTGCGGGTAATTTGATCAAAGCCGGGCAGAAATGAATAACTGCCTGGCGCGCCGTCAGGAAGTACCATCTGAACGGTTTTACCGGCAGCTTGCAGAGCCAGCCCCATACCCAGCAACGAACCCACTGCGTCACCATCCGGTCGGATGTGCGATGTTACCAGAAAGCGTTGATGCGAAGCGAAGAAATCACGTACAGCCTGAAAGTGTTCTGGCTTCATGCGCCTTATTCCTCGTCGGGCTCCTCTTCCGGTTGATTTTCTGTTTTGTTCAACGAATGGATCAATCGATCGATTTTATCCGCGCGTTCCGGGGTTGTATCCCAATGGAAGCGCAGTTGCGGATGGATACGCAGCTCAACGCGATCAGCGATGGTGGAACGTAGAAATCCGCGCGCGTGCTGCAGAGCTTCCATTACCTCGGCTTCACGCTCCTTGCCTTCCACCGCCGAGACATAAATATCGGCGAAGGTCAGCTCGCGATCCACCTTGACATCGGTAATGGTGATGCCGCTCAAACGCGGATCAGCAATATCCATGATCAGCATTTCGCTCAGTTCTTCTCTAAACCGGTCTGCGATTCTTTGCAGACGAATTTTCGATGGCATTTTACCCTCTTATCCAATGACTGTGGGCTCAGGAGGTTCTTTCACGCGTAATCCTCTGCTTGAAAGAACCGTCCGGTATCCCATTACCAGTAAACGTTACAATTTCTTCTCTTCAAATGTGTATGCTTCAATCGTATCACCAGGCAGGAAATCGTTAAAATTGCGCAGAGAGATACCGCATTCAAACCCCTGGCGCACTTCGCGAACAATTTCCTTTTCGTGACGGAGAGAAGATACCTCGGTCTCATTAATCAATTCGCCCTTCCGCATCACACGGACTTTGGCATTCCGGCGAATTTCACCCTGGATCACCTTGCAGCCGGCCACATTACCCACCTTTGAGATGGGGAAGACGGCCAGAACCTCGGCTTTACCCAGCTCGACCTGCTCGTACTCTGGTTCCAACAGGCCTTTCACAGCTTTTTCAACATCTTCGATCAGACGGTAGATGATGTTGTAAAGCCGGATCGAAATTCGTTCTGTTTCAGCCAGCCGTTTGGCAGCGGCATCGGCTTTCACATTGAACCCGATAATGATGGCGCTGGACGCGGAGGCCAGGAGCACATCACCCTCGCTGATGTTACCGGTTTGGGCGTGCAGGATGTTGATCTTGATTTCTTCGGACTTGATGTCTTTCAGTGATTCAACGATGGGCTCCAATGATCCTTCCACATCGGCTTTGACAATCAACTGCAGCTCACGCATTTTACCGGCCTGGAAATTAGCGAACATCTCTTCCAGGGTGGCTTTGGGAGCGGAAGATCTTCTCTCCTGCTCGGCAGCTTTGCGTTTTTGCACCACGGCACGGCCTTCTTTTTCATCTTTGAAGATCTGGAAGAAGTCACCGGCGTGCGGTACCTCATTCAGGCCCATGATGCGAACCGGGGTGGAGGGGCCGGCTTTGCGCAGGTTTTTCCCTCGGAAATCAAACATGGCGCGGATCTTTCCGGAGGCCTGCCCGGCTACTACAAAGTCACCGGCTTGCAGCGATCCGTTTTGGATCAGCAGCGTTGTCAGAACGCCTTTGTTTTTGTCGATCTCTGCTTCAATAACGGTTCCAACAGCCGGACCATTGGGGTTCGCTTTAATTTCATTGCTGTCAGCTACCAGTAAAATGGCTTCCAGAAGGTCCTCAATCCCGATTTTTGCTTTGGCAGATACCGGGACGATCATGGTATTTCCGCCCCATTCGTCGGGAACAAGACCCAACTCGGCGAGCTGTTTTTTTGTAAATTCAGGATTGGCATCGTCGAGGTCGATCTTGTTCATCGCCACGATAATCGGCACTTTGGCAGCGGTGGCGTGGTTGATGGCTTCTCGCGTCTGCGGCATTACACCGTCATTGGCAGCCACCACCAGCACTACAATATCGGCTCCCTGGGCTCCTCGAGCGCGCATGGCGGTAAAAGCCGCATGCCCCGGGGTATCCAGGAAGGTGATCAACTTTCCTTTTTGCTCAATTTGATATGCGCCAATGTGCTGGGTGATTCCGCCAAATTCACCGGCTGCTACATCCGCTTTTCGGATGGCATCCAGCAGAGTGGTTTTTCCATGGTCTACATGGCCTAAAATGGTGACCACTGGAGGCCGGTTAACCAGATCTTTTGATTTTTCATTCAAGATCAACTGTCGCCAGTAGGGAATGGTACCTGAGTCAATTACTTCTTCCTGCTCAGGCGCTTCCTGTGTGACTTCATAGCCCAATTCAGAAGCAATAATGGCCGCGGTATCAAAATCGATCGTCTGATTAATATTCGCCATGACGCCATTGGTCATGAGAATTTTGATGACATCAATGGGGCTTGCCTGAACACGTTGCGCCAGTTCGCGGACTGTGATGCTGCCAGGCAGTTCAATTTGTTGGTTAATCGCTTTATTCATATACACCTCGCCCCTTAAGTTTCAATTTTTCGCACTGCCGGTCACTAAACTGACGGATATCACCCCGTGTTTTCTTACTTTGTCCCCTGACCGGTTTCTTCTTCAGTTATTTCATCGTCATGTTCAGGCAGAGTATCCATGAACAGACGGATATTCTGAAGATCGGCCTCTGTCAGTTCGGTTTTAAGACCTTTCGCGACAGCCCCCCTTAAGCCATTTTTCCAGCAGTCCTGAACAGCGTGCAGATAAACACCTCTGCCTGCCAGTTTTCCGGTTGGGTCTACAACCACACCGTTGACAGTTTTAACCAGCCGGACCAGGCTGCGCTTTGAAGTGACCGAACGGCATCCGACACATGTTCTTTGCGGAATATGCTTGACCCGTTCCGGTTTCTTCTTGCTCATATACCACCCGTTTTCATGCCAGCAAACCGGGAACCCGCTTATTGGGTGCCGTTTTGCTGGTTACCAGCCATTAATGCACTGGTAACCAGCCATTTTGCTGAATTTTGAGCCTGACGATCTAGTCGACTTCCCAGGTATCGTCACCAAGCTTGTGTATCTTGCGAACCACAGTCTTGTCAGCATCGGGGTCGTATTCAATTTCGACAAACCGACGCTTCTTCTTCTTTTTCTTCTTCTTTGCACCGCCCGGACCACCGGCGTCGACATCCTCCTCTTCATCCTCGATCACATCATCGGTGATGATGGAGGGTTTCAGTTTGAATAGTTCCTCAAAGGAAACCTCGGCTTCTTCCTCTCCTTCAGCAGGCGCCTGCGGTTTGGCGGGTGCGTCCGCCTCTTCTTCGGTAGTCAGCAGTTCATTTGAAGGAACCTGAGTAACGGGTTCTTCAATGAAGGGTTCAGGTTTCCACTCTTCATCGGCTTCTTCAACGACCGGTTCTTCAACCTTACCGGCCTGAGCTTCGATTTCAGCAGCAGGGGCTTCGGCTTCTTCAGCAGATGGGAGAAGCTGTTCGTACCATTGCTTGATGGATTCCATGGCTTTGGGGCCAATACCCTGCAGCTTGAAGATCACATCGATATTTTTCTGGATTTGGGCCAGCAGATCTCCGGTAGTGAGAAAGCCGCTTTCCTGCAGAATATTCACCACATGTTCCGGCAGGCCACTATCCAACAGATTCTGCTCCAGAACTTCAGCCGGGTATTGATCGGCCAGGGTGGATACCTGTTCACGGGCAGCTTTTTGAACCTCAGGAGCGTTCTGCAAGGCAATGCGTTTCTCCACACGGTCGGTGAAGTGCGCCATGGTTTCGTATTCTTCGGCGGTCAGCGGGCGGCCTTCTGCTTTCTTTCCCAGCAGTTCGACAACATGATCGAAGACCGGTTTTTCGGCTTCGAAGTTGGCCACCAGCGAGGGTTCGGCCTGCAGTTTGCCCACCGCATCGGAGGTAGCCTCGCTCAGGCTCTTGATGTCGATGCGCCAGCCGGTCAGCTTGGCAGCCAGGCGGGCATTTTGTCCGTCACGGCCTATGGCCAGGCTAAGTTGATCTTCGGGAACCACCACAGTAGCGGTTTTGGAATTTTTCTCATTCAGATACACGCCGGTCACTCTGGCGGGGCTGATGGCTTTGGCAATAAACACAACCGGATCGGCATTCCACTCGATCACGTCGATTTTTTCGTCATGCAGCTCGCGAACGATGGCCTGGATACGCACGCCGCGGATACCCACGCAGGCGCCGACCGGATCGATGCCGGATTGGGTGGCTGAAACAGCCACTTTGGCGCGCTCACCGGGTTCACGGGCGATGGAGCGGATTTCCACGATGCCGTGGTAAATTTCGGGTACTTCATTCTCAAGCAACCGACGCAGAAAATCGCGGTGGGTTCTTGAAAGAATAATTTGCGGTCCTTTGTTTGAATCTTTTGCTTCCGCCACCAGCGCACGGACACGGTCGTGGATACGGAAACGTTCGCCAGGGATCATTTCCTTTCGGTATAATGCGCCTTCAGCACGCAACTCCAGACCGATTGTCAGGCCCTGTGAATTGGCAGCCTGGACGATACCGCTGACGATTTCACCCAACTGTTTTGAGTAATACTCAAGCTGAGCCATGCGTTCAGCATCGCGAATACGCTGCTGAATCACCTGGCGGGCAGTTTGGGCAGCCACGCGGCCAAAATCGGTGGGTGTGCTTTCGACAGTCACCAGAGCGCCGATTTCTGCATTTGGATCAACGGCTTTCGCCCGAGCCAGATCAACTTCAGTGCGGTCGTCCATCACTTCATCGACGACTTCCTTCTCGGCATAGATCAGCACCTTGCCGGTGTCAGGGTCGATTTTGGCCTCAATTTTTTGATCCGCAGAAGCGTTCAACGATTTCCGATAGGCATGAACCATAGCAGATTCGAGCGCCTGAAGGATGACTTCCTTCGGGAGCTGCTTTTCTTCTATCACTTCGTTGAAGGCAAGGATAAATTCGTTCTTCATCCAACTACTCCATACATTCTTTGTCTAATAAGCAGAAAAGTGGGGGAGGCCCACTTTCCAAGATGAATCTTAGAACTTCGACTGCCTTATTTTAACATAATTTACCAGCCGTCGCAAGTATTGTCAAATTGTCTGTACGTCCAAAACAGGAATGTACTCATTTACCAGGTTCAAATGGTATCTTCCCATTTTCCCTGTTGATCAATACCTTCCAATACTTCGAACAGTTCTTCAGCGGAATGGATGCCAAGTTTCTGGTAAATGTGGCGAATATGGCTTTTGGCTGTATTTGCACTGATCTGCATGGAGCTTGCTATTTGAAGATAGTTCTTTCTCCGGGCAAGCAGTTGGAGGGTTTCCTTTTCACGTTGAGTTAAGGAACGACAATCCGCAATAAGCTCACAATTACGCTCCAAAAACAGGGACAACGATGCCTGATGTTCGATCGTGTTCAGGTTTCTCTCCAGGCTTTCCATATTACCCGGATTTCCTGGAGAATCCGCACCTTGCCTGGATAAGGTGGAATCATTGAAAGTGGTCTTCATCTGGCCAGAAAAAAATAGAAGCATTCCTGCAATAAAGATAATGTATGACAGGACCAGAGACACGATGGGCGTGAAATCCACCATGAATGAACCAATTGTGCTCCAAAGGGCTGATCCTGTAGTCAAACCTAAAGAGTTGGATGCCAGCACAGCGATGGCGATCTTAATCGCATTCGTTCTATCGAGAGCTCCGTAATTTGCTGCAGTATTGTAGAAAATGGTCACATATAGGAAAAACCCTACGAAGGTAAGGGCAAGAGTGATTTCCTGGTATTCATCAAATAGCTGGTTACAAAAGATGGCAAGGGTAATCAGGACGGTGACGATCAGAGGAACCAGTGATTTTATGTTTCGCTTCCTGAAAACAAACTCAATGACCGCTGCCGCCAGGAAGATCGATAGCGTCAGTGAAATCACGGAAGAATTGGATAAGGAGAGTGAACTCTCAGTCTGTGCAATCTGTGCGAGGATGACGTTACGGATAAAGTTAATGGAAGAACTCAGTAAGAAAAACGAAATGAGATACCTGATCGGAAGAGGGAATCCTGCCCTGTTTACTGTTTCTTTCCCTGGCAATTTTTTAAGATCATGGCTCGTCGTTGCAGGTTTGTGGATTTTGTTATTTGACCATATCAGAGTTCCGACGAATAACGGAAGCACTAATACACATCCCATGATTAATTCCGGAGGGAGATTGTCTACCAATAAATAGAGCAGCAGATGGCTTGCCATGGAGCCGAGGATGATTGAGTTTCGATTTGTTTCCGATTGATAATTTACCAGTATTTTGATTAAGAGTATATCCATGAGCAGGATGCCGATTGAAACAATAATCCCGCCTGTAATGCACATTACATATTGCCATGCTGTTAATGGCCCTTCGAAGAAAAAAGACACGATGATGATGGCCAGAGTTCCCAGTTCAAGCAGGATGATTAACAGAATGTTGAAATTCTGGCTTCCAATAAAACGTTGAAAACGGTCATGGAACAACGCGAGGACGATACAAACAACAAGCCACACAAAATTCGAAGTGTTCCATAGCAGGGAGGTCCCAATTCCATCATTGTGGATTGAAGGGACATAGAGCAGTACCGCTTCCCAGCACCAGAATAAAGAAAAAATCCAAAAGCTTCGTGAGGTAATCACGCTGATATGGAAACTTTTTCGGGATTCGGGAATTGACTTATCCAACAATTATTTCTCCTCTTGATCACCCACCGTGGATGATATATCGAAAAATCGGGCATGGTGGAGGATGGGTTATATCAACACGATCTATATACTATTACTGGTCAGAAATGACAGCGATGATTATACCGGTAATAACAGAATGACGCAGGAGCTGTTGAAAACCAGACCCTGAAATACAGAAAAGGAATATATCTGTGGGTTCTGGATAACAAAATTGATAGAGGATGCAGAGGGATGATGATGAAAAAACTGAGTCGACGTTCATTTCTTGTTGGAGCAGGAATTACCTCAGCCGCCGTGCTTGTTGGCTGCGCGCCTGAGAACAAAGAGGGTTCTGAATCCTCAATGATGCCTGCTGTTGAGACATGGGATTTGGAAACAGAGGTATTGGTTGTGGGAGCTGGTGGAGGCGGAATTACCGCTGCTGCAGTCGCTCTTGACCAGGGTTCAAAGGTGCTCGTCATTGAAAAAGCCAATGCTGAAAACGAAAATGGCTATGGCGTAACCCGTTCGTCGGGTGGTAACGGTTGCATGGTCAAAGATGTTGCCGAGGCAGTAAAGTATCTCGAAGCATCCAATCTTGGTTTAATCGATGAATCGGTTGAAAATGCCTGGGCAGAATATGGAACGAGTGTTACGGATTGGCTGGACCAGCACGGTGTCAACTGGCGTATTCAGGAAGGCCTTGGACCGGATTTCCCCAATTTTCCCGGAGCTGCCGGTCTTCAGGCTATCCAGATTGCCGATCCCGATGATCCGGTAGCGGTGCGCGGTGGATCTTACTATCATAAAGTGATGATCCCTTATGTAAAGGAAAAAGGCGGCGAGATTGTACTCGGCACTACCGCAACTGACCTGGTTCTGAATGAAAATCGCGAAGTGATCGGCGTGATCGCAAAGCAGGGCGATAAGCAAATTGCCATCCGCGCTCTGAAGGCCGTCATCCTTGCTACCGGTGGGTTTGAAGGCAGCGCTGAAATGCTGGCAAATTATGTACGTTGCTTCCCGGTCGCCGGATTGGCATGGCCGCTCAATATGGGTGATGGTATCAAGATGTGCCAGGCTATCGGCGCCGATCTATACCATATGAACAACGTGTGTTCGCAAGGATACGGGTTCCAGTACCCGGGTTTCTTTGAAGCCCGTACCGGCATCAACGGAGCCAATTGGCCTGCCATGAGCTACATTTTTGTCAACAAACTTGGGAAACGCTTCCTGTGCGAGAACCCCAACAAGGCCGGTGGACCTCTGGGACATCGCAGCTACATGGACTACAACACATACGATAATACAAACGAACAGGTTGATGGCGGCTTCCGCGATACTCCGTTTTATGCTGTTTTCGACTCCAAAGTCATTGAAGCCGGACCGATTTTCGCACCGACCACCAACAGCGGTATCCGAATTCTGGATCCTGTTGACGGAGGCCTTGGCGAAGACTGGAGTGCTGACAACCAGAACGAAATCGAAAAGGGATACATTCTCAAAGCAGATACCCTTGAGGAACTGGCCGCAAAAATCAACGCCAACAGCGCCAACGAAGGCTATGTCATGGTTCCGCAGAACCTTGTGGATACTGTTGCAGAATACAATGAATTTTGTGCATCAGGCGTCGATTCAGCTTATGAACGGCCTGCCACAAGCAACGAGAAGCCCAATCTTGTCGCTCTCGACACCGCTCCGTTTTATGCCTTGAGATTGATCCCCACCCTATACAGCACCTGTGGCGGCCCCCGCAAGAATGAGAAGGGCCAGGTACTTAATACAAAAGGTGAGGTTATTTCCCGGCTGTATGTATCGGGCGTCCTGGGTGAATCGGCCGCACAAACCTATACCGTGTACGGCCAAAACTGGTCTGAGATTTGGAACTTTGGGCGCATTGCCGGTGAGAATGCAGCCGCAGAGACACTTCTGAGCTAGAACGATATTATAGAAAAGTAAAACGCCGCCCTTCCTGCATTATTGCTGCAGGAAGGGCGGTTGAAAGGTATGTATTAATGGTGCGAATGAAAAGCAGTATCACCTTCTTCATCTTCATGGTGGTACTTACTGTTCCTTCCCTTGCTGGTTGCAGCCCGCGAGTTGTATCCCCTGAGGATATCCGAACGGCTACTGTTCCTCCATTTATTTGGTCACCTAAAATGGATTGCGCTTTCTGCCATACCAGTGAAGCGGCTTCTTTCAATGAGGAAATGGCAGCCTCTTTTCACTCAGACCAGGATTGTGTTGCATGTCATGATGATCCTGATGTAATAGCAGAAGCCCATGTTGAAATTTCAATGAACGATACCCTGCCCACAAAGTTATCGCTTGCAGCGATGATTCCCGATGACTTATGTGAGAGTTGTCACAGTCTGGAAGATTTGAGCCAGGCTACAGTAAGTTCGACAATCTTAACGGATGAAAATGGAACCACCGTCAACCCGCATAATCTACCCGAAGCCCATCAAGGTCAGAAGGTTTCATGCAACGATTGTCATGTGATGCATAAAACATACGATATCACCAGCAGCGCCCCGAATACCTGCATCACCTGCCATCATGAAAATGTCTATGAATGTGGTACCTGCCATGAATGATGATTAGAACAGAGGGTTCAGGGAGTTCTTGCGGACATCCAGCTATTCTGTATTGTTCACCTACACACCCTGTGATCGTTCTATTCATCATGCATCAGAACACGAAGTTCAACCATAGGCTCGCACTGCATTGTTCCTCCAATATTTTATCGTTTTCAATCATTCTTCGTCGAAATGAGTATAATTAGGTAGGAAATACAAACCCGTTTCTTTCCCTTACATGAGCTTGTTTACAAATCGAGTTTGTCCGTTTCCGAGGTTCCTGGTTCACATTAAACCGCGGCAAAGTTTGTTTGCCGTCGATGAATCAGTACTATAATAAACGTATCTTGTTTATACATAAGGGGAGCAAAATATGGATAAACCATTTACGGCAGTGAAGAATGTCGATGGAGCTGCATCTATGGATACCTCAATTTTGGATTTATCTGAATACCGTAACCAGATCATCCGCGGAATCTATTCTGAACTGGAAGAAAAAGTCCTGCGTTCATCGGAGCATTTTTCCGGTTTTGTCCCCGCCCGAATTGAAGCATTGTACAATGAGCTGGGACTTAAGCTGACAGAAGAACAACACAAGCGGCTAACATCTGAAGTCAACCAGCATTTTGACAGCTTCGGCCCCATCGAGGGTTTGATCAATGACCCAGGTATCAGCGAAATCATGGTCAACGGGCCGAGCCAGATCTTCATTGAGCGTAATGGTGAATTGATTGAGACGGATTTGCACTTTGAAAATGAAGCGCATGTGGTGGCGGTCATCAACTACATCCTGAAACCACTGGGTCGTTTTGTTGATTACGATCACCCCACAGTGGATGCGCGTTTGCCAGACGGCTCACGTGTGAATATTGTCACACAGCCGGTGGCGCATAAAGGCCCCATCATCTCCATCCGTAAATTCTTGAAAGATAAACTGACCATTGAGCAGATTATCGAGCTGGGAACCCTGACCGAAACTATGTCTGAGTTCCTGCATGCCTGCGTGGGTTCCAGGCTAAACATTATCGTCTCCGGGAACACCAGCTCCGGGAAAACCACCCTGCTCAATATCCTCTCACGTTTTATTCCTGAAAACGATCGTATCATCACCATTGAAGACGCGGCGGAATTGAACCTGCCCCAGCGTCACGTGGTGACGCTGGAGATGAAACCTGCCAATTTGCGCGGCGACGGCACCGTGAGTATCCGTGACCTGGTACGCAATTCACTGCGTATGCGCCCCGATCGCATCATTGTTGGTGAGTGCCGCGGAAGCGAGGCGCTGGATATGCTACAGGCCATGAATACCGGTCATGAAGGTTCGTTGACCACCATTCACTCCAACTCACCCCGCGATACCATCTCCAGAATCGAAACCATGGCGCTTATGTCCGGCCTTGAGATTCCGGTTCGGGCTTTGCGGCATCAGATTGCTTCGGCCATCCATTTGATTGTGCATGCCATGCGTATGAGTGATGGCACCCGCAAGATTACCAGTATTAGCGAGGTGGTGGGTATGGAAGGCGAAGTCGTCACGTTGATGGATTTGTTCCGGTTTACCCAAACCGGCGTGGATGATAAAGGAAAGGTACTGGGCGAGATTCAACCCACCGGTCTGCGGCCTCAATTTACCCGGACACTTGAATCCTATGGATACCGGCTGCCCCCGCGCATCTTCATCCCGATGAAGGGTTGATATAACCTGACCATAATAAAAATAAACCCGGAGCGTAACATTTTCCGGGTTTTTTTGTTGGTCATTAAGAGATGCCGTTATATAGAGAAAGCTATATCAACAGGGATGAGAATCCTTTTTGCTGGCGTTCCTCCAGCTCTACCCGGATTTTTGTCGCAGCGGTGATAAACTGCTCGGTCACATCCGGATCGAACTGCTTGCCGGAGCCGGCGCGGACTTCATTGATTGCCTGATCAAAGCTGAGCGGTTCACGGGACAGGCGGTTGAAGATCATCGAGCTGAAGGCTTCCGCAACCGCGATGATGCTGGCACCCAGTGGGATTTCATTCTGCCGTAGGCCATCCGGATACCCTTTGCCGTCCCAACGCTCATGGTGGTTATAGACCCACGGGACAATATCTTTCAAAGCTTTGATGCTGGTAACGATTTTTGCACTGTAATAGGGGTGCATACGCAGCATCTGGATCTCGTTATCGGTTAATGGACCGACCTTGGTGAGTAGGGTATCAGGAATCCAGATTTTCCCCACATCATGCATCAGGCCGGCAATCTGGAGATATTTGATCTCCTGCTCTGACCATTGCAGTTCTTCGGCTGTCAGCCGGGCTAACCTGGCGACCGTGGCGGAGTGATCACCCATGTGCGATTCGCGCGCCTCAATGGCATTGATCATGATCTGGATGAAGGAGGTCAGCATGTCGATCTCATCCGCATCCTTGATCGCATCACTGTTGGATGACCAGGGACGATGACGTTCCTGATAGGCCAGTTCTTCCTGCAGCGCCGGCTCATGCGCGGAGATGAACGTCTCCACTTGCTTGAGATATCGGTCAAGTGGTTCACTTTCACCGTTGATCCACATACGCGGCACCACTTCGTTAAGGATGCCTTTCATATCTTCCATCTCGGCGCCGTGGATGATGGATTTGTGATAGTTCTTTTCCAGCAAATCGTGGTCTTTGATTAACCGGGTGAAGCGCTCCTCAACAGCGGTAATCCATTTTGCCATTGGGGGAGCTTCAAAAATCCCGTTCTTCAGCGTTTCCATTCTCTTCAGGAGTTCGTCGATGGCAAGCCGGCCTGATTTCTGCAAATCAGCCATTTCATGCATCTTATCAGTCCAGGCTTGCATTGCCTCACTGAAGTTGAGCACCTGTGAGGGACCTTCGCGTTTGTTGATGTAATCCTGCACATACCCGAGCGCCATTTCGATGGCGTTGTACGATTCCTTGAATCGGCGTTCGTTATATTCTTCGTTCAGTTTTTCCTGCTTGCGAAGCTCTTCATAACCTCGCTTGAAATTGCAAAATTTCAACGAAGCCGGGGCTCGTATGATCAGATCGAGTAGAACCCCTTCGCGTGCGATAATGGTCTGCCATTCATGGCGCAGGCTGCGCAGGTTTTTTAAGCCGCTGAAGAAGCGGGCTTTTTTAAGATTGATTTCGTTTGTATGCTCGTGATCCCGTCTGATCCTGTAAAAATCATTCCAGATCGACTGGTTGATTTTTTCGTTTGGATACACGGTTTTCATTAAAGAAAGCCGGTAATCAATCATCATCTCGTATAACAGGGTAATATTTCGCGCCGATTTTTCAGCCAGAGCGCGGATTTCCTCTGGCAGATTGCGCCACTCACGGATGGGGGCGCCCATCTTCCAGAAGATGGATTTTTGTTCTCCCTTTTGTTTGGCGTGATCCGTACCGTTCTGGTCTGGCCCGCTTTTTGTTTTTGAGGACATTTTTGTTTTTACGTTATTCATGATCGTCCTGATAGCCCGCCGAATTTACGCTCACACCGAAGCTTTTTCTTTTTGCTGCAGTTTATTGTTTACCAACGTCAGCAAGGATGTAAATGATTTTGAGATTTCAGCTTTCTTGCTATCGACCGTAAACGGTATGCCCAGGTTGGCGGATTTCTCAGCAGTTTTTACGTCCAAAGGAATCATGTGGGCGACACCCAGGGAGAGCATATCCCCGATCTTTTTGGCGGTGATGGAATTTGCCTCATCGTACCGGTTGAGTATAAGAGCGACCTTCTCTTTGGAGATGGCAAAATCAGACAGGACATTCATGAATGCACGTAGAGAGCGAATGGCAGATACCTGCTGAACGGCGACCAGTAATATGAGGTCGCTGTTGCTGAGGGCCAGGAGCGAGCTTTCTTCCAGATGCGAATCGACGTTGATCAGAATGTAATCATAGATCTTCCGTAAATAGCTCAGGATTGTGGATATGGAAGATGGATCTATCGTGGTTGCCAGATCCGGTTTTTGCGGGGGTGCCAGCAGATCAATATGGAATGTTTGATCTTCAAAGACCACTGATTCGATCAGATCTTCATCGATGTTCTGGATGCGGATTGCCAGATCGACGAGGGAGCGGGGCGGGAACTGGTTGAACAGGATGGCAATATCACCAAACTGCAGATCCATGTCCATCAACAAAACACGGCTTTCAGGTTTGCTCTCTTTGATGACGGTTCCCAGGTTGGCAACAACGGTGCTGACGCCGGTGCCGCCTTTTGGGCTGTACACCGAAATGACTTTTCCTTCAAGCTGCTTCTTTTGACTGTCGAGCGTCTGTTCGGCAAGCTGCTGTTGAAGGCGGTTGCGGATTTTTTCCTGCTGCAGGTTGGTAACCACACGTTGTATGACAGACAGAAGTTCTTCAAAGGTGAGGTTGTTGTAATTGATAAAGTCTATCGCACCGGCGCGCATGGCCTGCCGCACCGTATCGGCGCTGCTCACCTCTGACAGGATGATGACCTGGATCTGTGGGAGATCACGCTTGATGATTTCAGTGCATTGGATGCCGTTGACTCCCGGCATTTCCAGCTCAAGCAACACGATATCCGGTTTGGTTTGCCGAACCGTCTGTAAAGCTGTCTCCGAATTACTAAGGTTGGCCGGGATCAGCTCAATCGACTCAATATTGTTCAGCATCCCCGTAATCGTTTGAGCAACTTTGGGGAATACTTCAACCAGCAGGACTTTCGTTCTTTCCGTCATATGTGTCACCTGTTATTAAAATGTCTGTTAACCCCACCTGATTTTATCATCTGAACCACAACCGAATGGTGCACTTTTCAGGCCAGAAATTGTTTTATGATTAGAAACACAAAAGCAGGCCGAAGGTTCAATAGGGCCGCCAATCGTTTTGACTTTCTTCATGCAGTTTATGATGATGGCCGAGAGGAAAAATCAGCGAGAAATTTCGAAGGTGTAATCGATGGCCCCTGCGCAAACGTTGCCCTGCTCAATGAGCTGGTTGGCAAAGTTATCCCAGGTGAAATCCATATCATCATCGTACATGTTGATGATGGATTTGTTCACGCAGCCTGAACCGGCATTATAGTTGGCCAGTGTAAACCGCCACAGATCTTCATATGAAGCATATTCGCCGGCTTTTTTCTCGGTGGTGTTGTAGACGATCTGGTTCACCTGGTGGCAGTTGGCAACTAGCAGCTTGGCGAACAGATCGATGGATTGATTTACCCGGGCAATATCGATATTCCCTTCACAGGAATCGCAGTCCGCTTTGAGAAAATGGGTGGCGAAATA
Source organism: uncultured Anaerolineaceae bacterium (assembly GCA_964532655.1). GTDB lineage: Bacteria > Chloroflexota > Anaerolineae > Anaerolineales > Anaerolineaceae > JAJFTV01. The sequence goes on from CAZHMZ010000051.1 coordinate 16,533, forward strand.
ACCACGGATCATGGATTGTTCATACGGAGTTAAATCAGCATATCCGTAGTAGCAGGTATCTTTGCTGAAGAGCTCCGGGCATACTGCATTGTAGTATTCAGGATAGTACTGAAACAGACCGTCGAGACCAAAACTGGTTGCCTGCCCCAGACCATATTCATACTCCACCCAGGTGGTGCCAGGCCAGAATTGTGTCTCGCGCGCGAAGAGGCGCTTGAGCAAATATGCCGGAACCCGGTTGTCTTTGGCGGCCTGCAAAATGATCTCGTCGAACTGGTTCTGCCAGGTGATCACCATGGGCAGTGCCTGTGCCAGACCGCATGCGTTGGCAGCGCCATTGAAAAAGACGCCGTTGTTTTCGCACATACTGGCATCCACCAGTCCATTGCTGATCAAACGTCCGGCCAACAGGTTATACGGAATTTCTGTGTGCAGTTGTTCGGCTACCACCGGTGTCTGCAGCCAGGGCGGAATCACATCCACTTCTACATCCCAGGCTTCGGCGCAGATATCATGCGCGGTTACCAGATCATCCTGATAATAATAAGCCACTGAGGTGGTGGGGGGGTCTTCCTGACTGTTACGCGCCCCGGATTGAAATGGTAAATCACTCGATTTCAAATCGGTGACGGATTCAGCGGGAGCTTCGCTTTCCAATTTTTCAATTGGTTTGTCAAGTCCGCGGGAAGCAGCCAGGCTGTTAATGACATGAGACCCTGTGAACAACAACGTTAACAGGGTGGCAGCCTTGAGTAGAGTTTGAAGACGGGATTGATTGGATGTCATTTTCATCCCATTATTCAGTTTTTATTTCCCACCAGACATACAAATTGTAATCTACGCATTGTGTAAAGTCAATCAAGACAGGATGGGCAAAATTGAAATTTTGAATCTTGGTGACTGCAATCCGGCTTGAAAAACCGGCGAAAATAGTACACGATTTGGGGTGTACACCTGAGTCAATGTAAAAAATCAATGATTGATTATTGAAACACCTCCCCGAAACACCCGGATACATGAAAAACGGTTAAGGAATCCCCCTGATTAATCGAATGATCAACATTTTTCTCTCATTTGATGACTGAGTATGTTAGAATAAAAATGGGTGGAAAAACAATTGAACAAAGTCAGACCAGAACCTGGCATGTTATAATTTTGATAAATATGGAAAAATTCACTGAAAATACAACAACTGAAGAACCCGGCTCAGTGAGCTATGATCCCAGCGTGCCTGCTGAACCTGCACCCCCACGGTCCAAGATGTGGGTGTACGTTTTGGCAGGCGTGATTATTCTGGGATTAATCATTGCTGGAAGTGTGTTTCTGTTTACCAGCGACGCATCAACCACCAGCAAGATCCGTGACATATTCATCATCTTTATGGCATTAGAATCACTGGTGATCGGGGTAGCACTCATCGTACTGATCATTCAAATCGCTATCCTGACCAATCTGCTTCAAAATGAAGTGAAGCCAATACTGGAAAGTACAAATGAAACGGTAAGTACCTTAAAAGGTACTGTTCGGTTTCTGAGCGATAACCTGGCAGAACCGGTGATTGTCTTGAATGAATACCTGGCTGGCATAAAACGATTCGGTGAAATCATTCGCCCCAGGAAAAAAATGTGATCAAGAATCATTGAAAGGAGTAATGATATGGCAGAACGAGATGAATTTGGAGCTTTCCTGATTGGATTCGTGGTAGGCGGATTAACAGGGGCCATCACGGCGCTTTTGCTTGCACCACAATCCGGTACAGAAACCCGGGCGTTGATTAAGGATAAATCGGTTGAATTGCGCGACAAGGCAGCCGAGACTTTAGAAGAGGCTTACGCCCAGGCTGAAGCCGCCGCTGTTGAGGCAAGATCACGCTTTGATGATCTGGCCAAAACAACCAAAGATAAAGCCTCCGAACTGCAAAATCGCGGCAAGATCCTTCTGGAAGAACAGAAGGCAAAGGTGACTAAAGCGGCCAGAGATGTAAAAGAAACCGCTGAAGATATGACACCTCCGTCCATGTCGACTGACAAACCACAAATCGGATAAGAAAAGTTCAGGAAACCCTGAAGCCTGTCAGACATGACAGGCTTTTCATTTAAGTATGGGTATAATTCTCTTATCCCATTGGCGGAGTTCTCATGCGAAAACCTCTCATCTTTACTGTCTTCGTTTCAGGTTTCAGTTCTCTGGCTGTAGAAATGGCTGCCTCACGGCTGCTGGGCAACGTTTTTGGTACCAGCAACCTGGTTTGGGCCAGTATCATCGGTCTCATTTTAATTTATCTTGCCCTCGGGTACTTTCTGGGCGGGTACTGGGCTGACCGGTCACCGCATACCCGTACGTTTTACCACATCCTGATCTGGGCATCGGTGATGGTAGCGCTGGTGCCGGCAGTCTCCAAACCGGTTTTACGGGCCGCTGCTGACGCATTTGATCAGCTTCAGTTGGGGATTTTATTTGGGTCTTTCAGTGCTGTGCTGGTGCTGCTGTTCATTCCTATCACGTTACTGGGTACCGCTTCGCCGTTTGCTATCAAACTGGGCGTCTCGCAGTCAGATCAGGTGGGGCGCACATCCGGGAAGATCTATGCCATATCCACCCTCGGGTCGTTTATCGGCACGTTTTTACCGGTACTGCTGTTTATCCCGCTGATCGGTACATACAGGACGTTTCTGCTGTCCGGATTCCTGCTGCTGGTCACGGCGTTGATCTGTTACGCACTTACGGATGGATGGAAGGCGATCCTGCCGTATTTATGGGCTCCAGTTCTGGTGATCGCATTGTGGATCTGGGGAGTTGACGGACAGATCAAAAATACCACCGGGCAGGTGTACGAATCGGAATCAGCGTACAACTATATCCAAGTGCTTGAACAGGACGGCTACCGGTTTCTGCGTTTGAACGAGGGGCAGGGCATCCATTCTGTCTACCATCCCACCCAATTGAATTACTGGGGTTCATGGGAACAGGTGCTGGTTGGCCCATTTTTCAATGAGGCCCCCTACCTGCCTGAACAGGTGGATCGGATTGCCGTGGTGGGACTGGCAGCCGGAACCACGGCCCGCCAGGCGACTCTGGCATTTGAGGATGTAGTGATCGACGGCTGGGAGATCGACCCGGAGATTGTGAAGGTTGGACGCGAGTATTTTGATATGAACGAACCCAACCTGAATGTGTATGTGCAGGACGGTCGCTGGGGTCTGGAAAAAAGCGAATATTTGTACGACATCATCAGTGTGGATGCGTACCGGCCCCCGTACATCCCTTATCACATGACCACGCAGGAATTCTTTCAGATTGCCCGAGATCATCTCACCGAGCAGGGTGTGTTGGTGATCAATGTGGGGCGCGGGAATACCGACCGGCGGTTGATTAATTCGTTGGGGAGCACCATTTTATCCGTCTTTCCCAGCGTCCATGTGGTGGATATCCCCAACACCTTTAATTCGATCATTTTTGCCACCAATCAGCCCACCAGCAGCGAGAACCTGCAGGCCAACCTGAACCTGCTGCTGCAATCAGGTGACACGCCACAGCTTCTGCTGGAGAGTGTGACATTAGCAGCCCAAAATCTGCAGGGGCCGGTGACGGCCAGCCAGGTGTTTACCGATGATAAAGCACCCATCGAGTGGATCACCAATACCATGGTGATGGATTTTCTTTTTTCTGATGATATGACGGGGATGCAATGAATAAGATCATTTCGATTATAAAAGTATTGACCATCATCGTGGTAGTTGCATTTTTGCTGCTGACCTCCGTGCGTTTCTTATTGAGCCCGTTATTCCTGCGCATCGAGTATAAGATGCCCGGCTTTCCGGAGGACCAGTTTGGCTTTTCTGCGAAGGAAAGATTGGAATGGGCGAACATTTCACTGACCTATCTGCTTAACCGGGAAGGACCGGATTTCCTGGGCCAGTACAGCCTGGCCAATGGTGAACCCCTGTATGACGATCGCGAACTGCAGCACATGATCGATGTGAAAAACCTGATCAGCAAGGCGATGATCACCTGGTATATCACCATTGCCCTGTTGATCCTGTTTGGGTTGTTTGCCACCGAGGCAAAATTCCTGCCTGATTTCTGGCAGGCCTTCTCCAGGGGCGGCATGGCCACCCTGGTGTTGATTGTTGTGATCATCTTTGGCGTGCTGGCCAGTTTTGACTGGCTGTTCACTGCCTTTCACCGCATTTTCTTCGAGGGCGATACGTGGTTGTTCCGCTATTCAGATACACTCATCCGGCTGTTCCCGATCCGTTTCTGGCAGGATGCGTTTATCTTCATGGGTGTGCTATCGGCCGTGGGCGGGATTATCGTTTACGTGGTCGGCAGGATTGCACGACAAAAGGCTCTGAAAATCGAAACAGGTTCGTAAGCCCCTCTCCCGGCTTCAACGATCTTTCCGTATCAAAAAAGGGACGTTTCGTCGAAACGTCCCTTATGTTTATATTTAGTCAATTTATTCCGAGCAATCCTCGATCAGGCTTTTGCCGGTCATGACAGCCGGTTTTTCAACCCCCATCAAATCCAGTACGGTGGGGGCAACATCCTGCAGGCCGCCCTGCGGACGAAGCCGGTAGTACTTCTGCCCGATCACAAATAAACGAACGGGATTGGTGGTGTGGTAAGTGTGCGGTTCGTTGCGGATGCGATCGTACATCATTTCAGCATTACCGTGGTCAGCAGTGATGATGGCGACGCCGTTTTTATCCAGGATGCTCTTCAACACTTTGCCCACGCATTCATCCACCGTTTCAGCGGCTTTGATGCCCGCATCCAGGATGCCTGAATGCCCCACCATATCACAGTTCGCATAGTTGACAATGATAAAATCATCAACGCCGGTTTCAAGCCGTTTGAGGATCACATCCGTCAGTTCGTAGGCGCTCATCTCCGGTTTGAGGTCATAAGTGGCTACTTTGGGGGAGGGCACCATCTGCCGTTCTTCACCGGGGAAGGGTTCTTCACGCCCGCCGTTCAGGAAAAAGGTGACGTGACCGTATTTTTCAGTTTCAGCAGAGTGGAACTGGCGCAATCCGTGATCGCTGATCACCTGGGCCAGCGGCTGATCGACATTTTCTTTCGGGAAGATGACCGTAACGGGCAGATTGGCTTCATATTCGGTGAAGTTGAGCACATGCAATTTGGAAAGAAACTCACCGCGTTCAAAACCTGAAAAATCAGGCAGAACAAAGCTTTTCACAATCTGGCGCATCCGGTCAGCTCTGAAGTTGTAGAACAGGAGCACATCACCATCTTCGACGGTCAGTTCCTGGGCGGGGGCGCTGTTCACCAGTGTGGGCTTGATAAACTCATCCCCCACATTGTCATTGTAGGAATTTTGCACCGCTTCAGCCGCGGTGGAGGCCGACAGACCCTGCCGCTTGACATAAGCCTGGTAAGCCAGTTGGGTACGATCCCAACGCTTGTCGCGGTCCATGGCGTAATAGCGCCCGATCACCGTGGCGACTTTGGCCTGGTGG
>CAZHMZ010000052.1:0-10006 GCA_964532655.1 uncultured Anaerolineaceae bacterium
AAAAGTTCTCGGTGGTTCGATTTGGCAATGTTCTGGGCAGCCGCGGCAGCGTGGTTCCGATTTTCAAGCAGCAGATTGCCAAAGGCGGGCCGATTACCATTACCCACCCGGATATGCAGCGGTATTTTATGACCATTCCGGAAGCGGTGCATCTGGTTCTGCAGGCTGCCAGCATTGGCGAAGGAAATGAAAAATTTGTGCTCAACATGGGCAGCCAGGTGCGGATCGTGGATCTGGCCAACGACCTGATCCGTCTATCCGGGTTGGAACCTGGGAGAGATATTGGCATTGTATTCACAGGCATCCGGCCGGGTGAAAAACTGCGCGAAGACCTGTGGGATGAAGGGCACGAGTTCCAGCCCACAAGACACCCCGATATTTTCCGAGATGACAGCTGCGAATGTCTGATGGGTGCGGATCTCCAGGATGCTGTGGACAGGTTAATCGCCATGGCGCGCGGGGGTGAGGTGGCTGAGATCCTCAAATACCTCGACGAAGTCATTCCGGGCGCCACCGTGAGCACGGCTACGCCTTCCGAGATTTTCACCTACTGACCGGTAACTGACATGGAAGAAATCAATGCACAGGCATGGTCTGAGCGGCTTACCCATCACCCCCAGGCTCATATTCTGCAAACATCCGAATGGGGTCAGCTGAAGGCAGATTTTGGCTGGGAACCACATTATCTCGTGGGTCAGCAGTGCGGAGCCATGGTATTGCTGCGAAAACTGCCGCTCGGGTTTCATATCGCCTATATTCCCAAAGGACCAGTTGGTGACAACTGCGAAACACTCTACCCCGCGATCGACCGTCTATGCAGATCGAAACGGGTGATTTTTTTGAAAGTCGAACCGGATGCCTGGGAAGGCGAACTGGAAGATGCGGCGAGTCTGGCAAAATTCGCGCCGATCATCAGCAAACCGATACAACCTCAGCGTACCGTGGTGATTCCGCTGGATGGTGATGAAGAGACCTGGCTGAAGCGGATGAAGCAAAAGACCCGCTACAATATCCGCCTGGCAGAAAAGAATGGTGTGCGTGTAGTGGAATCGAAAGATGTGGATGCCTTTTCTGCGATCATGTCGGTCACCGGCGAGCGGGATGGATTTGGAGTACATGCTTCTGCCTATTACAGGCGGGCATACGATCTCTTTTCACAAACCGGTCAGTGCGCCATGCTGGTGGCTTATTATGACGACAAACCGTTGGCCGGGTTGATGGTTTTCAAACGCGGCAACCGGGCATGGTATTTGTTCGGCGGATCCACCAACGAAGAACGGCAGCGGATGCCAGCCTATCTGATCCAGTGGGAAGCCATGCGTTGGGCCGCCCGGCACGGCTGCACCGAGTATGACTTATGGGGGGCGCCTGATCACGATGAAGCCTATCTGGAGGCCAACTTTCAGGAACGATCCGACGGTTTGTGGGGTGTCTACCGCTTTAAACGTGGCTTTGGCGGCCAGCTCAAACGATCGTATGGAGCACGTGATCGAGTTTATCTGCACAGTATTTACCGGGTGTACCAATGGTTGATGCGCCGAAGACAATCACCGATGTAACTGGTTGGAATCAGGTGCTGGGGAATTTCCAGCAGCCGCATATCCTGCAATCCTGGCAGTGGGGACGTCAGAAAGAGCAGTTTGGCTGGAAAATGATCCCAACGGCCTGGTACACCGATCAACAGGGGGCACCCAACGCGGCTGCGTTGATCCTCAAACGCACGCTTTCCTTTGGCCCCCTTTCTCTGCCATTCAATATTCTGTATGCTCCGCGCGGCCCCCTGACCGATTGGTCTGACAGCAGCCGGAGGGAGCAGATGCTGGTCAATCTGGAAAAGCTCGCCAAAACCCAACGAAGTATTTCCATCAAAATCGACCCTGAATTACCGCTGGGCACGGGTGTGCCCGGCCGGGAAGACGCCTTGGAAAACCCGGACGGGATTGCATTAGAAGATCTGCTTGCTCAACACCGATGGAAATATTCACCGGCACAAGTACAGTTTCGAAACACGGTATTTGTCAATTTGCAGGGCAGCGAGACTGATTGGCTGGCTCGTATGAAGCAGAAAACCCGCTATAACATCCGGCTGGCTGAACGCAAAGGCATTCAGATTCGTGAAGGATCTGAAGAAGACCTGCCGATGCTCTACCGTATGTATGTGAAGACATCACTGCGTGACGGATTTGTGATCCGTTCAGAGGAATACTATCGTTCACTGTGGACCAGCTTCTTCCGGGAAGGACTGGCACACTTGTTAATCGCCGAGTATGCCGGTGAGCCTGTTTCCGGGTTGATTCTGTTCTGTTATGGCAGCAAGGCCTGGTATTTTTACGGAATGTCAACCGGGCTGCACAGTGAAAAGATGCCCAATTACCTGATCCAATGGCAGGCCATGCAAAAAGCCAGTTCACTTGGCTGTACAACCTACGATATGTGGGGAGCGCCGGAGCATTTTGACGAGACCGACTCGATGTGGGGGGTTTACCGGTTCAAAGAGGGCTTTGGGGGCAAGGTGATACGCACACTGGGCGCATGGGACTATTCACCATACCCGGGATTGAATACGCTCTTTACCGGCATATTGCCCAAATTATTGCGAGTGATGCGCCGACGCAGGATCGCCCAGGAACGCCAGGAAGCACTCTGAACGCCTTTTACGGCATCCAGACGGGCTGGTAATCGCGTGCAGGGTCATCGGTCAACCGCTCGGCGCTGCCGCCTGTTGAAGCCATCAGATAGATATCGTGATTGCGCGATCCATCAGCCGAAAAAACCACCCGCTCAAATACGATCCAGTATCCATCCGCTGAAAAATCCATATCCCAGGCGTTGTCTGTTGAGAGTTCAATTTCCTGTGCATTGCGCGGGCTGAGAGGCCGTACATACGGCACAGAAAACGGGTTCCCCCGGCTGAATAAGATCGTATCACCCAGCCCCCAACAGGGCATGAAAGAGTGGTTTTGCTGCTGATCGGTGAAAATGTAGATCCCGGAGCCGTCGGCAGCCATGATATCAATTTGCGCCGATCCTCCCTGAGGCTGGCGCTGGAAAACGATATTCTGCCCATCCGGTGACCAGGCCGGACGGCGGTCTGAATTGAGATCCTTCGTGATGACCGTGGTGGTATTGTCAGTCAGGTTGTACCGGTACAGGTTGAGGTCGGTTGATGTGAGGTTGTCGCGATACGATGCAAACAGGATCCGTGTGCCATCCGGTGACCAGGCCGGATCAAAATCACCGCCGGGGAAGGATGCAACCGGTTTCCGGTCCGTACCATCGGCGTTGATGAGGAAAAGGGTTGCACCGCGATAAACCTCCTCCTGCGGATTGATCACCGTCTGCGCCTTACAGGGTGACACGAAAACGATCCGCCTTGCATCCGGTGACCAATCCGGCTGACAGGCGCCATCTTTCTCATTGGTGATCTGCCGAATGTCTGTGCCGTCCTCGTTCATCAGGAACAATTGCGGGTTTCCGGTTCTATCCGAGACGAACAGAATCTGTCCGGGTCCGCCTCCCAAAGCGGTAGCTTCAGCGGTGGGAGACGATTCGGGCGAAGGCTCCTGGGTGGCAGTCGCCTCCACAACCACTAACTGTACTTCAGGAGTGACAGTATCCGGCGGCTGGGTGATTTGCTCCACAGTGGCAGACGGGATTTCTACTGTTTGTGTTTCCGTCACAACCACCGCGGGTTGAGTCTGCGTGATCAGAGTATTTTGTGAAAGTGCGGGGTCAGGCAAAAGCTTTGGGATGATCAACACGCCCAGCACAGCGATCAGCAGAAGTGCTGCCAGACCGGCAATCCATACCCATGCAGATGGCTTTTTGCCCGATTTTTTTTCAATCTGCGGGGTTTGCACTACGCCAGGTTGAGGTTTAACCGGTACGACAGGACGCGGACGAGTGACAGTCGGCGCCGGATCCACGGTGATAGTACTGGCTGCCGGTTTTTGCACGGAAGCGTCGGGATACAGCGCTTTCAACTGTCGGTTCATTTCATCAGCAGATTGAAAACGGTCTTCACGTTTGACAGCCAGGGCGGTATCAATGATCTCCGCAAATGCCGGGGATATCTCCGGCTTCAGATCTCGCATGGGGGTCAACTGCTGCTGGTTCATCAGGCGGCTGATCCCCTGCGTAGGAACAAGGCCGGTGGCAGCCATGTAGAGGGTCGCGCCTAAAGCGTAAATATCACTGCGCGGATCAGTACCCTGCCCGTATTGCTCGGGCGGAGCAAACCCGGGTGTGAGTGACTGCGCGCCGATGGTAGTGCCGTGATCCGCCTGACTGATTTTGGCGATGCCAAAGTCAACCAGAAAAACTTCGCCGGATGGTGATATTTTAATATTGCCCGGTTTGATATCGCGGTGGACGATGGCCGGTTTGCGCGTGTGCATGTAAAACAGAGCGTCGCTGATGGCAATCCCAATCAGAGCCGTCTCCTGCTCGGAGAGACTTCCAACGCGGGTGAGACGGTCTTTTAGATCTTCGCCTTCAATGAAATCCATCACCAGGTATTGACCCTGTTCCGGGATGACAAAGTGATCGGTTACCCTGGGTAAGTTTGGGTGGCGCAGGCTGGCCAGGATGCTGGCCTCGCGCCGGAACTGACGGGTAGCCTCTTCAAGGGTGGTCAGGTTTTCTTTTACCGCCACGGCTACGCTCAGACTTTCATCGTAAGCAGCGTATATGGCACCCATTCCACCCCGGGCAATCACACGCTGGATGCGGTAGCGGTTTTTCAGCAGAGAATCAATTTGCAGGGTCATGGGTCTCTCCAGGGTGCGATTTTCCAGGAAAAGTCAACAGATCAGTCTGTAGTGATTACCCGCCAGGCCGGATCAAAATCGGTGCCGGGATCTGTGGTGAGACGGGTGATGTTGCTGCCATCCGGGTTCATCATAAAGATATCATGGTTACGGCCGTCAGGCCAGGATTCAAACAGAATCCACTCACCATCCTGTGAGTAGGCTGCGCGGGTCATCGGATAACGGTATTCATCGTTGATGGGAGGAATGCGTACCTCAATGCCGGTGCCGTGATCGGCTTCTTTCATGCTGACCAGAAACGGGATGGAGGGGAGCTGGGTGTTGCGCGTATAAACAATCGTTTTTCCATCCGGAGACCAGGCCGGCCAGTAATCTTCCACATTACCATTCGGACTCAACTGGTATTGCGTGTAGCCTTTATCGGACAGGATGTAAATGTGATTGTAGATGATGTCCCGACTGACGGCCAACTGCGTACCAAGAGGGTTCCAAATCGGGTGAATGTCTGCGTAGCGGGTATCAGATATTTCCTGAATGGTAGTGTCTGTCAGGTCGTAGATGAAGACATGCGCGGTGCCGATGCGCAAAGATGTAAATGCGATCCGGTTGCCGTCAGGCGACCAGGCAGGGTCAAAATCCCCTTTCTCAGAACTGACCGGTAAAATGTTGGGCGTCATGGAGGAGTCGTTCAGGTCGATCAAATAGATGTTTGATCCCTCATACAGCTCAAAATTTTGAGTTTTGCAGGGTGAAATGAAAGCCAGCATCATACCATCCGGGCTCCACGACGGCTGACAGGCTCCATTTTCCATGTTGGTTAACTGCTGCTGCGCGCTGCCATCTATGGCAACCATCCACACCTGGTAGCTGCCCGTACGGTCGGAGACAAATGCATACTGACCCACCCCGCCGCCCACCGGCGTGTTGGTTGCAGTGGGGATGGCCGCCTGGGCTGTATTGCCGGCTCTCGCGGTTGAAGCCGCAGAAATCGAAACGGCAGGTGTAATCTCCATGGTGGCTGTGGAAACTACCGGGGTGTAAGTAGGCGATGGGGTACGCGTGTGGGTGGCAACAATCAAAACTGCGTGAGCAGTGCCGCTGGAAGCAGCCTGTATGGTACCGGTTTGATCGGCAGATTGATGGGCCGGGAGGAAAGCATTCGGCCAGAGGACAAGCATCACCACGGCAAGTAACACAGTAAAAATAATAATGCTTGCAGGAAGTACTTTTCGGGGGAGGGTGGTTGCCCTTTTTACCGGTGGAATACTGGATGGGCTGGCCGGCAGGTTATTGATAGGCCTGCCGGGCGTGCTGTTGCCATTGACAGGCGAACCTTCGGGCAACTCAAGATCTATTGGGGGCGGGGGTGTGATCCGCAAGCCCGCCACCAGCAAATTCGGCACGTTACCAACCGCCATCAATGCCTGCTGAAACTCAAAAGCGGTTTGATACCGTTTTTCCGGGTCGACTTCAAGCGATTTTTCTACTACACTGGCCAGTTTCTGGCTAATATCCGGCTTGATCTGGCGGATGGGTGTGAGTTTGGACTTTCCTGTGGCTCGATCCAGGCCATCCTCCGGAATGATGCCGGTCAGGGCTGCGTACAAGGTGGCGCCCAATGAGTAAACATCGGATCGCGGATCGGTGCGCGCGGTCCCATATTGTTCAGGCGGCGAGTAACCGGGGGTCATGGCACGAGCCCCATCGGTGGTGGCCTGGTTACCGCGCATGATTTTTGCCAGGCCAAAATCCACCAGAACGAGTTGGCCCTCCGGGGTGATTTTGATGTTGCCTGGTTTGATGTCGCGGTGCAGAATGGATTCTCGCCGGGTGTGCAGGTAGTTCAGGGCGTCACTGATCGCGATTCCAATGCCGATGACATCCTCCATCGGAACCGTCCCCAGGCGTTCAATCCGCTCACGTAAATCTTCGCCTTCGATGTAATTCATAATCAGGTATTGGCCTTGCCCGGGAATGGTGAAGAAATCGCTCACGTGGGGCAAAATGCTGTGCCGCAGCCCGGCCAGAATTTGCGCTTCCCGCTCAAATTGACGCGAATACTCATCGCTGAGGAAAAGGTTTTCCTTCACGGCCACAAAAACCTTAAGCACCATATCCTCAGCCTGATAGACATACCCCATCCCTCCCTGACCGAGGATGGAGATGATGGTATAGCGGTTGTTGATGACGGTTCCCGGTGTTAAGGCCATTTTTTTGTTCCGTGTACGGATCAAAACAATTGTATCCGTTCTGAAACCAGTTTGCAACTTGTCATCATCGACGCGACCATTAATCCGTGCTCGACTTTGTGTATCATCTTTACCTCGCACAGTAAGACTGAAAAGAAAAACAGAAAATGCAATTGGAGGAAAAACCTCTGAATATCCTTGACCTGTGAAAACAGGCATGATAGAATTTCAGCCGTTGACGCCCCCATTGTCTAGTGGTTAGGACGCAGCCCTTTCAAGGCTAAAACGCGAGTTCGAATCTCGCTGGGGGCACACTCAACAAAAAGAATCAAGCGATCCGTAATGGATCGCTGATTTATTTAATGTCCTAATTCAAAAGCCTGCCGGCGTTTGTTTGATGCTTATTGAAGCCCTTTGGCCGGGGGTATGTTTTGATTCAGGCAGAACAAATTATCAGGGTCATAGCGGGCTTTGATGGTTCGCAGGCGATCCCAGGTGTTCCCCGGATAAGCCAGCTTCAAACGTTCTTCACCGACCTCTTCCATGAAATTGACGTAGGAACCCCTGTCATTTTGCTGCATGGATTCGGCGAAGCGCTGTAACCATTCGATTTTGGGCTGTCTATCATCCGGACCTGTGAAGAATGCAGCCAGATTGATCATATTACGGCTGCCGCGATGAGCATACGCGGTGGCATCTGCCGGAACCCTGGCATAAGCACCTCCCAAAGGACGTACTTGAGCCACCCTGAAGGGAGCGTCTGACGTCTGGAGAAAATCGAGCATTTCTGCTGCTTTGTCACGGCTAATATCATCCATGAACATATTGCGTGATACTGCGGTGGGGTGGTATCCGCCCTCTTCAGGGGGAAACATTTCCGGATACTTCATCGGACGGACCATATCCGCCAGCGGCTGCGCCAACTTGCGGATTCGTTCGATGGATTGGTGAGCTTTCTCATCAATCCCTGCATAGAACAACATCACTAACAGAATGACTTTCCCATGCAGCGGTTCCGGAAGGAAGGGCATGGGCGGGGCGGGCATCACATTGATGATGGCCGAGAGCTCTTCAGGGGCCTGGTGGACTTCATGGATCAAATTTGCCAGAACGTCCGGGGTGGCCGGCAAAACCAGCATCCCGCCCAACGCTGAGCCCAACGGATGTAGACGAAACTGGAACCGGGAAATCACGCCGAAGTTTCCCCCGCCGCCGCGTATGGCCCAGAATAAATCCGGTTCATGGGCCTGATCGATCAAATGGACCTGTCCATCGGCGGTGACCATCTCAGCGGATAACAGGTTATCGATGGTCAGACCGTGTTTACGCACCAGGTAACCAACACCGCCACCCAGGGTGATACCGCCTAGACCGACTGAAGCGGTATCTCCAAAACCGGTCGCCAGATCGTGCGCAGCAGCCTGCTCGGTATATTCACCGGCTCGTAACCCGGTTTCGGCCCAGGCGGTTTTCCCAGATGGGTCAATATGCATCCCTTTCATATTTCCCAGATCGAGGACGATGCCCCCATCTGAAACGGAGTAGCCCACTACGCTATGACCTCCACTACGCACAGACAGTTCAATGCCGCTCTGACGGGCAGCGGTAATGGTGGCCGCAATATCTTTCGCATCAGAAACCTTTACAACCACCGCCGGATGTTTGTCAAAACCGCCGTAGAACAGTGAGCGTGCCTGATCGTATCCATTATCCGATGGAGTGATAATCTGCCCGTGAATGGAAGCTCGCAGACTTTCAATCACCTCTTTCACGACAGCCTGATTATTTGCGATATTTTTCATAGGCCGCGTTTCTCCTGAATTTAATTGTTCGGATCCAATATCCATATTCACCTCTCCGAAAACCTTTCCCCCAGGGTGTTGATGCCTTCTTTAATCAGGGGTTATCCTGTTTTTTTAACAGGCACCAATCAGAACGATCGTTGTTCTGCCTGATCTCGTTTGAGAAAAATGATCTTCCTTTACCTTTCAAACAAGACAATGTGTATATAAAATATCACAAATGGATTGTAATGGAAATAATCTATTTCACACAGTCAAGAGGGAGGATCAATTTTTCAACCTGTCAGTTGAATCGGTATTCAAAAAGGGATGAAAAAATGAGCGGTGGTGATGCCGCTCTATTTCTTTTAATGATGGATCAGATAATCCTATGGGTGGCTCTGTTTGAACACTGGCAGGAGCTGCCGGTACAGCAAATGATAGGTTTGATACGTTTCATCATAGATCGACTGTGTATCAAGCGATGGCAGCGTACGCTCTGATGCCTCACCGTCCGGGCTTCCTGCTTCAGCAAACCATCCCCGCGACATGCCGGCCATGACGGCCACACCGTAGGCAGAGCCGGGGTTTTCCGGATGAAACTCAACCGGATAATTTAGAATATCTGCAGCCATCTGGCGCCACAACCGGCTGCGCGCGCCGCCTTCGCTGGCTATTACCCGCCGGATGGGCAGGTCCAAGTCTTTGAGTACCTCGAAATGGTCACGAAAGCCAAAAATGACCGATTCCATGACGGCACGGTACAGGTGATACCGGCTGTGAGAGAGTGTCATCCCGTAAAATACTCCACGGGCATCCGGATTGTTCAGGGGCGTTTTCGCCCCCAGAAAATATGGCAGGACGATTACGCCATCGGACCCAGGCGAGATTTGTTCAGCCTTACGGTCAAGATAATCGTAGACATCCATCTTCGCGGCGGCTGCATCCAGTTTATCCTGCTGGCAAAAGCTGTTGACAAACCATTTCAGCAGTGAACCGCTGGTTGCCATACAGCCATTGGGAAGGTATTTGCCCGGCTGGCAGTGGAAATCGATATAAAAATGCGGATCCAGCACCGCCTGATCGGTACAATACAGAATGTCCCCGGAACTGCCGAACTTGATCAACACATCACCCGGCCGGGTGATACCGGCTGCCTGGGCGGCAGCCACATGGTCGGCGGAACCGGCAATGACCGGTGTTCCGGCGGATAACCCGCTGGAGAGGGCGATCTCTTGGGTAATGTGGCCGATCATCTCAAGTGAGG
>CAZHMZ010000052.1:10016-21089 GCA_964532655.1 uncultured Anaerolineaceae bacterium
TGAATGGGCGCGAGCAGGTCAACTGGAATATCGAATGACGAGCGCAGCTCATCAGACCAGTTATTTCGTTTGATATCAAACAGCCCGCTTTCCAAGGCCCAGTTGCGCTCCACGGAGAGCGAACCGGTCAGGAAATGGTTAATGTAATCATACGAGCCCAGGAGGTGGGCGGTTTTCTGCCAAACATCCGGTTCATACTTACGGATCCAGGCCAGTTTTGGACCAATACTTTGTACGCTCAGACTGGCGCCGGTGATCTCGAAAAAACGATCTGCGCCAATTTGACGCTCGTATTCCTGAATCTCCTGCACAGCCCTTGCATCATTGTACTGGATGGCCGGGCGTAAAACCTGCCCGGCAGCATCCAAAAGGATCAACGCGGGGACCATACCGGAAACGCCCACGGCTGTTATCTGTTCAGATGGGAGATCAGCCTGTTTCAGGCAGGTACGGATCACCTGTAAAACGTTTTGTTCCCAATGCCCTGTATCCTGCTCCGCCCAGCCGATGTGTGGTGACAGCAGTTCATTGGGGGCTTCAGACTGGGCCAGGACGCGGGCAGTAGAATCAAGGATCAGCCCCTTGACCGATGAGGTGCCGATATCCAAACCCAGAAAATGCTCCTGCACACGCTTTTCCATCGAATGACCGGTCACCGAATCGATCTGACCTGATCCATAATGGCTTTCACCCGTTCGGTCTCTACCGCATTCCAGATATAACCGTCTTTCTTGAATGCGGTGCCGATCACGGCGCCGTCGGCGATGGAAAGCTGGCGAACCACGTTATCGACTCGTACGCCGGTGTTGGCAAAAACGGGCGTGCCGGGTACAGCCGATTTTACCCGCTGCAAGGTTTGATCAGAGGTTTCAGCCCCTGCGGTGAGACCGGATACGCACAGACCATCCGGAAGATTATTGAACACCGTGGAGCGCGCGATATCTTCGATCCCGCGGGTACCCAGATAGGCGGCGGATTCCGGCACAATGTTGAAGAGCAGCTTAACGTTTTCAGCGTGGATCGCATATTGATGGCGGATCACCTCACCGCAGTGCGTATTCCATAAACCAAAGTCACTGGCATACACGCCGGTAAAAATCTCACGGACAAATTTGGCGCCGGTTGCCACAGCCAGGTCCAGACTGGCGGTAGGATCCCACAGGACGTTTACGCCAAAAGGGATTCGAATATCCGCTTTCAACTCGGCTACAACACGGGCCATGCAGGCGGTGGTAACAGCGGGGACCGTGGTCAGATAAGGCAGGCTGCTTTCGTTGGAAAACATCACCGCATCCACGCCGCCATCCTGTAATGCCAACAGGTCTGCCCGGGCATTGCTGACGACCCATTCCATCCCTTTTTCAAAATCATATTGGGGATCGCCAGGCATCGCTTTAAAATGACACATGCCGATCACAGGTTTTTTTACGCCAAAGACCGTTTCAATCCAGTTTTCCATTTCCAACTCCGAGTTAAGTGATCTGATCAGACAGGGTTATCCCTGTTTTGATGCGTTGTGTAAAACGAGTATGAATTCCGCCTTACGTGCGCCAATGCGTTTTTGAATTTCGGTTAAAGTTCCGCGCAGAATGGTCTCTGAGGGCATGGTGATGTCGCATGCGAGCGTCAGGCGCTGGTTGCCGCCAAACACGCTTCGCAATTCATCCAACAGACCAGGCAGCCGGTAAGGAGTATCCATCAGAATCACCGGCACACGGAAATTCTTCAATTTTTCAATTTCTCTTTTCCGAAATTCTTTTTTGGGGGGTAAAAATCCGGCGAAGTAGAACTGCTCCATCTTGAAATCCAGAATGGAAAGTGCTGCCATCAGGGAAGATGTACCGGGTACCGGGATCACCGGCAGTTCGAAATCGGAAGCGCTGCTGACAAGCAGCGAGCCGGGATCCGAAAAAACCGGCGTACCGCAATCCGATATCAGCGCCAGCGCCTGACCTTTGGCTACCCGCTGGATTAAAACAGGCACGACTTCTGCCTCATTATGTTCATTGAGTTCGATCAGCTCTTTAGCCTGGATACCCAGTTTTTTCAACAGAGTACTGCCCTGGCGATATTCTTCGCAGATGACTGCATCCGCCTGCGATAAAACATCCATTGCTCTGAGGGTGATATCTCTGGGGTTGCCGATTGGGGTGGCGGTAATATACAGACCCGCCGATAATGTTTCACTCATGATATCTCCCTGCCGAAAAACGAAATGGTTTACGTTCGTTGACAAAATTACAGTGGTGAGTATACGGTATAATAGGCTGCATGTCGATAACAAATTCGGATGAAACACGACCTGTTCGCGTTTCGGACCCTAATTCTACAACAGAAAGTCAATCAACAATTGAGGCTACTCGCTCAATGAAGGTACAGGAAGATCAATATTCGGTTGATAAAACCATGCCTGTCGTAGTTAAAAGTGAACCATCCGCCTTTCCACCTGCAGGTGAACCGATACAGCCATTACAGGGGGCTTGTTCCGGCGGCGACGGCGGACAATTTGAGAATAATGTTTCAGATCAGGATGAACCCAAAAAGAAGAAGACCGGCTGGCTGTTCATTTTGGGTGGTCTGTTTTTAATCATTTTGCTGGCCGGGATCGGTTCATGGATTGGTTATCAGGCTGGCCTCAAACTGCGCATGACTAATGAGTTCGACCAAATTGCCATGGCCGCTGTGACCCAATACCAGTTGGGTATGGAAGACGAAAATGCGGGGCGATTGGATACAGCCCGTCAGCGGTACGAATATGTGGTTGAACTGGACCCTAACTTTCCCGGGATTCAGGACCGGCTGGCCGCGGTGATGCTGCACCAGGCTGAGACCAATGTGCCTACCATCGCTCCCACGCAGACCTCCATCCCGGTAACGCCCACCCCCGATATGCGTGGTATCGAGGAGAAATATAACGCCGCTGTTGCATATATGCGGGCTAATGATTGGGAAAACGCTATTTTCACCCTGGAGACAATCCGCAAGGAAGACATCAACTACCGGACTGCGGATGTAGACGGTATGTTCTACATCGCGCTGCGTTTCCGAGGCATCGATAAAATCTCCAAAGGGAATCTCGAGCTGGGTATCTATGATCTGACCCTGAGTGAGTTGTTTGCCCCGTTGGATGGCTCTGCCGAAGGCTACCGCAATTGGGCGCGATTTTACATCACCGGCGCCAGTTTCTGGGGTGTGGATTGGGGTAAAGTGGTTGAAATGTTTGGGGATGTCTATCCCTCCATGCCGAACATGATCGACAGTTCAGGCTACACAGCTTCGGAACGGTACCGCATCGCAACCGAAAAGTACGCTGAACAACTGGTAAACGAAGGAAAATATTGCGAGGCTGTTGAATACTATCAGATCAGCCTGTCCATCGCGAATAACGATCAGGTTGCTTCAGCGGCGGCCAAAGCCCAGCAGCTCTGTGAAGGTCCTAAGGAAACCGAAGCACCAACAACCGAAGTCACTCCTCCGCCGGCTACTGAGGTCACACCCACCGATGCGCCTGTGGAGACAGCCATACCCACCGAAGCGCCGTCTGCCACGGATGCGCCCTGAAGCGGCGGATTAAGTTTCTAAGATTCGACTTCACACCGGATTGATCAATCCGGTGTTTTTTTGCTCACTACCAGGGTGTACGGTGAAGAAGGATTATAGTAAATGACGGTGCGGTCTGGATAAGCGTCCATCACAAGCCGGTTTTGTTGCGGGCCGCGATCAAATGTGAAGATAAAAGGCGTATCCAGAAGGGGATGGCTGAGATCCAGCAACGCTCCGTACTCCAGCCAGTAATCTTCAGGGTGCACGATCACCAGTGCGGGTGTAAGAGATTGCGCGGTAGCTGAGCGAAACGGGAGAAGCTGGCTGCCCTCGATACCGTACAGACCGCGCATACTTGCGGTGCGTTGAGGCAAATAATAAATCAGATTGCCGGCCATCAAGAGCAAAAGCACAAAACCGGTAGCCGCAAACCGAAGTCGTTGACGCAGAATTTTCGATTCAACCCGGCGCGGTATCCCGGCCAGCCAGGCGATACCGGCTGCTGAAAGCGTGGTCAGGCTGATGAGCCCTTCATAGTAATAACGCGGGCCAAAAGTCCATGCGCCAATCCAGTACAGCATATAGGCCAGCACCAGTGAGAAAAATACCCCCGCAACCGGCCACGCGTTGGGTCTTTTTACCAGGGGGATTAAACCAAACGGCAGAAAAATCCAGGAAAAATAAGTCCAACCAAATAGATCATAGTTGCCCACTTGCAGGCTGAACCTGGTATTCACCAGGGCATATTTGAGCTGGTGACCGTCAGGATGCAGACCGATACCGGCGCTAAACCCCACCCGATCATACGGCCAGTAGAGCGTATAGGGATTGGTGAATGGGTCGCCGGTGACGCGATACTGCCACAGGACATACAGACTGCCTACCAGCAGTACAGCCGCGCCTATGCTGATCACAGCCCAGCGCTGATTGGCTGAACCTTTGATCAGCATATAGATACCATGGATAAAAAATGGAAGACAAATCCCCACCGCCGTCAGCGGGCGTGTAAGGATGAGTAAACCCATAGAAAGGGCGGCGGTAGCGCCTGTCAACCATTTGGGTAAAGGGTTGGCCTGGTTGAGCGTATCATGCCAGCCATGTGCAAACACCACCACCAGCAGGAGCGACCAGGGATGCGCCAGCAGCGTGCCCGAGTTAATCAAAAAGAAGGGAGAGACGACTGTTAGGACGGTAGCAATCAAACCGGTAACCGGATTGAACAGCTTTTTAACCAACAGATAAGCGAGCCAGATATACAGGGCCGAGAAAAATGGGTTGACATAATCCCGCACACCCAGCCGGATACCCAACGAGAGAGCTGCCGGCCAACCTGGCGGATATTTGCCAAACCGTATCCCATTCCGATCGATGACGAATGGCTCAAGAAAGCACTCCGGGCACACCGGACTTTGGATGGCAATCTTGCCTGCCGCGGCCAGCCGCGCCTGCCAGACATAAGTAATTTCGTCTTCGATATGGGGAATGCCTTCATAGACATTGATCGAGAAGTACGATGCTGCGAAAAAGGTGGCAATTGCCAGGAACAATGCGATCCGGTCGAAGATTTTCATATAAGAGTATTGTAATGATGAATCCCGGTTTTGCCTTGCGGCGTTTATGCGAAATGGGATACTTTTATTTGGATGATTTTCTCTTGGGCGTTTCCACGCTGGCCAGTAAATCATGCACCATTGCGCGCGTGACTTTGACCGGAACAATCTCTCCCTCATTCAGGCTCTGATCGATAAACACCAGCCCATCAATCTCCGGGGCGTCACGGTAACTTCTTCCCACTGAGATCCCATCGCCGATGCCTTCGATCAGGACAGGCAGCGTCTTGCCAATCATCTGCTGGTTTCGCGCCTCAGAGATCTGCTCTTGCTGCAGCATCAGCCGTTCCAATCGTTCTGCCTTGACGCTTTCCGGGATTGGGTCGCCCAATGGCTCACCGGGCGTACCCGGTTCAAACGAGTAGGTAAATGCGCCTACATGATCCAGTTGAACCTCTCGCAGAAAATCCAACAGAGTCTGGAACTTTTCTTCTGTTTCGCCGGGATACCCCACGATGAAAGTGGAACGAAGTGCGATGCCGGGGATGCGGTTGCGCAGGATCTGCAAGGTGGAGTATACCCAATCCATGTTCACCGGGCGGTGCATGGCTCGTAATATGTCGGGATCGGCGTGCTGCAAAGGGATATCAATATACGGCAGGATCTGTTTTGACTCTGCCATCAAATCAATCAGCCTGGGTGAAACGCTGCCGGGAAAGGCATACAGGATACGGATCCAGGGAACATCCGGTACTGCGGGGAGCAGTTTCTCTAACAGCAGAGACAATCCATCTGTCATTCCCAGATCCAGACCATAGCCGGTGCTGTCCTGAGCGATCAGATTGATTTCCTGAACACGCTGTTCCTGCAGCAACAGGGCGTCTTCCACAATTATTTCAATGGGCCGGCTTTGCTGAGGACCTTTGATCACCGGGATGGCGCAGAAAGCGCAGCGATGGCGGCAGCCATCGGCGATCTTGAGATAAGCGCTGGCTCCCTGAATGGCAATTCTGGGAACATCGCCGGTCTGGTCTTCATCGATGAACTGGGTGGGGAAATGGACATACGGTCCCTCACCGGCAGATAGCGAGCGGATCTTCTGAATGACACGCAGGATATCCATCCAGCGCCGGGTGCCGAACACGCCGTCAATACCGGAATTCTGTACAAGCAGGCCTTCTTTCAACCGTTCAGAAAGGCACCCGGCCGCGATCAAATACTGGTTTTTTCGTTTGCCCTCAGCAAGCTGCTGGAGGAGGTGCAGGCTTTCATCCTGTGCGGGACGGATAAACCCGCAGGTGTTGACAATGATGAATTGAGCCTGATCCGGTTCATCCAGTCGGCGATATCCGGCTCGAGCCAGGATCAACGACATGGATTCACTATCTACTGTGTTTTTTGCGCATCCCAGAGAAAGGATATGGTAAGAGTTTTTTATGACCATTATGGAATATAAGGAGTAACTGTAGGAGTGGGTGTGTTCGTGGGCATCTGCAGCGTCATGGTGGGCGCAACCGTGCCGGTGGGTGAAGGTGTGAAGAGCGGAGTGGGGGTCATCACTGCGCCGCCCTTGAAGATTAGATTGACTACCTGTCCAAAAGAACCGATGATCCCCATATCGGTCTGGTTGTAAGTGATTTGAAGGGCAGCCGCATTTCCGGCGATCAACTCAATGGACTCAGCAGCGGAGTATGGATATACATCACCTGGCTGTGAACGGCCTTCAAACGCGATTTCGTTATCTACAATGACTTTTAGATAGGTGCGCTGCTGAATGACGATGTTGAGCTGAATGGGAGCATTCTCATCAAAAACAACAGCGGGCGTCGTCTGCGTGTCATCCACCAAACCATCAGAGATAGCTTCGGTTTCCTCGAAGTCCGTTGCCTGGGTTTCTTCAACTGCCGCATTGGCCGAATTGGCTGCATTCAGATCGATGGTGGATACGACCAGCGGTGTGGCTTCTGTCGCTGTTTCGGGCATGGGGCTGGTGGTGCTCACCAGTACATCCGAGATACCCGGGATGGTGGCGTTGGCCTGTGAATTCCGGCTGGCAATCACCCGGCCGGTGGTCCAGATGGCAAATGCCACCAGGAAGATGATCACAAAAGAACCTATCAACAGATCGGGAGTCAACAGCTTACCCGGCAGTGACTTTCTAGCGGGTCCTCCCGCAGCGGATCTTCCCGTGGCAGGTCTCCCTGAAGCGGGTCTTCCCGTGGCAGGTCTTCCCGCCCCAGATTGGGCTGACCTCTTTGCCGAAAGTCCACCTGAGCGAGCCGGTGGTTGTTCCAGGGCAAGTTTTTCTTCACGTTGAGCCTGCAGCCCTTCGGCGTATTCCAGCATCAGTTCATCCGAGTTGATATCCAGGAACTGGGCATAATTTTCGATCATTCCCTTGGCCTGTACGGGAGAGGGAAGATCCTGAAAACGGCCCTCTTCAATGGCCTGCAGGTAAAAATGACGAATATGGGTGTACTGCTCAATATCGTTAAGTGAAAGCCCCAAAATCTCACGCTGGTTACGCAGTGTGGAGCTGACGACGGAAAAGTGTGTCGCAGATTGGCTGTTTTCGGAATTGGGGGAAATAGCTCTCAACGCAGGAACTACCGGTTGTTCAGGTTCTTCAATGACTTCCGGAATATCCTCACTCAGCGCAGGCGGTTCAACTTCAGTTTCCAGCTGAGGACTGGCCTGGGCTGAGGGAAGATTGACTTCAGGCCGATCAGGCTCTATTACAGCCATCGGCTGAGGTTGGACAGGTTCATCAGGCACCAGGGAACGGGTTTCCCAGTTTTTTAATAACGGAGTTGGATCCAGTTCCAGAAACTCAGCATAAGCACGCAGAAAACCCCGACCCTGAACAGAAGAGGGGAGCAGATCATAGTGATCGTTTTCCAGCGCTTCAAGGTATTTACATCGAATATGTGTACTCCCGGCAGCATCGTCGAGAGACAATTTTCGATCCAGTCTTTGATTTTTCAATATTTCGCCGATTGATTTGGGCATTTGCATATTATAAAGGAAATTCCATATCCTGCTTGTCAAGCCGGTAGATTGAGGATACCGCAATTGAGAATCAAAAACCGGGCCGTATGAAGGTCCGGTTTTCTGTAATGTAAACGATATTACGTGAGGAGGAAGGCTGTTACTCAGCGGTCTCTTCTGAGGGGGTTTCGGTTGAAGCGGTTTCCTCAGTGGGGACAGGTTCTTCAGCGATGACTTCAGTGACCGGCTGGCTCTTGGAACCTTCACCTTCACGGGTGACCAGAATGGTCACTTCGGGGTTCAGGTCAACAGTCAGGTGAACGATCGCTTTATGCTCGCCCAGGGTGCGGATCGGTTGGACATCGATCATGCGGCGATTGATCTCGGTACCCACTTTACGGGAAAGTGAATCGGCGATCATCTGGGTGGTGATGGAACCGTACAGTTTGCCAGTCTCGCCAGCTTTGCTCTGATAATGCAGATTCATGCCGGTGATTTTGTCAGCGATCCAGCTCATTTCTTTGTTGAGCAGGGCGCGGCGTTCATTGGCAATCTCGCGGATATGCTGTGCCTGGTTTTGAGCACCAACGGTGGCCAGAATGGCCAGACCCTGGGGGATCAAATAGTTGCGGCCATAGCCATCAGCAACTTTTTTGATATCACCCGCGCGGCCTAATTTATGGACATCTTTAATCAGCAGAACTTTCATCTCAAGCCCTTTCGTGGGACGAATTCCAGATGTGAAGGGTACAACACTCTGGTGGCTGCAATTCTACCATAGATGCGAATGAATATCATCTTAAACAGGTTATGTATGTCAGAAGTCTGATGCGATGGAAATTACTGTATCAATTGTCTGTTTGCGGGTAATATAATGGGGTTGAAAAAGGAAAATAAACTCTGGACGGGCCTGTAAGTTATCGGCTGACCGAATCTGGATGGATCAGTGCGGTAATCAAAAAAGCCTCAGCTTTCAGGCAGATCATAAGAATAAATACACGGGACGATAGATACCAAATGGAAAAAATTCAAACTTCAGATTTTTCGACAGAAAAAGCACGCTGGGAAGAAGAGGTACTTCAACCGGTGACCCGGAAATTCCCGGAACGCAAACCGGAATTTACCACTTCCTCCGGCATTCCTCTGCCTGAAATTAATGACATCATTGACCATGATTATTTATCCGAATTGGGTTTCCCTGGTGAGTACCCGTTTACACGTGGTATCCAGCCCACCATGTACCGCGGGCGCTTCTGGACCATGCGCCAGTATGCCGGCTATGCCACCGCGGATGAATCCAATAAACGTTATCGATATCTTTTGGATCAGGGACAAACCGGCCTGTCGGTTGCGTTTGACCTGCCCACCCAGATTGGTTACGACGCGGATGATCCCATCGCCACCGGCGAGGTAGGCAAAGTGGGTGTCTCCATCTCATCACTGGAAGATATGGAAACCCTTTTCCGGGAAATCCCGCTGAACAAGGTTTCCACCAGCATGACCATCAACGCGCCGGCCTCGGTTTTACTGGCCATGTATATCTGCGTGGGGCGCCGGCAGGGTGTTGAAGAACGCAATCTGCGCGGTACCATTCAAAATGACATTCTGAAAGAATATGTTGCGCGCGGAACCTACATTTTCCCGCCCAAACAATCCATGCGACTGATCACGGATGTGTTTGACTACTGCGAGAAGAATGTCCCCAGTTGGAACACCATCAGCATTTCCGGGTATCACATCCGCGAAGCCGGCTCCACCGCCGTTCAGGAAGTTGCTTTCACGCTTGCCAATGCCATCGCGTACGTAGAAGCCGCACTGGCGACCGGGTTGAAAATCGATGATTTTGCCAGCCGGCTGTCCTTCTTCTTCAACGCGCACAATAATTTCCTGGAGGAAGTCGCTAAATTCAGAGCCGCCCGCCGTATGTGGGCTCGCATTATGAATGAGCGCTTCCATGCGCAGGATCAGAAATCCATGATGCTGCGGTTCCATACCCAGACGGCCGGTTCAACACTCACCGCACAGCAGCCTGAGAATAACATCATTCGTGTGGCAATCCAGGCCCTGGCGTCTGTATTGGGCGGTACACAATCGCTGCATACCAACAGTATGGATGAGGCGCTGTGGCTGCCCACCCCAAAATCGGTTCGCACGGCTTTACGCTCCCAGCAGATCATTGCCCATGAATCCGGTGTGGCCGATACCATCGACCCGCTGGCCGGTTCTTACATGATCGAATACCTGACCGACGAGATTGAGAAACGCGCCTTCGAATACATCGCAAAGATTGATGAGATGGGCGGGGCCATGAGCGCGATAGAACGCGGATACATGCAGAAGGAAATTCAGGAAGCATCGTATCAGTATCAGCGCCGCATTGAAAAGAAAGAGCAGGTTGTGGTAGGGGTGAATTCCTTCCAGGTGGAAGAGAATCTGGAGCTCGAGAGCCTTGAGGTGGATCGTGAAATCGAGGTGGGACAGCGCAATCGTCTGGCAGCATTACGGGCGCGCCGTGATAATGTAAAGGTGACCGAACTGCTCGGACATCTCGACACCGCTTCACGAAGCCAGGATAACCTGATGCCGGTATTCATCGAATGCCTGGATCATTATGTGACCCTGGGTGAGATCTGCAACGTTCTGCGCCGCAACTGGGGCGAATATCAGGCACCCGCCTGGTTATAAAACTGGAGTGAAAAATGGCAAAGATAATCAAAATCAACCATATCGCAGTAGCAATGCCCGAACTGGAAAACGCGATTCCGTTCTGGCAGGAGCAGTTGGGTCTGACGTTGAATCATGTGGAAGAAGTGCCCAGCCAGCAATCCAAAGTAGCTTTTCTGCCGGTAGGCGAGAGCGAAGTCGAGATCGTCTGCCCGACCTCCGAGGAATCCGGAATGGCGAAATACATCGAAAAACGCGGCCCCGGTTTGCATCACATTTGCTTTGAAGTGGATAATATCGATGAGATGCTCGCCGAACTGAAAGCAAA
>CAZHMZ010000053.1:0-20934 GCA_964532655.1 uncultured Anaerolineaceae bacterium
GTGAAGCGCAGCGCGTGAAACTGGCCCGTGAATTATCACGGCGCGCTACCGGACGCACCATTTATGTGCTGGATGAGCCCTCGGTGGGTTTGCACGCAGCCGATGTACATAAGCTGATTGAGGTTCTGCAGAAGCTGGTTGAAAACGGTAATTCGGTCATCATCATCGAACATAATATGGATATTATCAAGGTGGCTGATTACATCATCGATCTGGGACCTGAGGGCGGAAACCGCGGCGGTGAGCTGATTGGGCAGGGAACGCCGGAACAACTGTGCGAAAACCCTAAATCCTACACCGGGCAGTTCCTGAAAACATACCTGGAAGCGAACCACACATCTCAACCTGTGGCCAAAAAAGAATCATAAAATGCAGAGAATGTTTCAGCAGGCTGCCAATGCATGGCAGCCTGCTGATATTATTAAGCCCAGCCAGCCTGAGAGCCTGATTTGACAGATAAAACCCTTGACAGAGGATGAAAAATCCTGTGTTAGAATTGCTCCTAAGCTGGTTTTAAGCTTTTCTCCAGTTGCATCACGCAATCTTAAATAAAAGGAAATTGATATGGCAGGCAAATCATCACCACAAAATGTGATTGACAGTTACCGCAAGAAACAGCGCAGTATGCCCTTTATTCTGGGCGGTCTGGCTGTTTTGCTTGTGGTTGTAGGAATCATCGTCCTGGTCATCTGGTTGACCGGAGATAGAGGAGGGAATCCGATCTCGGGATTGTTCGCAAGCGATACTCCCACTCCTACTTCCACCAGCACCGTAACCCCGGTCACACCCACTCTGACGGCTACAATTACTTCGACGGTAACAGAAACTCCCACCATCACCATGACGGTGACCCCTTCCGGTCCTTTTGAATATACCGTGAAGGAAAACGACAACTGCTGGGATATCGCCGTGACATACGAAGTGGATGTCCAGGTACTGCAGGCGATTAACAATTTTGGTACCGCCTGCCCCATTGTGGCCGGTCAGGTCATTCTCATTCCGGCGCCCGGGCAGACTCTCCCCACCGAGACCCCGCTGCCCACCGGGCTGGCTTCCGGCACCAAAATTGATTACACCATCAAGACGGGTGAAACCCTGGCGATCATCGCTGCCCGGTTTAATTCAACCGTCCAGTCCATCATGGATGATAATGATATTGAAGATGAAAACAGCATTCAGGCAGGGCAGATCATTACCATCCGGGTGAATCTGGTTACCCCCACCATCACCCTGGCACCGAGCGCCACCAAATCCATCACCCCGCAACAGGCGGCTCCTTCCGGCACAGCTACCCCGTAATGAAATCCTTGTGATTTGAAAAAGAGTCGTAAAACCCTTGTTCTGATCATCCTCCTGTTGGGAGTTCTGCTCCTGGCAGGAGGTTTGTTTTGGTCGAACAACCGCCCAACCACTGAACTAGCGCCGGTTTTTACCAGTTCAAATTCCATGGGCGTATGGGGACCGGCGCGAGTGAGTTTGCCTGTGGTGGATGGTCAAATCATAGAGTACGATTTCGGTATAGCGCCGGAACTGCCATTTACTGTGATCCAGAACGGAGCCGACATGGAGCTGTGGTTTTCCACCCCGGCAGATCCGGAAATGACCTATACATTGACTGCTCGACCGATCGATACAGATCATGCCATGCGGCAGGCACAATGGCAGTTCACACCCCGACACCCTGATGTCATCTATATGGTTTTACAGGAGCAGGGTTCGGATCTGTGGGTGATCCCGCTTGAGAACCCCCAACCCCGCAGACTCACCTCAACCAACGGCGGCATTCAGGATTACGCAGTCAGCCCCGGCGGTGAACAGATTGTCTTCAGTGTCATCAATTCTCAAAACGGATTTGATTTGTGGACGATCGACCGAAACGGTGAGAATATGCTGCAAGCAGAAGCCTGTGGGTCTGATACCTGTACGGATGTTGCCTTTCTGCCGAGCAGCGGTGACTACGCTTTTGTGCGGAACAGCCGCACCGATGCCGGCGAGGTGGTATCCCGGATCTTGTTGAAGAAAACCGGGTCGCAGGAAGCACAGGTGCTGTATGAGCAGAGTGGAGGGCGGGTGAGTGATCTGAAATGGTCACCTGACGGAAGCATGCTGGCATTTGTGAATGAAACCCGTTTTCAAATCCAATTTCTGTTTCTCGACAGCCTGAAAGTCTCCGTGGTGGACTGCGAATCCAGCGAAACGGGCGGATGGGCGTCAGACGGTTCGCAAATGGTATTTGCCTGTACCGGTTCAGAGCAGGACAGCCCGTGTAAGGATTTGAAGGAAGTGAACCCCTTGACCCTGGAAATAACGGGTTCACCACTTCAGGAATTAAACGGGCAGCGCGATTACAGCGCACCGGTCTGGTCACTGGATGGGAAGTGGATTGTGTTTGGTGAGCGCTGTTACAGCGACCGACCAACACGCCAGTTGTGGCTGGCGGATGCACAGACACAAAAAGGCGAACAGATCACCAATGAGCCGTTGTATAACTTTGCCAACTATCACTGGGATCCGTTTTCACAGATGATGGTTTTGCAGCGTTATGAAATGGGATCCGCTTCAGCCGCTCCGGATGTGATGTTGTGGAAGCTATCCACTGAGGAACAGGAGCTGCTGGCCGAGGGCGGGCATTCTCCCCAATGGCTGCCGTGATCCACAGCTTTCAACCCTGAAGCAGCGCCTGTTGAATTTCTTCCCGGACTGTAATATCCGTTTCAAGTGAAAGGCGGCGTGTCAGAATCTCACGAGCCGGTTCACTGCCTGGAAGACGGGCCAGTTTTCCGATGGCCCAGGCTGCATGTGCTCGAACGATTGCTTCCGGATTCTCATCCAGTAACGCCTGCAGAACGGGGATAGCCTGCTGGTTGCCTGAATTTCCCAACACAACCGCGGCATTTCGCAGAAACCCTTTCCATCTGGCCCGCGCAATGGGATAGGCGTCAAACTGCTCCCTGAAACGGTTCGGCGAAAGCCGATCAACCTCCAGTAAATTCATCCATTCGGGAAGCCGGCCAGACTGGATCTCCGGCACGATCATCTCAGGGTGCGGTGTATGGTTCCATGGGCAAACCTGTTGGCAGACGTCACAGCCAAACAGGTGATTTGCTGCCGCATCGCGCAAAGCAGATGGGATGGGGCCTTTATTTTCGATGGTGAGATACGAGAGGCAGCGGTTGGCGTCGAGCGTGCGATCCGGGTTGATACAACCGGCCGGACAGGCATCCACACAGCGACGGCAGGTTCCGCAGCGATCCGCCTCAAACGGCTGTGAAGGCTGCAACGGCGCATCACAGAACATCTCGGCCAGCAGAAAACTGGAGCCGTATTTCGGCGATATCAGACAGCCATTCCGGCCGATCCACCCCAGCCCAGCCGATCGGGCCAGGTCGCGTTCAAGAATGGGGGTGGAATCGGTAAATATTTGATACCTGATTTCCTGCCCAATGATCTCTTTAAAGCGGGGAATGAGTGAGCCCAGACGCTCCGGCAGAACAGTATGATAATCCCGGCTGCCGGCATAGGCAGCGATTTGTCCCCAACCTCCAGAACTCGGTGGAGGTTCCACATAATTGAGCGGATAAGGAAACCCGAAAACGAGAATGGAGCGGGTATTCTCCATTAACGATTTCGGGTTTCGGCGTTTTTCAACTGTATCCGGGCGGGAAAGGTAGGCCATACTTGCCTGGCCGCCGGTTTCAAGCCATTTCAGAAAATGATCAAAGTGCGCTGGCTGATCCGGGCTGACGATACCAAACAGAGGGATGCCTGCCTTCGAAACAGTTTCCCGCAGGCGCTCCTCAACCGTCAACGGATTGAGACTTCCATCCTGAGACTGTGATCCTGAATAGGTTCGTCCCATATGCTCAGCTATGCTCAGCCGTTTCTCATGCCCTTCCTGGGGAACACATTCTCAAGAAAGGGCGGCGATATCCCCGTTAGTGTATCTCAACTTAGCTGCCGGGAGTCGTTGTGTCTGGTGTATTTGTAATTTCTGGCACAGACGTCTTTGTTGCGGTGGCGGTGGCGCTGGCTGCTCCAACTTTGATCACCGTGTATACCGGATAAAAATTCAACCCATCCGCGTTGGTGAGTACCCAGTTACTCTTATATTCGCCGGCTTTTGTGGGAGCCGTGAATTCTGCCGAGATGGACAGGGTTTGTCCGGGCGCTACTGCCTGTGGGAATGAATATGAATTGGAGCCGGTACCCAGACGCTCCCCGCTGAAGAACCGAATTTGATACGAGGTGGTCCAGGTGGTCTGTCCGACATTTTTCAAGGTCCAGGTAACGGTGAAAGCTTCACCCGGTTCGAAGACAGTACCGTCTGCAGGATCATTGCCGATGAATTCAACCAGATCATTAGTGACCGGCAGAGTTGGCGGAATGGTTACCTGCTGTGTTGCCGTTGACACCGCCACCGTAGCAACAGCCTGGGTATTGGTAGGCGGCACCGGCGTGACGGTATTGGTTGGGGTGGCAGACGGGAAATTGGCGGCGTTCTGGGTGAGCTGAACAGCAACGGTTTGTGCTGCAGATGTGTAAATCGCATCCGGACCGGGTGTGGGGGTCTTTTCTGACTTTGAACCGCAGGCCGGCAGCAAAAGCACCAGTAAAACAAACAAAACTCTAAATCTCTTCATGTTGTCCTTTTTCTCTTCAACGCATTGTATAACCGTATCAAAAAACTACCGGGGTAATTACCCCGGTAGTGATATTTTAGTGGATATGGGGATTTTTGAGTAGGAGGCGATTTTTATACTATCCGCAATCCAATCTCACTGGGCTGCATCAAAATCAGCAATGATGGTGATATCCACATCGCCAAAATTACCGCCATACTGATCTTTCAGCTTCCACCAACTGTAATAAGTATCTTCTGTATCCGGAACCGACATTTCGACAGTCAGGGTGATGGTCTCACCAGGTTTGACCTCTTTGCCAAAATCGTAGGAGTTATCGGTGAAAATACCTCCGCCGATGCGGTTGCCGGAGAAGAACTGAATGGTGAAATCCTTTTGCCAGGTATCGGTGCCGGTATTCTTGATGGTCCAGCTCATTTCAAAAGTCGTACCGGGAGCAATTTTGGTCTCATCTGCAGGAGACTGGCCAACCACCTCATATTTCCCTTTGGGAGCTGATACAACCGGGGCTGTTCCGGTGAAGGTGGGCAGCATACTGATTGTTGAGGTGACCAACGGGTTGGTAGTGCCGCCAGGGGTTGTATTGCCCGCGCTGCTGACCGTGACCGTTGGAGTGGCGGTTTCGGTAGGAATCATGACCGTAACGGTAGAGGTAGGGTTCAACTTTGCAGCCTCAGTCAGTTGTGCTTCCACAGTCATGGCGGCTGAAGTGTAAATGGTATCAGGATTGACGGTGGGTTCCTGGTTGTTGGCTGCACAGGCTGAGAGCAGCAAAGCAGCCAAAACAAGTATCAACCCAGCTTTTCGTAAAGAAGAAAACATTTTCGAGCCCTCCGGTTTGCCATAATCAGCAGGCAAATTT
This sequence comes from uncultured Anaerolineaceae bacterium, assembly GCA_964532655.1. Lineage (GTDB taxonomy): Bacteria > Chloroflexota > Anaerolineae > Anaerolineales > Anaerolineaceae > JAJFTV01. Next base: position 5,503 of record CAZHMZ010000053.1, read on the forward strand.
GAATTTTCAATTTTGGCAAAAATCGATTTTCAACCAGTAATAGTAAATTGTCAAGTAACGGATATTTTCAATTCTTAAGTAAAGGATGATTTTCTTTCCAGATTATACCAGATGGTCGATTTCAGGTCAGAATTCGCAAACCAGTTCATTCACTGTCCGGCCAGTTACCCTTTGATGGGCTGTCCGGTGGTGTGAAATCAAATCCCTCCTCACCGTTGAACCGAAGAAACGATACGGCCCCGGGATGGATTTCAATTAAAGTGGACCAGGTTTTATTGATGTAATCCACTGTGATCTCGTATTTCCCGGCTGGCAGATCACTGATGACCATGTTTTCCTGATAATAGTCGTCCTTATGCACAGTAGTTGGCCCGTAGGTAAATACCTGCCATTTCTCTCCGGTATACAAAGAACGAATATTGATCACTTGCTGATCTAAAAATGAACCATTTGTATTCTTGAAATCACCTGCCAGCACCCCTGAGCCCTGTGGGGGTGCGATCCACAGCTCGGGATTGCGAGTTTTGTAGAAGCTGTCATCCTGCATACGGACTTCAAAATGTAGATGTGGGCCGGTGGTATTACCAGTCATACCCACAAGACCCACAGGGGTGCCGGTTTTGACGGTTTGCCCCATTACCACATCGATTCGGTCCAAATGCGCATAGATGGTATACAGCTTCTGGGCTTTGTACCCAAAGTCGTGTTCCACGGAAACGGCCAGGCCGTATGGATCATTTTCTGCACCGCTGCCGTAGAACAGCCCGTACCCCGCCCAGATCACCTTCCCATCTCCGGCTGCGATGACGGTGGTGCCCCGTTTGGCAGGAATATCAATACCGGTGTGGACGATATCCACGCCAAAAAAGATCCCCCCATAGCGGTAATCGGGCAGGGGCCAATTGATTTGATCCGCGGCGATGGGTCGCGAGAAATAAAAGTGATCATACTGGCTGAGCGCGAGGGGGGTATCAAACAGCGGGGCACGCCAGAGCGAGACTGGTTCTGACATGGGTGTGGGAAAGGTCAACTGCATCACATCGATCACTGGTGAGGTGTTGCCCCCGTGGTTTGCAGAATCGGTGGTAGGGGTTTCGCCGGGTTGGATTAGCGCTGGATCCACGGTAGGGGAACCTGTGGGTGAAGGGGTGGTCTGAATGGTCGGCTGCACGACAATCACCTGCGGCTGCGCCGATAATCCTGACTGCGAGGAAGACTCGCCGCCGGAAACAATCCCCTGACAGCCGGCCAGGCCGAGGCACACCAGAAAAATGAGAAGAAGTTTTTGTTTCATTCCGGCGAAATTTTCTGTCCGGTTATGGACTTGCTATCGGTGTAGGCGTCTTAGTGGGTATACGAGTGGCCGTCATCAGCGCTTCTGGAGGATATAGTTCTTGCATGGCAGCCTGCCAGGAAAGCGTATCCAATTGAACATACTGGTTAAACAGGGCTCCATCCATGTAGCTGCGCCAGTTGGGCACAGCAGGTACCCGGTCCCAGCCGTATTGCGCGGCCAGGGCAGTAAAATCAACCCAGTAACCTTGCGGGGCTACAACCAGGCTGCCGCCATGCTCGTAGGCTGATGTATCACCGGATGTACGCGTGGTGAAATCCCATACCTGTGAGCGGATTGGCATCCCCTGCGAGCCATCCTGATAGCGCGTTTTGAGGTAGATACGCCAGTAGGTTTGACCGGATTGATCCTCCCGTACCACACACATCCAGCCTCCATATAATGGAGCGGTATTGACGGCGATCGCGCGGCCTGTATATAACCAGGATTCTTCCATTTCAGGTGAAGGCGGCTGGGTGATGGGGAGAAAAGCATTTTCCAAAATATCCATAAAATTCCAGCCGATTTGCTGTTCGACCTGCTGGCGGAGGGTGTTGAAACTGGCCACCACATCGCTGGTGAGATACGGTTGGGGTACGTTGACTCCCTCGATGGCGTTGAGTGTGATGGAGCCGGAGCGGTCCAGGGTTTGCTGCCCGGTTCCAGAGACCGCACCGGGTACCCCATCGGGATCAAGACTCTGGATACTCTGTAAAACAGACGGCAGGATGGAAGAGGGTATCCAGGTGATCCCACGCAGGTCGCCGGGCAGATCAACGGGTAAAGTGACCGCTTTACCGGTCTGAGGAGAAACAAGGTTGAGTTGACTGTAATCAGTGGTCTGATTGAGGATGAGCAGATATCTGGCAGATGGGTCCATCCGTGGGCGGCTGCCGAAGGATATTGTTTCCACAGTGCCGGCGGTCGGGTCATATCGCACAATCTGCTCAGACCCGTTGTGCGCACGTGACCAGTACACAGCCGATCCATCCACTGACCAGCTCGCAGAACGGTCATCGGCGGCAGATTGGCGGCTCAAGTTGACGAAGCGATCCTGCGTCACCTGCAGATCGGTGCGCATGATTTCTTCATTACCGGTGCGGTTGGTGGTAAAGAGCAGGTAACGTCCATCAGGTGACCAGGCGGGTGAATGATCAGCGCCGGGGTCTTCGGTGATGCGGATAAGATCACTCTCTCCTGGTACGGTTGACAGGATGACGATCTCCAAATTGCCGTCCAGATACGTTTCGAAGGCAATCCATCTGCCATCGGGTGACCAGCTCGGGGCGCCGTCGTACTGAGATGTCTGGGTGAGATTGGTCAATGTATGGGTGCTAAAATCCAGCAGGTACAGATCCCAGAACCCGTTCAGATTGGAGCTGAATACCATCGCCTGCCCGTCAGGGCTGAGTTCAGGATCGATGATGCTCCAGGCGGTATCGGTCAACTGGGTCAACGAGGCGGAAAACGGCGAATAGACATACAACTGGTAATGGGATTGCGTAAGGAGGGAAAGCAGCACGGACGGTTGATCATCCGTCGTAGAGGCTTGCGGGGCGGATGTACTGACAGTTTGAATGGTGGGCGCCGGCGTGAAGGAAGTGGAGGTAACCACTGCGGTTGATGTTTGTGTGGTGGTCGCGGAAATTTCCTCAAGACGCGCCGGATCGGGACTGGCTTGTGCAGACGGCGCAAAAATAAGACCGGTGATCAAAAGCAGGATGACAACGGCCAGCGAGAGAAGAAAAAATCGATTGACAGGTCTGTGCGGTCCTGACATCAGTGAATCCAGATTTGTCTGTACAAAAAATTGGCAGTCAACATCATTATACTCATCCCGGTTGGCTTTCAAAGACCGTATCACCTTGTAATATTGTTATTTCAGCACATCAGGAAGGGGAAACACTGGCAAAAAATTGCCCGTGGTATAATTTTTTCTCGCAAAATCAGGTAAATTACGAAGGGATAACCCGTTCAGGGTCATTTTACCGGTTTACAGGCCGGCAGAATCAAGCGACTGTTATGCATCCGGATCAGATCGACACAACGACCACAAGAGCAAAACCATCCCTGCGAACCGCAATCATATTGCTGGTCCTGCCAGGATTGCTGGCTCTGTTGATGTTTGGGGTAGTTCCTTCCCTGCAGAGGGTTCGCAAACAGCAAAAAATGGATTTGCAGTTGACCCAGGATGCAGCAATGGCTGCCGCAATGACCTCCACGGATCTGGCCGCGCATCCCACTGAAACCTCAACGCCTGGAATCACGGCACCGGTTATGGCAGAGCCAACCAGCACGCCTGCTACACTTCCGGAACCGTCTGAAATAGGCAGCCCTACACCGACAGAGCCTTCTTTCTGCTCCCCGATTGACGGGGTGGAAATCAACGAAATGGATCAGATCATCTCCCAGGAGTTCAACGTGCCCAATCAAAAATCAGATGTGGGGCATCATGGGGTGGATCTGGGTTCGTACAATTTCGAGGGCCGGTATCTGTATGAAATCCCGGTGCGGGCGATTTTGTCCGGGCGAGTGGCAGGCATCACGGTCAACCGGCCGCCAATTGGTAATGTAGTGATTCTGGAGACGCCTTACGAAGATCTGCCGTCTTTCATCCGCCAACTATATCAAATTCAACCCGGACAATCGCTGTACCATTTTTATGGGCATCTGATCAATGAACCCACCCAGCAGATTGGCGATGTCATCCAGTGCGGTGATCAGATCAACCTGCTTGGCAAGAGCCAGACCGTGGAAGCCCATTTGCATCTTGAAACCCGCATCGGTGTATCCGGTCTGATGATCGACCAGATGGCATTTTATGATGCCGCCACCACGGAAGAAGAACGCGCGGAGTATCTGTGGTGGAGAACCAGCGGCGAACTGACGGCCGTAAACCCGATGGATCTGTTCCATGCCTATGTTGAAAACGGGCAGTGACGGATTTGTTTTTTTGAACGATTAGGTAAAAAAGAACAATCGAAACAACCGAATCAATCGATCCGCTCGCTGGGGACGATGTGAGCAATGTTACAGTTCAGCCATCATGAATAGATGGTCACACCATTCTTTCTAATTTAATGGAAGCCATCTTTGAAAAGTTATTCCGGCTGGATGGCTCCCGCTCATCGCAGACAGTGGGGAGGGATGGTGGCTTGCTATAACTAAAGAAAATATCGTCACTCATGGGGCACCATAACAGCCAATAGTGATAAAAACAAGACAATATTTTCGGTCACACTTCATATCGGTGAACTATAACTCTATCAATCGAAGCTCGAATTTCAGCAAGAAATAAGTCCTCCATAAGATATTCCTAAGAATTCGCTAAGCCAAAAGTTCAAAATTGCCTGTCTGGTTTCGGTAAGATCAATTGCCGAGCCGGACAGGCTCATTATTTTAGAAAGGATTGATCTTGTGAATCAATTGACGATAGCAGTTCTATTTGGTGGAAATTCTACGGAATATGAAATATCTTTACAATCAGCTTATTCAGTGATTGAGAGCCTTGACCCTGAAAAATACAACATTATTCTTCTTGGCATTACTCGCCAGGGAGAATGGTTGAAATATGACGGAAACATCAGCCGGATTAAGGACGACACCTGGAACCAGGAGTCCTTTTGCGTTCCGGTAGTTATTTCACCGGACCGAATCACCCATGGTATTCTCTTATTGGATGGCAGCAAAGTCACAACCATTCCCATTGACGTCGCCTTCCCGGTTCTACATGGAAAAAACGGCGAAGATGGCACGGTACAGGGCTTGCTTGAAATGGCAGGTATCCCTTGCATTGGATGTGGAACGCTCAGTTCTGCTTTATGCATGGACAAAGATGTGGCGCACAGGCTTGTACACCTGGCGGGGATAAAAACGCCAACCTCAATTGTTTTGAGTTTCCCGATTTCTGATGAAGCACTGATAAAACAAACAGCAGGACTGAAGTACCCGTTGTTCGTGAAGCCAGCCAATGCCGGGTCGTCTATTGGCATCACAAAAGTTGCCAATCCTGAAGATCTGGCCAAGGCGGCAAGAATTGCTTTTCAGCATGATCGAAAGGTGATTGTTGAGGAAGCTGTGGATGGTTTTGAAGTTGGCTGCGCCATTCTGGGCAATGAAACCCTTACGATTGGTGAAGTCGATGAAATTGAATTATCCCAACATGACACGTCACCCGGTTTCTTTGACTACACTGAAAAATATACCCTGAAAAGTTCAAATATCCACATGCCCGCCCGAATTGATGCAAGCATGTCCGAACGCATAAAGCAAACGGCGGCAGTCATTTATCGCACGCTGGGATGTAAAGGATTTGCGCGGGTGGATCTGTTTGTTACTTCCGATAATGAAATTGTATTCAATGAAGTAAACACCATTCCCGGTTTTACCTTGCACAGTCGCTTCCCCAATATGCTCAATGCTATTGGGATGACCTTTCAGATTATTCTAGATGAACTAATAAGGCTGGCAGTACAACCATGAACATCCTCCGATTGAACCCAAAGGATATTACCAGAGGGCATTTGATTCTGGTGAATCCATCTCACCCAGTACCAGGCGAGGTATCCAGAAGTAGCCTTGTATCGGTCAACCAAGACACCGCTGAGATTCTTATGGAAAATCAGGCGGCAAAAGCGCTGTCAGATGTCATGAACCTGCTAAACTGCGACCATGAGATTGTCCCGGTTAGCGGCTACCGAACCATGCAGGAACAACAGGAAATATATGCAGATTCTCTACGTGAGCATGGGATCGAATTTACTCGAAAATATGTTGCCCTTCCGGGATGCAGCGAACATCAAACTGGACTGGCAATTGACCTTGCAGAAAATAGAAGTGTAATTGACTTTATTCGCCCGGTTTTTTCCTATACAGGTATATGTGCCCGTTTTCGCGAGGTTTCCGTACAGCATGGGTTTGTCGAGCGCTACCCGGCCGGACGGGAGCGTATAACAGGCATTGCCCACGAGCCCTGGCATTTTCGGTATGTAGGTCATCCACATTCAGAAATAATGACCAGGGAAAATTTAACCCTGGAAGAATACACAGAGTATCTTAAACAGTTTCCCTTTCCAGAAAAACCGCTCCGTCTGAATAGCCAATCGGGCATCTTTGAAATATTTTATTTTCCTTTGCAGGAGAACAAGGAGCCGGATTACCAGGAGAAGATCGTAAAAATACCGGATGGAACCCCTTATCAGGTATCAGGTAACAATGTGGATGGCGTTGTGGTTACATTTTCAGAAGCAGTGTATCCCAACACTATGCCCGCCCCATAATTATGTTTGCGTTTCGTAATTCTGATGATGTTCATGTGCGTCTGGCTTAATGCCTGACCAGCAATTAATAGCAAATGAAAACTGCCTGACTGTTACAAGTCAGGCGGTTATTTTTAGAATTGGAAGGTTTTTTGAAACTGCTGAAACACGCCCAGGGTGTCACTTTGAAGCCAGGCGGTGATGTGGATCATGCCGCCTTCCGATACAGGCATGTGCAAAACGTATGAGTTGATTGCATCCGGGGTCTCGATCACGGTCATCTCTTTCAGCAGATTACCCTGACCGTCTTCAGCCCGGATCCGTAAATCAACCGGTTTGCCGTGGTTCACGATCATCACCTTTACCCGGAAGCCGGTTTCCAGCTTCTCCAGATGGATATCCTGGATGTAAGGTTGACCGGGTAAAGGCGTTGAGTTATCCATCAATCAGGCGATCTTGCGGCATTCCAGGTAAAAGCGTTTTTCATGCGCTTCTCCCATGGAGAAGGTTTTTCGGGGCAGAGCGCCATCAAGGATGACCGTTTTGAACAATTCTGATTTCTGCATGGCGGGCAGGTAGATGCCAAGATTCCCGGATTCCGTGCCGAGGTCAACCACTGTTTCAGCGCCGTGAACATAGTCGATTTCTTTGGCCTTGCCCTTGCTCAACCACTCATCCAGGAAAGCCTGGATGGTCCCAACCGGAAGGTTGCTGGAGGGGTTGCTGATATAAGCCACTGAGAAACCGTCGGACTGAATGAGACCGATGGCATGCTCGCTGCCGGTCTGACCATCAACAGTGCGTTTCATTTCATTCGCGCTGGCTACCGAAACCACGCGGAAATTGTTCTGGAAGTAATTTCGCATGGCTGAAACCGGATTTTCTTTCACATCAAAAATCACACGGTGGATCGGTTCAAACTCCAGCCCCTGATCGTGGATGTTTTCAATCTCCACCAATGCGTAACGGGAGGGATGATCCATCCCCACTTTAGCTTTGTTCTTTTCCCATATGGCTTTGGCGGTGGCCAGTGAATGGTTTCCATCGCCCATGGCAAACAGAAGAACGCCGGTTTCAATGTCTACACCGTATTTCTGGCAATACGCATCGGGATCAGCCAGTTTCTTGATGGCTTCCACCAGTTGCTGAATGTGTGCATCCTGGTTGATCATATAACCGGTCAGATGGCCGCTGCTCATCATCAAGTTGAAGTTATAGATCTTCTGTAATTCGACTTTTTTATTGGTAAAGGGTTCGATGACAGTGCAATCCGGGTCGTCGATCAGTACCAAAATGTGAGGGAGTTCCAGCGGCGCGCCTTCACGGATTTTGATACGGGGTGGAAGCCGTTGAATGATGGTGCCCTCGGTTGCGCGGATCAGGCTCTTGGATCCTTTGTTGTAGTCATACTGTTCCAGGTCGAGCGCCAACACCAATCCATGACGAGTTTTATTATCTACCTTGCGTTCTACCAGAATGACGCCTTCTTTTTCCACAAAGACATCACCGGCAAGGTATTCTGCCATTTTTTGACGGGTCAACTCTGTTTGTTTTTGTTCTTCCGTTTTCCCTAAAAACACTTCGGGAAGAATCAGATTGAGGGTGGAGGGACTGCTGCCAACCAGTTTTCTAACATTTTCCCAATAATCTGGCTGTGAGGTAAATTGATCACATGCAATGACCGACCATTGTGTCATATTGATCCCGGGGCGGGGGAGCAATATATCTGTCACCTGAATGCCAATCTCTGGATAATTTTTCATCTTCATAATTCTCCCAAAAAATGATGGCTAAATTGTACCAAAAGAAGTGACAAAAAACGGGCAGCCTTGCTGCCCGTTCTATTCATCAGAGGGTTTCACACACACTTAGATACCAGTCATGTAAGCGATCCCCAGTGTACCGGGCCCGGTATGTGTGCCGATAACCGGACTGATATCGCTGAGGATGGCGCTGTCAATCTGGTTGGTGGGGAAAGCGTCGCAAAGCCGATCCAGCAATTTTTGACCCTCTTCCGGGCACATGGCATGGATGACGGCAAAGTTGAGCGGTGATTTCTTCCCGATCTGCTTCTTCAATTGCACGACCAGATGGTCCAACGCTTTACTCATGGTGCGGACGCGTTCGACGGGTTCAATTTTTCCATCCACCAGCATCAGGATCGGTTTGAGATCCAGGGCTGTCCCCAAAAAGGCGCTCGCGCCCCCAATGCGCCCGCCGCGGTGCAGGTATTCAAGTGTTGTTACGGTGAAGAGGGCGCCGGCATTGCTGCTGCATCGTTCCGCGATGGCCTTTACCTCTTCGAGGTATGCTCCTTCTTTGGCTGCCCTGGCGGCTGCCAGCACGGAAAATCCCAGCGCCATGGAAGCCACTCGCGAATCGACAATCTCCACCCGATCGGTATCCAATTGACTGCGCGCCTGCATGGCCGAAAAAACGGTTCCGGACAGACGGGCTGAAATATGGATGCTAACGACTTCTTTTCGTTCGTCCAGGAGCTTTTGATAGACGCGCCTGAACATTTCCGGGCTGGGCTGTGATGTGGTTGGAGATGTCTTTTCGGTCTTCAGCCGGGTATAAAACTCATCTACGTCGATATCAATTCCTTCCTGATAAGTTTCGCCGTTCCAGATAATATTCAACGGCAGGACCGTGATGGGCAGATCAGCCATGAGTTCCTGCGGAATGCTGGCGGTACTATCGGTTACGATGGCTATCTCAGACATTTTTTCCTCTTTACCAACAAAATCACCCTCAAAACTGCCAATCAGGCAGAGACGGATCAATTGAATTAACCCATTTCCTTCAATTTGGTTATGAATATTTGAGGAAACTGACGGGAATCATCCTTTTTTGGGTCCATGCTGATCAATAAATAGTTCTCCAAACAAAGCCTCGAGTAAATTTTGTTTGTTTCCAGTTCGACGATTGACAGGTTATTCACCGCTGCGGCATTCGCTTTTTTATCACGGTTTGTCAATCCTGTTCGTAACAGCACTACTGGTTGGTTTGTGAAGTAATACGGTCGGAAACCTGGCTACTTTGGTTGTAGTCAGTTTAGGTCTGTGTTTGAATAAAACAGGAGTGTAAGTTGGTCGTGTTACAATCAAGTGACGGACATTCCACCTGAAAAAGCCAATCCTGCACGGGAAAATGTAGCAACTGGTATCGCCTTTCACGATACCTTTCCCCTGAGGGTGGAAGGCGATACCTTTTCAAAGGAAGTTGAGGAGAGAGCCATGTATGATTTATTCATCAAGAATGCAACGATCATTGATGGAACTGGAGCCCCCCGCTTTATCGGAAGCGTTGCATGCAAAAACGGCAAGCTTTCTGTTCTCTCCAATAATGCGGCTGTAGAGGCTCAAAATACGATCGACTGCACCGGGCTGTATGTTTGTCCCGGGTTCATTGATTCGCATTCCCACGGCGACGTGCCGTTGGGCCGCGAGTTTGCGTCACTCTCGAAAATCTCTCAAGGGATCACTACCCATATTGCCGGACAGTGTGGTTTTTCCATGGCTCCCGTGGATCCTGCGAAACTGGATCTCACCGCGCAGGGCCTGGCAATCTTTACCGACACGCTGCCGGAAAATATGTCATCTTTTACTACGTTTAGCGGTTACCTTAATTACGCCAAAAGTCTGAAACTTCCGGAAAATGTTAAGTTTTTAGTCGGTCATGTGATGCTGCGTATCGCTGCCATGGGTTTTGACAATCGCAAACCCACACCGGCTGAAATGGAGCACATGAAGTCGATGCTGCGGGAAGCCATGGAAAACGGCGCCATGGGTTTCTCGACCGGTTTGATTTATATTCCATGCGCATACTCGGACATCGACGAAATTGTCGAACTTGCCAAAATCGTCAAAGAGTACGGCGGCGTTTACACCACCCATATGCGCAATGAATCACAGGATGTGCTGAAATCGATCAAAGAATCAATTGAGGTTGCCCGTCGCTCCGGCGTGAAACTTCAAATCTCTCACCTGAAGGTATGCGGGATCAATAACTGGGGTTTGTCAGAGCAGATGCTGAAACTGATCGACAACGCCAATCGTGAAGGCTTGCAGGTAACGGCAGACCAGTACCCTTATACTGCCTCGATGACTCACCTGAATGTTTGCATCCCGCCCAAATACTTCACCAAAGGCATTGGCGGGATGGTGGAATATCTAAAAGACCCGGATCAACGCGCCCAGATCAGGCACGAAATCGAGACCTGTGATGACTTTGAGAACCAGGTGCGCAACTGCAATGGTTTTGATGGCGTATTTATTTCACGCGCAGCAAAAACCCCTGCAGTGGAAGGCCTTACCATCGGTGAGTACGCACGCCAGCACAACCTGGATCCGTACGATGTTTTGTTTGACACATTGATCGCCAACCAGGGCGTGGCTACGGCTATCTATTCCAGCATGGGCGAGGATGACGTATTCCGTATCATCCAAAATGACCATGTGGTGGTTGGCACGGATGGTATTGTCAAATCAGCCGAAGAAAGAGCGCATCCTCGCGCATACGGTTCCTTCCCGAGAGCCATCCGCTACTTTGTTAAGGAAAAAGGTGTCCTGTCGCTTGAGAAGATGATCTCCAAGATGACCTCTCGCAGTGCTGAAGCAGCCATGATCCCCACCAAGGGTGTGATCAAAGACGGCTACGATGCAGACCTGGTGATCTTCAATTATGAGACGATCAAGGATACCGCCAATTTCCTGAATTCCAATTTACTGGCAGATGGCATTGATTATGTGATTGTCGGCGGCGAAGTTGTTTATCACGACAAGAAGCTGACAGGGGCTAAACCAGGCAGAGTTCTGCTGCAAGGCCAATAATACTGGTACCGCATTTGAGTTTATCGGTATTCCATATGTGGAAGAAGGAGACAGTACAATCTGTCTCCTTCTTCAATCTCGTGCCAGCGGTCACCCTTGACCTTTCACTCACTACAAGCTAAAATGCAGGTTTGCTGGCGTAACCGAGATCCTATATAATAGGAAACGCCGTTAGAGCAGGGATAACATCACGTGTTTGCGAGTTTATCGGAACGTCTGAACGACATCTTTAAAGAACTTCGCAGGCATGGCAAACTGTCAACAGAAGACGTTGACACCGCCATGCGGGAAGTTCGTATTGCTTTATTGGAAGCAGATGTCCATTACAGCGTGGTGAAAGACTTCGTCAAACGGGTGAAAGAACGCGCAGTAGGCGCAGAAGTGTCCAGAGCGTTAAACCCTGCCCAGCAAGTGATCAAAATTGTCCATGAAGAATTAATTCACACCCTTGGCGATCCGGCTCCGTTGAACCTGACCGGTGCCAAACCGCGCGTGGTGATTCTGGTTGGCCTGCAGGGCTCCGGTAAAACCACCGCCGCTGCCAAGCTGGCGCGTCTTTTACGCTCGCAGGGTGAGCGGGTGATGCTGGTAGCCGCTGATCCATACCGCCCGGCAGCCGTGAAACAACTGCAAACGCTGGGTCAAAAGATCGGGGTGGAAGTTTTTCACACCCCGGGCGTCAACCCGCCTAAAATGGTACAACAGGTGTATGAGACCGCTCAAAAAGGCGGCTATTCGGTGATGATCGTCGACACCGCCGGCCGGTCTCAGCTTGACCAGCAGTTGATGGATGAATTATCTGCCATTCATTCCAAAGTGGTTGCCGCCGACACCATTCTGGTGATCGACGCCATGATTGGTCAGGAAGCGTTGGGCGTGGCCGAAGGTTTCCGTGATTCCATCCCGCTGACCGGTCTGATCTTAACCAAGATGGATGGCGATGCCCGCGGCGGTGCGGCCATTTCCATTCGCAGCGTCACCGGCGTACCGATTAAATATCTGGGCACCGGCGAGGGCGTGGATGCCATCGAGGCGTATGACCCCGGACGGCTCGCGTCACGCATTTTGGGCATGGGCGACATCATCGGTCTGATTGAAAAAGCGGAAACTGCATTCGATCAGGAACAAGCCGAGAAACAAGCCAAAAAGTTGATGAGCGGTGAATTCACGCTGGAAGACTTCACCGAGCAGCTCAAACAAATCCGAAAAATGGGTCCGCTACAGCAGATTTTGGAAATGCTGCCGGGGGGCCTGGGAGCTGCCGCCAAATCCATGCCGCAGGGGCAGGCAGAAGACCAGATGAAACTGGCCGAGGCCATCGTCAACTCGATGACAAAGCATGAGAGACGAAACCCGGACGTACTCAACGCCAGCCGTCGGCGCCGCATCGCTCGCGGATCTGGTACCGACGTCCAGGATGTCAACCGCATCATGAAGCAATTCCGTGATGCGCAGCGTATGTTCAAGATGATTAAGAAGTCAGGAACAAAGGATTTATCTCGTTTATTACGTTAGCGTTAGAATCGGAAGAGACGCTTCCCTTCTGCGTACCCTCAAACTCTTCCGCATTTTGACCAACGACTGATAAAAACAAATTAGACAGGATCAGGAGAAATACAAAAAATGGTACGAATTCGTTTGCGTCGTGTCGGTTTACGCAATCAACCCAGTTATCGTGTGATTGCTGCCAACAGTGAAAGCCCTCGTGATGGGAAGTTCCTGGAAATTCTGGGCAACTACAACCCCCGCACTGAACCTTTCACCCTGGACGTCAAAGAAGACCGTGTTTATCACTGGATGAACAACGGGGCACAATTGACCGAATCCGTCGAGCGCCTCTTCAAGAGCACCGGGATTCTGGATCGTTTTCAGCGTTTCAAAGCCGGCGAGAATGTTGATACACTGCTTGCCGAAGCGGACGCATTCTTCAAGAACCGGACGGCAAAATAATCCTGTACAGTCAAGTTGGTATCCGGGTTTGAAGTCCGGGAAAGGACAGATTGTGAAAGAGTTAATTGAATATATTGCACGATCCCTGGCAGATAATCCAATGGATGTGAGGGTACGTCAGGATCGATCCGGGAATAAAATTCGTTTGCAGTTACAGGTTGCCAAAGAAGACATGGGGCGTGTCATCGGCAAGGGCGGCCGTGTTGCCAATGCAATGCGTATTTTGTCACGGGTCGTAGCCGTAAGGGAAGGCAAGCAGGTTTATCTGGATGTTGTTGAGCCACGATGAGCGGGGCACAGGCATCCGAACAAAACGACCAACCAAAATCAACAGGCTCGCCCCAACAAGGCGAGCCGTTGTACTTAGTTGTCGGACAGATCAGAAAGCCGCACGGCTTGAAGGGGGAAGTACTCTTACAGGTGATGACCGATTTTCCGGAGCGGCTTCAGCGTGGGAAACGAGTCTACATTGGTGATGAGCATACTCTCATGACCATCATCGCTGTGAGAAGCCACAACAAGGGCTTACTCGTCAGCTTTCGGGGCAAGGAAACACCGGAAGATGTGGAATCGCTGCGTAATGAGATGGTGTATGTGAAAACTTCCGAACTGCCATCGCTGCCAAAGGGAGAGTATTATTTTCACCAGATGGTAGGGCTGCAGGTTTTCAATGAGCAGGAAGAGCTGTTAGGTGAACTGACCGAGATCCTGGAAACGGGAGCCAATGACGTATATGTCATCAATACGCCTGAAGGCAAGGAACTGCTGGTTCCGGCGATTGAATCCGTTTTGAAATTGGTTGATCTCGACAGGAAAAGGATCGTCATATCTCCGCCTGAATGGGATTAATGGCATGGATCCGCGTATCTACTGGGTGGGTTTCAATCATATTCGCGGAATTGGCGCTGTCAGAATGCAACGGCTGCTGCATTTTTTTGGCGATCTTTCGATTGCCTGGGATGCGCCGCTGGATGCGCTGATCGCCGCAGGGTTGAGCGAAAAACTGGCTCTTCAGGTGATTGAAAACCGAAGGAAAATCGATCCTCAACAATTATTTTCCAGTATTCAAAACAAGGGCATCCAAATTCTGACCAGCCTGGATGATACCTACCCCAGAAAGCTGCGTGAAATCGATCAGCCGCCGCCGGTGCTGTATATCCTGGGGAGCATTCAACCGGAAGATGATTGGGCGGTGGCGATTGTGGGCACCCGCCGCATGACCGGTTATGGTAAGCAGGTCGCCAGCGAACTGGCCGCTTTCCTGGCCCGGCATGGGATCACCGTGGTCAGCGGACTGGCCAGGGGCATCGACGCCGCGGCGCATTCATCCAGTATGCAGGCCGGCGGAAGAACGCTGGCCGTGCTTGGCTGCGGCGTGGATGTGGTGTATCCGCCTGAAAATAAAATGATCTACCAGCAGATCACCCAGCAAGGGGCTGTGATCAGCGATTATTGCCCCGGTACTGCTCCGGAGGGGGTGAATTTTCCGCCCCGCAATCGGATCATCTCCGGGCTGACCTCTGCCACTGTGGTGATTGAGGCGGCTGCCACCAGCGGAGCGTTAATCACCTCCACGTTTGCAGCCGAACAGGGGCGTGAAGTTTTCGCTGTACCCGGTAGTATTTATGCCGCCCAAAGCAAAGGTACCAATGACTTAATCCGGCAGGGTGCTCGCCCATTGGTGGATTTCGAAGAGCTTTTGGAGATATTACAATACAAACATGTCAATCAATCACAAACGGCGCGAAAGCTGCTGCCGGTTGATGATGTAGAGGCACAGGTTTTGCAGGTTTTAGGAGATTACCCAACCCATGTGGATGAAATCCATGTCAAATCAGGGTTATCCATGGCGGTGGTTTCTTCTACCCTGACCCTGCTGGAGTTGAAAGGGATGGTATACAAATCCGGGCCGATGAATTATTCTGTGGTCCGGGAGTCATCATCAGGTTATGGGAGTGAGTCGACAAAATGAGTGAACCTCTGAAACATTACTATGCTGTTATTATGGCAGGGGGCGGAGGAACACGTCTTTGGCCGTTATCGCGGCAGAGCCGCC